>CAIOSP010000102.1 GCA_903861005.1 uncultured Pseudomonadota bacterium
AACTCCTCCGTGTACTGACGACGCGCCTTCCTGGTGGGCGTCTTGACCTTCTTCGCCTTGTCGGCGGTCTGACTCTTCGGCTCCATCACGGCACCTCGCTTGTCGCTTAGCAGGGTGTCCACCAAGGTGGATCAAGATCAACCCCAGACATCGAGCGCCTCGAGCGCCACCGCCGGGAGGTTCAGCCTCGCGTCGTAGGCGGAGACGGTCATGTGGCGAAGGCCCGGGCCGCCGTTCGCCTCTTCCTCGTCAAACCGAGCCTGCGCGAGCGCGGACGCGATCTCTCCGATCGCGCCCTCCTGCTGAAAAGGCCTGCCCAGCGCGAGCAGGAGCTCGACGCCTCCGGCGCCCAGCAGGCGCGCGCCCGCTCGGGGCGCACCCTCGACCGGCCAGCCCTCGCACGTGACCTCGGCGCCACGCGCGGCCAACTGCGAGCGCACGCTCTCCGCGACCAGCGTGACCGCCGCGACGTGGGACTCCGGCGCCCACTCCGCGGGCGGCTTGCCGTCCCGGAGCGCGTCGAGCACGTACAGCGCCAGGTGCCGGTCGAGCTCGCGGTGGTGCAGCTGGTTCCGATACCGACGCAAGCAGCTGTAGCAAGACGATCCACAGCATCGCTCGCAATTCAAGAGCGCCCTAGTCTCGCGAAGCACCGTCGCCAGCTGGCGCGCGGCCTCCGCCGCGTACCCGGCGCCGCCAGGCACGCGGTCGAACAGGTAAAGCTCGACCGCGAGCCCAGCCCGCCCGGCGTCCCCGCCGGGCCAGCGGAAGCCAGCCTCAAGCTCGCCCTCTTGGAGCTTGAGGACGCGCTCGGCGGCCGCGATCGCGACGGCCTCAGCCAAGCTGTGCAGCGCGGCGCGGGCCTCCCCGGACTTCGGGTTCAGCGCGATGCCGGCCTTCACCAGGTCTAGCGACAGCACGGCCACGTCCGTCTGAAACCGGTAGCCGAGGGTGAGCCTCGACGCGACGCGGGGCTGTTCGCACAGCTCCTCGCCCGGGGGCGTCGGGAACGGCTTGCGGTGGGGTGTCGCGTGGTTGACACGCCACGCGCTCTTGGCGGCGGTGTCCAGCGGCTCGATGAGCCCACATACGGTGCAGTACACGTACCCCGCGTCGCTGGGTCCCTCGTTCAGGACGACAAGCGGGGCGAACCACCCGCTGATCAGGCGGCCGCGGCTCTCGAAGACCTCGCGGACGGTGAGCGCCTGCCCATCGTCGGCAGACGACGGGGTTGGCAGCACGAGCTTCGCCGACGTGGCGTACGCCGGCGCCTCGCGGTCCCTGGCGTTCGCGTCCACGTCCGTCGCCAGGAAGCCGGTCGGCCGCATCCACCGCGCCAGAGCGCCGTCACTCCCGCAGAGGGCGCACGGCCGCGTGGGGACGTTGCCGTCCGTCCGATCGTAGGCATCGAGCGTCAGCTCATTGTCGCCGTCGCGCTGCGTGTAGTGCCCGCAGTGCTTGCAGAGCAGGTAGACTTGGCGGCTCTGGTACTCTTGGATGCGCTCGATCTGGCCCGGGCTCCCATCGTAGAGCGCGCCGACGTGGAAGGTCTGGTTGTCCAGCGCCACCATCCGGCCAGGGGCGTACTGAGACAGCGCCTGCTCCAGGCCCTGGGAGGCCTCGTACAGGTACCGAGGCCGGTACGGGTCAGAGGTCGGGTCGATGACATGAAACGCGACCACGTCCGTCGGGAACGCGTAGGACGGCAGCACGCCGCCGTCGAGCAGCAGGCGGAGGAGGTCCGGATCTGACGAGCCGCGCGCGGCCTTCTTCCCCGCCTTTACGGCGTCCAAGACGTCCACCGGAAGGGCTGCCGCGGCCGGCGCGTCGTCGGTCGGTGCTGGCCCATCCTCAGGCTCATCTACGTAGGCCTCACGCCCCACGCCCCCCTTGGGGGCGTAGTCTTCAGGGAGATCGGACTCCTCGTCTCGATCACAGCCGCCCTCGGCCGGA
>CAIOSP010000103.1 GCA_903861005.1 uncultured Pseudomonadota bacterium
AGCGCGCATGTCGGAGTCCGGGTCGGGTGGCACCCGATCGCACGAACGCGACGATCGCACCACCTACAGGCCGTGAGGAGTCCTGGGGAAGCGAAGAGACAGCGCTGGATCAGGTCGTGCCGAGATGTGTAGGATCCTCAGACACCGTGCGCGCGAGCTGCGGAACCTGCGGCGGCTTCGAGTACCGCTCTGGATGAGCTAGGTAGGCCGCGTCGAGCACGCGCTGGCGTTTGGCGAGGATGATGTCGGCCTGGCCATGGTGAACCTGCGCGGGGGTCAGCAGCGCGATGCCGTGGTGACGATGCTCGTGGCCGTACCACTGGAAGAACCGTCGGCTGAACGCGCGCGCGTCCTCGATCGAGCCGAACCGGTCCGGGAACTCCGGCCGGTACTTCATCGTCTTGAACTGGCTCTCCGAGAACGGGTTGTCGTCGGAGACATGCGGACGGCTGTGGGTCTTCGTGACGCCCAGGTCGGCGAGCAGTTGCGCGACGAGCCGCGACCGCATCGACGCGCCGCGGTCTGCGTGCACGGTCAGCTTCGTCGCGTCGACCTCCTCCTTGCCGATGGTCTCGGCGAGCAGGCGCTTGGCCAGCTCATCGCTCTCGACCTCCGCGATCATCCAGCCGACGACGTACCGGCTGAACACGTCGAGGATGACGTAGAGGTGGTAGCAGGTCCACTTTACGGGGCCCCTCAACTTCGTGATGTCCCAGGACCAAAGCTGGTTGGGGCCGGTCGCGAGCAGCTCAGGCTTTGCGTACGCGGGGTGCCGAAGTTGATCGCGACGTTCCCGCACGAGGTCGTTCGCGCCGAGCAGCCGGTACATCGTCGAGATCGAGCAGTGACGCGTGTCTTCGTCGATCAACGTGGCGTACACCTCAGCGGGTGCGACGTTGGCGAAGCGCTCGGAGTTCAGCACGCCGAGCACGCACACGCGCTCCCCCTCCGTCAACGCGCGATGGCTTGGCGGCCGTACAGCCTGGACCTCCGGCGCAGGTTCCCGGTGACGGTACAGCGTCGCACGCGACACATCCAACGCTGTACACGCACCCACGACGCCCACGTCGCGGCCGAGCTCCTCAGCGGCGATCACGAGTCCTTCCCGTCGCTGTCGGTCGAAAGGATGCCCAGCATCTCGGCGACTTTTTTTTGGACCGCGATGATGATGCGCGCCTTGCGGAGATCTTCCCTGGCTCGGGCCAGCTCGCGCTCCAGGCCGGCGACGCGAGCATCGGCCTGGTTCTTCTGCCCCTTCGGCCGACCGAGCGGCTTCGTCGCGAGCCCCTGCAACTCGCCAGCTTCACGCTTCCGACGCCAGTCGGTGACGTGCGAGCTGTACAGCCCTTCCCGGCGCAGCACCTCGCCTGCTTGGCCAGGCTCGGTCGCGGCGTCGAGCTCGCGCAGGATGCGGAGCTTGTACTTGGCGGTGAACGATCGGCGGCGCGCGACGGCCAGCACCTCGGCATCTGGGACTGGCTTCGGCGACGGATTTTCGGACTGGGTCACGGTGAACTGCCTCGACGCCCTGCACAGTACTTATCGGGGGGGCTGGTGTCTCACCC
>CAIOSP010000104.1 GCA_903861005.1 uncultured Pseudomonadota bacterium
CGCCGCCGCCGCCGCCGCCGCCGCCGCCGCCGCCGCCGCCGCCGCCGCCGCCGCCGCCGCTGGACTGCGACGTGTCGGCGACCGCCGTGTCGCCGGAGTCGCCGCCGCCGGGATTGAAGACGGTGTCAGTGTCGACGGTGTCGTCGGTGCCGACCAGGTCCGTGTCCTTGGTGTCAACGGGCGTCGTGGAACACGCCGCCGCGATCAAGGCGGTAAGAGCGAAGAGGATGGGCTTCATGGGCTACTCCGATGCGGGCATGGGCTGTATACACGGTGGTCGTGTCACCCGAAAGAACTTTGACGCAAATTCCGCGACGATCTTTCGCGGCTTGGTCACGGTACTCTCGAAAGCTTGCCTCGTAGCCACATTCCAAGCTGTTCGGGGGCATCCACATGTACCCAGTGCCCTGCGTCAATTTTCTCCAGCGAGACGCGGCCGCCGTCGGCCAGGGATGCAGCAAACTCCACCAGCTCTGGGGTCCAGCGATCGCCGCGCGTGGCCCGCAGAAGGCTCACTGAGACCGGCGTGCGCGCGATCGTGGGCCACGCGTCCCACCGGGCGTAGTCGGTGAGGAGCTCGCGCACGCCTGCCAGATCGAAGCGCCAGATCAGGCCACCGTCGGGACCCGCCCGCAAGTTGGTGGTCATCCACGACGACAACACGGGTCCAAAGCCAAGTTGACGCAGGCGTAAATCCAGCGCGCCGTGGCTCGCGATGGGGAGCGGAATTCCCGCGAGCGCCCCGATCAGCCTGACGACGTCGTCCTGCTCGCCGGATCGCAGCGGCAGATCCACCGGCCCCGGAGCTGAGTCCAGCACGCAGATCTGCTTGAGCCACGCGGGCTCCAGATCGGCCAGCGCCAACGCCACCTTCCCACCGAACGAGTGCCCGATCACCACGTCCGGGCCACGCCCCAGCGCGTTCGCCGTGTCGACCAGATCATGGGCGCAGGCGTGCACCGTGTGAGGCCCGGGCATGGGCGGCGCGTCCCCATGGTTGCGGAGATCCAGCGTCCGGATCCGCCAACCCGGCAAGGTGGGCGCCAGGTTGCGGGTGAACGCCCGCCAGTTCCTGCGCGATCCCAGGATCCCATGAAGGATCCAGGCTTCGCGGACCTCCGCGTCCGCGCCGGCTCCCTCCGGACCAAACGTGTCGAACGGCAGCGTCACGCCGCCCCCGCCGACGCTTCCCGGGCCCTGCCCCGCTCCAGGTATTCGCGAATCGGCGCGACCTCGCCGGTGCGACCGGCCTGGGTGATCGCTGCCTTCCACGCCCGCGCGCCCGGCTGGCCATGGAACAGCCCGTGAAGGTGGCGGAGCAGCGGCCACGCCGACTCCCCCGCCGCCCGGACCTGAGTGACGCGCTCGGCCACCGCCTCGACCACCGCCAGCCGGTCCGGCGACGGCACCGACTCGCCCAGCGCGGCCCGCGCGACCTCGGCCATCAGCCACGGGTCGTCGTACGCGGCGCGCCCGATCATCACGGCGTCCACGTGCTCCAGGTGGCTCATCACCTGCGCCACCGTGGTGACCCCGCCGTTGATCTCGATGTCCAGATCAGGGCGCTCGCGCTTGAGGCGGTACACGTCGTCGTAGCGCAGCGGCGGGACGGTCCGGTTCTCCTTGGGCGACAGGCCGGTCAGCCACGCCTTGCGGGCGTGCACGCTGAACCGCTTACACCCAGCCTGCGCGACCACGTCCACGAAGCCCAGCATGTGCTCGTAGGAGTCCAAGTCGTCGATGCCGATGCGGTGCTTGACCGTCACCTCGACCGGGACGGCCTCGCGGATGGCGGTGACGCAGTCCGCCACCTGTGAAGGGTGCGCCATCAGGCACGCGCCGAAGCGCCCCGCCTGCACGCGATCCGACGGGCAGCCCACGTTGAGGTTCACCTCGTCGTAGCCCGCCTCGACCGCCACACGGGCCGCCGACGCCAGCTCTGCGGGATCGTCACCACCAAGCTGCACGCTGATCGGGTGCTCCACCGCGTCGAACGAGAGCAATCGTTCGCGGTCTCCGTGCCGGATGGCGCGGGCGGTGATCATCTCCGTGTACAGGAGCGTGTCCCGCGTTATCTGTCGGAGGAACCATCGGTAATGCCGATCGGTCCGGTCCATCATGGGCGCTACGCTGACCCGGATCATCGCGTCCTCCGCGGCGCCCCCTATCCCGCCCGCCTAGACGTTCGCCCCAGAACCGCGATACGCTTCCTTTCGAGCCCTGGCCGGGACCTCTGTTGAGGCCCGTACCGAATGGAGGTTCGTATGCGCCGTCGGATGTTCCTCTCCAAGATCCATCGTGCGACCGTCACCCACGCCGACCTCCAGTACGAGGGCAGCGTCACGATCGACCAGACCCTCCTGCACGCCGCCGGCATGCTTGAGCACGAAGAGGTCCACATCTGGAACGTCACGCGCGGCACGCGCCTGATGACCTACACGCTCGCAGGCCCGGTCGGCTCCGGCGTCATCTGCGTGAACGGCGCCGCAGCCCACCTCGTCCGCCCGGGTGACATCGTCATCCTCGCCACCTTCGCGGACATGGACGAGTCCGAGGCCCGCCGCCACGTCCCCACCGTCGTTCGGGTGGACGCGCACAACCAGCTCATCGAGATCCGCGGCGAGACCCCGGGTCCCGCCATGCCGGAGCGCTGGCCCGAGGTCGGCTAGTCGTCTCGCGGCGGTCCCGCTCGCGCCTGTCGCGCGACGGAAGCCCGTGAACCTGACCGCCTAGTGAGGCAGCGCCGCCAGCTTGGCGGTGGCTTCCTTGGCCGCGTCTGTGCCCGGGTAGTTGCGCACGACGCCGTCGTAGAATGGCTTGGCGTCCTTGGGGCGCGACATGCCGTCGAAGCATTCGCCGATGCGCAGCATGGACCACGGCGCCCACGGGCTCTTGGGGTAGCGGTCGAGCACGGCCTGGAAGGAGCGCGCGGCGTCCTTGTACTTGGCCTCGTTGAACCAGGTCTCGGCGATGCGGTACTGCGCCTCGCTCGCGCGGGGGTGATCGGGGTTGGCGATCAGCGCGGACTCGAGGATGGCGCGCGCCGCGGACTGCTGTCCGTCGGCCATGCGCTGCTCGGCCAGGTCCAGGCGCTCGTCGAGCGTGGCAGGCGGAGCCGTGCTGCTGTTGCCGTTCACCGGGTCCGACGTGGGCACGGCGGCGGTGCCTTCCGCGGGGGTGGTGCCGGCGTCCAGACGCGGCGGCGGCGGCGCGGTGACGCCCAGCAGCTTCTCGATTTGCGCGAGGCGGGACTCGGCGTGCAGCAGGCGACGCTCCTGGTCCATCTGGTAGGCGTCGAAGTCGGCGCGCAGGCCCTTTACGGCGAACTGCACCTCCTCGATCGAGCCGCGCATGGCGGCCACGTCGGCGCCCATCTGCTCGACCGTCTGCTGGCCGGACGCGCGGTCCAGGCCCTGGGCGCGCAGCACCGCCTCGATCTCGTCGACGCGGTCGTCCACCCTCTGCGCGGCGGCCTCGGCGAGCGCCACGCGCTCGGTCGCCACGTTGAAGTGGTTGTCCAGATCCGCGGCCGCCTTGGTGTTCGCGAAGAACGCGCACCCGGTTGAGAGCACGGCCAGCAAGGGGAGCAGACGACGCACGGGACCTCCACGAGGGCAGCGGCACGAACCGCCGCCGCGGACACCGACCATGGCGGAAGCTAACCGTTCCCACTGCCGTGGAGCCACCACATGAACATGGGACTGGACACGTCAAGACGTACTGTGGGCCGCCTCACCGCTGTTTGTCATCGTTCGACGAGCGCGTCCGCGTTCGCGCCGACTGGGTGTACACTCGGCTCGCTGAACGGTGCGTGATCGGGCGTGTTCAACGCGTCCCCCTCGTAAGAATCTTCTCCGGGGTTCGTTTCTCGTCGTGGAGTGCATGCCCTTTGATTAGGGAAGCCAGAAGCGACATAATGAAGCCCACCTACTTTCAAGTAGGGAGTCCGTTTCGCCCACACGGCCGAATCAGCACCGCCGCCCTGCCCGTCAGGGCGGCGGCCCTCGCCTTAGCCCTGTGGTCGAGCGCCGCTCCCGCCAGTGAACCCAGCGCGCCGACGCTTGCCGTCGACGCCGCGCCGGACGAGGTCCCCGCCGCCGACGCGAACACGGTCGTGGCGCCCACAGTCGACGCCGCGCCGTCCGTCGAACCGGCCGCGCCCGCCGAGCCCCCTGCCCCGCTGTCCGCACGTGAGCGCCTGGACGAGGCGTGGCGTCGGGTGGATCGCGGCGACTGGGACGGCGCCATCCTGCTCGCGCGCGACGCGGCCACGCGTGCGCCCGACGCCGATCCGGAGGCCCGCTACCTGACCGGCATCGCGCTCTCCGGCGCAGCCCGACCGGACGACGCGGTCGCCGCCTTCCGCGACCTGATCGCCACGTACCCGCAGTCGTCGCAAGCGCTCGACGGCAGCTTCCGCATGGCGATCGTGCTCGCCGATCAGGGCCGCTACGACGACGCGCTCGCCGCGTTTGATCGCCTCAGGCCGCTCAAGCAGCTGGCCCCTGAGGGCCGCCTGAAGGTGACGCTGTGCACCGCCACCTGGACGCTCGAGCGCGACGGCGACAAGCGCGCGTGGAAGGCGGTCGAAAAGGCGCTGACCAAGGTGACGCCCGACCAGCTGACGTGGTTTCAGGCGCTCGCGCACCGCGCGCTGCTCAGGCGCGCGACGCACGGCGCGGATCTGGTGTCGCTCGACGTGGCGGACGGTCGGCTGGAGCGGGCGACCACCATGCGCGGCACCTTCCTCACGGTCGCCGAGCTGGAGCTGGGCGAGATCGCCGACCTGCACGAGCCGCGCTTCGCGCTCGACGGCATCCTGGACCTGGGCCTGGCCTACGCGCGCACCGGCGACGCGCTCCTCGCTTCGCCCACGCCCGCGTCGCTCCAGGGCAACGAGGCCGACCGCTACGAGAGCCTGCTGCGCGCCCGCGCCGAGGGCATGTGGATCAAGGCCTCCAAGCTCTACGAGCTGGGCCTGGACACCGCCGGTCGCTTCCCGTGGGCCGCCGACACCGTGCCCAAGCTGCAAGCCGCGAACGAGGCGGCGCGCGCGCGGTTCGACGCTGAGTGAGGCGCGGACGGGGCCGTTCAGCCCTCGGTCGACGCCTCGATCGTCGGGACGCCCGCGTACGGGTCCCACTCGATGCGCCCGAGCCAGCGCGTGCCCTGCGCCAGCCGCTGCAGCAGCGGCCGCGTGACCAGCCCGCCGCTCGCGTCTCGCTCGCCGCGGCCGACCAGCAGCACGGTCGGGTGACCGGGCGTCTCCTGCACCAGCGTCTCGATGGTCGCCAACAGGCCGAGGTCCGCGTGATCGTCACCGCCTGCCACGCGCACCGCGTCGTCGATCATCACCAGCGCCCAGCGCACGTGGCCGGGCGGCGGCACCACCAGCTCGTCGCGCAGGCGCGTCAGGGCCGGCGTCTCGATCCAGGATCCGGAGCGCGGATCCCGCACGATCAGCGCCATCGGCAGGCCCGCGCCCGGGAGCACGCGCACGCGCTCGGCCACCAGCGCAGACAGATCTTCGACCGAGCGCCCGGTCTGTGTCGCCACCGTGCGGATGGCCGCGTAGACCCGCGCCCGCGCGCTCACCGCGTCGTCGCTGGCGAGCACCAACAGCACCGGGCCCGCCGCCGACTGGTCGACCAGGTAGCCGCCGCCGAGCCAGCCGCCGCCCGACGCCACCGTCAACGCGATCTCCATCAGGCCCACGCTCGTGCGGCCACGCGGCGGCGCAATCAGCACGCCCGGCACGCCGAGCGGCAGCACGCCGCCCGCCTGACTGGCCTCACCCTGGCGCTCGATCAGCCACGCCGGCCGCGGCACCGCGTCCACGCACCAGTCGGCGCCGGTGCGCTCGTTCCACTCAGAGAGCGGCAGGAGTCGGCCGCGGAACACGTCGTCCGGATCCGGCTGACGCGGGCCGGAGCCCTCCTCTGCCAGATCCAGCGGCGCGTCCGCCCGCGTCTGCGACACCGCGCCCTCCATCGCCAGGCCCACCTGCTCGAGCATCCGCGGCGCGGTGTCCATCGGCGTCTCGGACATCAGAAACCCTCCGCGCCCCGATAGCGCGATCAGGTCATCGCCGGCAGGTTCAGGCCGCGGCGGCGCCGCAGCGCGAGCAGGCCGACCAGCGCCACCCAACCCGCATGTCCGCCCGCGACGTCGCAGCCCATGGCGAGCTGATCGCTGTCACGCACGCCGTCGCCGTTGAGGTCCGCGCTCGGCACGGCCGCCAACACGGTGTCGGGACCGGACCAGCCGGCCTCCGCGTCGTCGAAGGCGCAGTCGCCGAAGCCGTAGGCGCCCTCCTCGGGGAAGCGCTCCTGGCCCGACGTGAACCAGTAGTAGTGGCAGCCGGCGTTCACCGGCAGCGCCGCGTTGTACAGGCCGCTGCCCGCGACGCCGTCGCTCAGCTGCATGCCGTAGTTGACGCCGTCCAGCACCGCGATCACGGGCTGGGTCGCCTGCCACGCGTCGACCGCGAGCGTGACCTCATCGACAGGCTCCGCCTCCAGGTGCGTGCCCATGTTCAGCACGCGCGGCGCCAGGTCGCGACCGCCAAAGTCCTGGGTCCAGTAGGTGTCCACCTGCCCGACGCCCATCTCCACGTAGGTGGTGCGCATCAGGTTCTCGCGGTGGCCCTCGGAGCACATCCAGGCCATCACCACGCCGAATCCGTCCTTGAAGCCCCAGGCGACGTTCTCGCCGAGCGCGTGGCCCTCGTAGTAGGGCTTGACCCGGTCCGCGAAGCCGGTGCCGTCTGAGCTGGTGTGCGACATGGCGCTGCCCGCGGGGCCTGCGTCCACGTCGTCGAAGGCGTCCATGTCGGCGCTGTGCAGGCGGGCGATCTCGCCCAGGCCGTCGTGCCAGGCGAGCGGCGCGTGCGGCACGGTCTGCTCGGGCAGGAACTCGGCGTAGCAGTTGTGCTTGTCGCCGCCAAAGTCCGCGCGGAACGAGTCCGGGCTGATGCGCACCGCGTTCGTCCACAGGTGGACCTCGCGCTCCATCCGGTTCGGGCGACCGTCCACCGCGTCTCCGTACCCAGCGAACGCGACGGTGATGAGCAGCGACCACAGCATGATGTCTCCGACGCGTCCGGGAGGCCCCGACCCTGTCCCCCCACAAGTCGATCCACTCGCCCTGTTCCTGAAGCCCAATCCTGCGGAAAAACCACGACAGCCATCCGGCACCGCTTCGGCCTCCCCCCCGGGGGTGCCTGCAAACGCCGATCTAGTCGTGCTCATCGCCCTTTCCGCCCCAGCCACGTCGCCCTGTGTCACCTGCAAACCGTACGCAGGTTGAGAACGCGAACCTTCTCAAGAACGTGTCAGGACCGCGCAGGACCTTAAGATCAGATCGGATGATCCGATCACCCTGACAGGAGTCACCCTCATGAACCGTCGTCTGCTCTCCGTGCTGATCCTCGCCCCGCTCGCCACGGCCTGCAGCGACGTCGCGAATTTCGCAGACCGGAAGTTCACGGACTCCTTCCAGCAGTCGCCCTCCGACGCGGCCGACATCCTGTTCGTGGTCGACAACTCCGGCTCCATGGCCGACGAGCAGACGCTGCTGGCCCAAGGCTTCGAGTCCTTCGTGTCGCAGCTGGAGGCCACCGGCACCGACTTCCACCTGGGCGTCGTCACCACGGACTTCGACTACGCGGACCCCAAGCGCGGCAGCCTGATCGGCTCGCCCGCCGTCCTCACGCCCGACACGGACTACGTGAACCTGTTCCAGCAGCGCGTCCACGTGGGCGTGGGCGGCAGCGGCAAGGAGCAGGGCCTGCAGTCCGCGACCTACGCCCTGTCCACCACCATGTCGACCGGCCCCAACCAGGGCTTCATGCGCCAGGACGCCAACCTGCTCGTCGTCATCGTGTCCGACGAGGACGACTGCTCCGACGACGGCCGCCTGGGCGCCGACGTCAGCGGCACCCAGTGCTACGTCCACGACGAGCTCCTCACCCCCGTCGGAAACTACGTGACCGACCTGCAGGCCCTCAAGGCCAACGTGGGCCAGGTCAAGCTCGCCGGCATCGTCGGCCCCAAGGACGCGGACTTCGACTGCGCCGCCCAGTCCGTCTACGGCAGCCGCTACCAGGAGGTCGCCGAGCTCACCGCCGGCATGACCTCGTCGATCTGCGACGGCGACTGGTCGGGCTTCATGGACACCCTGGGCCTCACCGCCGCGGGCATCTTCACCTCGTTCCCCCTGAGCCACGGCGCCGCGCCGGGCACGCTGGTGGTGACGGTCGGCGGCAACGCCGTGCCGGAGAGCGACGTGGACGGCTACACGTACGACGCGACCGCGCACACGATCACCTTCCACGGGATCTGGCTGCCGGAGCGTGGGGCGAGCGTGAACGCGGAGTACACGATCGAGGCGGGGACCTGAGCCTCCCGCGACGGGAGCTGCTGCGCCTGGGCGCCTACGGCGCGCTCGGTCTGTGGACGGGCGCGTGTCGCGGTCGTGTGTCCCTGAACGGCGACACGGACCTCGCGGGCACGGATGGCGCCTCGAACGACACCGACGTCGCGGGGACCGACACCGACGTCGGCGACACGGACGGCGCCCGGTGGTTCATGCCGGCCGAGGACGGCCCGCACACCCGCTGCTGGATGGCCTTCCCCGCGCGCGCCGACGTGTGGGGCCGCCAGCTCGACAAGGTGCGCGCGGCGATCGCCCGCGTGGCGAACGCGATCGTCGACTTTGAGCCGGTGGTGATCTGCGTGCAGCCCGGCCAGGAGTCGATCGCGCGCGCGCTGCTCGCGGGGTCCGTCGAGATCCTCACCCTGCCCGTCGACGACTTCTGGATGCGCGACACCGGGCCGTGCTTCATCACCGATGGACGTGGCGGGCTCGCGGGTGTGGACCTGGGCTTCAACGGCTGGGGCATGGACCAGGTGCACGGTCGCGACGCCTTGGTGGCGACGGGCGTGCTCGACCATTTGGGCCTGCGCCGCGTGCGCGCGGACATGGTGTCCGAAGGCGGCGCGATCGAGCTCGACGGCGACGGCACCGCGATGCTCACCGAGAGCAGCGTGATCGATCCGCGGCGCAACCCGGGCAAGACCAAGGCGGACATCGAGGCGGCGCTGCGCGTGCTCGGCGTGCGCAAGACGCTGTGGGTGCCGGGCGTGCAGGGGCGCGACATCACGGACGATCACATCGACACCACGGCGCGGTTTGTGGCGCCGGGGCGGATTGTGCTGGAGCTGCCGAAGGTGCCGGACCCGACGTACGTGTGGGACAAGGCGGCGCTGGAGGCGCAGCGGATCCTGGGCGCGGCGAAGGACGCGCGGGGGCGACGGTTGGAGGTGACGATCGTGCGGCAGCCGGAGACGTGGCGGTCGAACGCGGCGGCGTTCGTGCCGTCGTACCTCAACTGGTATGTCGCGAACGGGGCGGTGATCACGGCGCAGTTTGGGGACGTGGCGGCGGATGCGGCGGC
>CAIOSP010000105.1 GCA_903861005.1 uncultured Pseudomonadota bacterium
CGCGAGAGCCGAGCACGAACGCACGCGGCGCTCGACGAGGCGATCGATGCGGCGGCACGGAACATCCGAACGAGCCAGGCGGCCGCTTGGGTCAAGCACTGCGGCTACAAGGTTCGGCCAGCGTGATCGGCGCTATGAGGCGCCGTGCTTGACACCGTTGGTGCGGAAGGCGATCGGCTTGAGCTTGGTACCGTTGGTCATGTTCATCTCCCCCTTAGGTTCCCATCTTGAATTCGACACGCATCCGCACCACCGCCAGCTGCCGGGTCGGCGAGCTGGTCTCCAACGTGAACGCCCGCAGCCCCAACCGCACGAAGTCCGAATTCCCGCCGCCGGCCGTCACATCGAGCCAGGCCGTACGGAGCCACTCACCCACACCGACGACATCCGGAGACGGCGGGGAGAAGATGTCCTGAAACTCCACGCCGTCCCGCGACATCTGTGCGGCCCAGTACAGCTGGACGTCCGCGGTGCCCGACAGCACCTCCACGGTCATGCGAATACGGTCGAACTGCGACACCGGAAGCAGTGACGTCAGGGGATTGAATTCTCCGTCCGGTGCGACGGGATCGGGGTCGCCTCCAGCCCACGTCTCCAAGTTCGACATCACGGTCGAGACGTACTCCTGCGCACCCATGCTACAGCCCATGGCTCAACTCCCTTGCACTGCGTGGACCGAAGCGGCCTCTTCGCAAGTGTCCCCAAGATACGCTGGGCTTCGCCGAGTCGCGTGGAAAATAGAATGTATTTGTGCAGTACTTCGAGTAACGACGGGTTGACGATAACTATTAAAATTGGGGGCAGCCGTCTAGTTTTTCGGACACTGGTTGGATATTCATTAAAATCTTTGGATTTCATGCCAAACAGTTACGCGCTCACGGAGTCGCAGGCGCCGCCCCACCCGGCATCGTCAGCGTCAGGTTCACCGCGTCGGCGATCGGCTCCGCGAGCTGCGTCAGGTCCCGCGTGTCGTCGTCGGCCAGCAGCACGCGCGTGCCGTCCTTACGGTGCGCCCACAGCGCCGAGCAGGTCTTGCCCGCGGCGGTCGTCGTCGACTCCAGCAAGAGCGCGTCGAGCGCGTCGGCCTCCAGCGTCAGCTCGACCGACGCGCGGTCGGTGAACAGCCGCTCCACGTCGATCTGCGCGTCTTGCCGCGACGCGGACACGCGCAGCGCGTAGCGCTTGGTGCAGGCGGGCTCGGTGTCGGCGGTCCACACGTCGATGGTCGGGCGGGTCTCGGCCACGCCGTGGTCGCCGGTCACCTCAAGCGTCCACAGGCCGGGCGCCAGGTCTTGGGGCAGGTCGCCGGTCAGCGTGTGCTCGCCCGACACCGTCACCGGCACCGGGACGCGCTGATCGCCCGAGACCAGCGCCAGGCTAGGGCGCTCGCCCAGGTTGTCACCCTCGATCGTGAAGCTGTCGCCGGGCATGGCGGCGGAGGGCGTCGCGCTGCGGACGTCCGGCGCCGACCACCAGCAGCCAGCAAGCAGCGTGAACACGAGCGCGGAACGCTTCAAACCAACCTCGGGAGGAGCGCGTGTAACCGGCGCGCCAGGATCGGCGGAAGGTTGGACTTGTCTACGCGGTCGGGTCACTGGGTGAATCCACGCCGGAGTCCCCATGTCCCCCAAGCTCACCAAGCCCGCAGGCCCTGTTGTCCTGTGCATCCTCGACGGCGTGGGCCTGGGCGGCGGGGGAGAGGACGACGCGGTGGCCACGGCCGCCACGCCGGTGCTGAAGCGCCTGATGGCGACCTGCCCGTGGATGGCCTTGGCCGCGCACGGCACGGCGGTCGGCATGCCGTCCGACGACGACATGGGCAACAGCGAGGTCGGGCACAACGCCATGGGCGCGGGCCGGGTGTTCGACCAAGGCGCCAAGCTGGTGAACCAGGCGCTGGCCAGCGGCGACGCGTGGAAGACCGACGTGTGGGCGTCGCTCATTGCGGCCCCCACCTTCCACCTGCTCGGCCTGATCAGCGACGGGAACGTACACAGCCACGTCGACCACCTCTACGCGGTGCTGGAGCGCGCGGTGGCCGACGGCGTGAAGCGCATCCGCGTGCACGCGATCACCGACGGTCGCGATGTGTCGCGGCGCTCGGCGCTGGTCTGGGTGACAGCGCTGGAGGCCAAGCTGGCGGCGCTGACGGCGTCGGGTGTGGACGCGGCGATCGCGTCGGGCGGCGGGCGCATGGTCATCACCATGGACCGCTACGGCGCCGACTGGCCCATGGTGAAGCGCGGCTGGGACGCGCACGTGCACGGCGTGGGCGAGCCCACCACCAGCGCGTCGGGCGCCATCGAGCGCGCGTACGCCAGCAGCCCGGACCTGGACGACCAGTACGTGCCGGGCTTTGTCGTGGTGGACGCGCAGGGCGAGCCACTCGGTAGAATGGTCGACGGCGACAGCGTGCTGCTGATCAACTTCCGCGGCGACCGCGCGGTGGAGATCTCGCGGGCGTTCGTCGAGCCCGACTTTGACGAGTTCGACCGCGGCGTCGTCCCCCAGGTCTACTTCGCCGGCATGATGCAGTACGACGGCGACCTGCACCTCCCCGAGCACCACCTGGTCGCGCCGCCGGTGATCCACGGCACGGTCGGGCAGGTGCTGGTGGACGCGGGCCTGCGCACCTTCGCGTGCGCCGAGACGCAGAAGTTCGGACACGTCACCTACTTCTTCAACGGCAACCGCTCGGGCAAGCTCGACGACGCGCTCGAGACCTACGTGGAGGTCCCCAGCGACCGCCGCCCGTTCGACGAGGCGCCGTGGATGAAGGCCGCCGAGGTCGTGGACGCCTGCATCGCCGCCATCGAGTCGGGGTCCTACGACCACGTCCGGCTCAACCTGGCGAACGGCGACATGGTGGGCCACACCGGCAACCTGGACGCCACCCGCGTGGCGATCTGCGCGGTGGACCTGGAGCTGGGGCGCCTGGAGGCGGCGGTGCGCGCCGCCAACGGTGTCCTGCTGGTCACCGCCGACCACGGCAACGCCGACGCCATGTGGATGCGCGACAAGAAGGGCAAGGTGGAGCTGGGGCCTGAGGGCAACCCCATCCCGCGCACCAGCCACACGCTGGCGCCCGTGCCGTTCATCGTGGTGGATCCATCGGGCACGCGGACCGTCCGCACCGACCAGCTCCTCCCGGGCATCGCCAGCGTGGGGGCGTCGATCGTGACCCTGCTCGGTCTGGAGCCGCCCGAGGGCTGGCTTCCGCCGTTGGTCGGCGTCTAGTACCGAATCGCCGCGGTTTGCGGGTGGGTCGGTGGAGATGCCAGATGCGGGTCGCCGATTTGCATGCTCTACTCTGGGCTGCGGCGATGCCTCGTGGTCCGGCGATTTCTGTCCGTACTGTACCGAAGTGCGTGCGCGGGAAATTGCCGGATGGTGCAAGCGTTCTTGCCGAAACTTTAGGTCGAAATTCGAACAAATCCTTCTCGGATCGGGGACGAGGGTTTACCCCTACTGGACGAGAGCGGAACACGACTCCTGCCTGACGAAGCCGAGAGAATCGGGGGGACGTCAGGCACACCCCACGGAGGAACCATGGCAAACCAGAAGGCTGCGACCAGCAAGCGGGCGGCCCGGACCCAGGATCACGAAGGCGCCCGCGGCGGCGAGCAGATCGCGATGGTCGTGATCATGTGGCTCGTCCCGGTGGCGCTCTTTGCCTACGTGGCCATCAAGGTCGCGATCGGCACGGGCATCATGCCGGACGCCATCATGGAGTTCGACTTCCGCAAGGCCGCCATCCTCGTCGCCATCGCCTTCCTGGTGCTCGCGGCGTCGCTGGTCCTCATCCCGGTCGTCTTCCCGCGCAAGAACACGCGCCGGGCCGGCCCCTGGGACAACAAGACCTCGCCCGGTCAGCTGCCCGGTAACTGACGACGCCGCCCCCTCGGGGGTGACGTCGCCGCGCTCCGCGCGCGGCCGGCCCAGCGCGCCCTGACGCGCCTGCGTCTGCGGACCGGGCGGTAGGTTGAAACAAGGAGGGCTCCCTCGACGTGTCGGGGGAGCCCTCTTGGCTTTCTCACTGTCGGCGCGTCGGGCCCCGAGGGAGCCCGACGGCCTGCCGGATTAGCCGAGCAGCTCGGAGACCGCGGCGCGCTCTTCTTCGAGCGCCTTCACGTTCTCGGCGATCTTGGCCTTGGCGAAGTCGTCCGTCTCCAGGCCCTCGACGACGGTGTACTTGCCGTCGGCGCAGCGCACGGGGAACGAGAAGACCAGGCCGGCCGGGACGCCGTACCAGCCCTCGGAGACGATCGCCATCGAGACGATCGCGCCGTGGGTGCCCAGGTGCCAGTCGCGCATGTGGTCGATCGCCGCGTTGGCGGCGGACGCCGCGGACGAGGCGCCGCGGGCATCGATGACGGCCTTGCCGCGGGTGGCGACGGTCTTGATGAACTCGCCCTTGAGGTAGTCCGCGCCGAACTTGGCGCCGATGGCGACGCCGTCGATCGTGCCGACGGTGACGTCCGGGTACATCGTGTCCGCGTGGTTGCCCCACACGAAGACGTCCTTGATGGCGGCGGGGACGGTGCTGCCCTTGAGGGCGAGCTGGCCGACGGCGCGGTTCTCATCGAGGCGCGTCATGGCGGTGAACTGGGTCTTGGGGATGCCCTTGGCGTTGGCCGCGGCCACCAGACAGTTCGTGTTGCAGGGGTTGCCGACCGTGATGACCTTGACCGTGGGCTTGGCCTTGGAGATGGCCGCGCCCTGGCCGACGAAGATCTTGCCGTTGGCGGAGATCAGGTCGGCGCGGGTCATGGTCGCGTCGCGGGGGCGCGAGCCGACCAGGAAGATGGCGTCGGCGTCCGCGAACGCGACGTTGGGGTCATCCGACGTCTCGACCGCGTGCAGGCACGGCAGCGCCGAGTCCACCAGCTCCATCACGACGCCCTGCAGGCGGGGGAGGACCGGGGTGACCTCGAGCAGCGAGAGGATGATGGGCTGGTCGAGGCCGAAGCACTCGCCGTTGGCGATGCGCCAGAGGAGCGCGTAGCCGATGTTGCCAGCGGCGCCGGTGACGGCGACGCGCATTGGGGCCTTCATGAATGCCTCCAGGTGGGGGGTCGGGTTGGGCCAGCGGCCTTAACCGCCGACGCGTGGACGATCGACACGCTGTTTGGGACGATCGCGCGCGGCCAGCTCCAGGTGCGTGGACGCCGTCGCGGTCTGGTCGGGCGTGGTGTCGGTCGCCGGGAGCTTGAGCGTGGCGACCAGGTCGAGCGCGGCGCCCGTCGCGGGCGGACGGCGCAGGTTGATCCAGACGGTGCCGGAGCCGGAGAGGGTCAGCCCGCCGATCGCGATGCCCGCGACCACGGTCGCGTCGGCTTCGCCTGCGACCGTCAGCTTGATCACGCCCTTTTCGCCGCGCAGGTCGAGCAGCTCGGCGTGGAGCGACTCGCGGATCGCCACGCCCTGTTCCGACACGTCGCGCGTCCACGACCAGCGCGCGCCCACGCCGATGGCCTCGTTGGGCAGGGGGATGGCGACGGAGTCGAGCGCCCAGGCCATGTCGTCGAGCAGCTCCGCGCCCAGCTCGTTCGACTCGTCCGCCGGGCCCTCAAACATGCCGTAGGCACGACCCTTTGGGTCTGTGTGGAGCACGCGATGGACGGCGGCGAGCGGCAGCACGGCGGCGTTGAGGCGCGCGAGCGTCTGGATGTCGGCGCCCTCCAGCGAGGCGTCGATCAGGGTGACCACGACCGCCTGGTCCCGGACCTCGACGTCGAGCGTGTCGATGGTGGTGGGCGTGGGCTCGGTGGTGCCGGGCTGGCCGTCCGCCGCGATCACCATGGAGCCGCTGCGCCGCATCTGCAGCTGCCAGCGGTCGCCGTCGGTGACCCGGTAGTACAGCGTCCCTCGGCGTCCCTCGCCCGGCGCGTCCAAGCTCACCGTGGCCGCCACCACAAGAGGCAGGGGGCCGGGCGGCGGGTGGGCAGGTGGCTCGGCCCCCACCGGGGTGATCGACGAGGCGCTCGCCGAGACCATCCACGCTGTCCAGCCGATCGCGATCGCGAGCACGCGCACCTCCGATGTCGCCCCGCGTAGCGGATCGATCGCGCGTCGCCCACCGACAGGCAGGGTGTTGGCGCGCGTCGCTCGCCTACCGTGTCGCCGGCACAGTGCCGTCCGCTGCGTCGGTGTGACGGTTGGCGTGACCGGCCGATGAGGCCTCGTCGGCGACTGACCGTCGGCGTGTCGGACCCCGCAGGCGTCGTCGGCGTCGGGATCGTCGGGATCGTCGGGCAACTCTCGGTGTCGGGCCGCCGTCACTCCGGAACCCACGAACGCTGGGTTTCGACGGCACGTCGCGCGCGGTGCCGCGACCCGGAGGCCGTGGTGGAGCACTTCCTGTGGATCGGCGTGGGCGCGGTGGCGGGCGTGGGTCTGGTGCCGTGGACCGGCGGGTCAACCGCCGTGGGCTTGGCGATCGGGCTCGCGGCGATCGGCGTCGCCCTGCTCCTGCGCCGCGACGGACGCGCCCTGCACCTGGCGATCGGCCTCTCGCTCGGCCTGATCGCGTTCGCCGCGCAGCCGACGGGTCTGCGGCTGCGCGGCCCGGTCGCGGCGGTGGGCGTGGTGATCGCCAGCCCGACCGGTCGGGAGGCCGACGTCGCGGTGAGCCGTTGGTCGCCCCTGCGCGGCCTGTGGCGCCCCGCCGAGGGCCGGGTCCGTGTGCGCTTCCCCGCGGACTTCGGCGTCCAGCCCGGCGGCACCTACCTGTTCTTCGGCGACGCCCGGCCGGTGGAGGGGAGCGGCCCGCCCGGCGCCCCCGACCCGGTGCGCGCGGCGGCACGGTCCAAGCTGCGCACGATCGTCACGGCGTACGACGCGCGCGCGCTCGGCGGCGACCCGCGACCGGACACCAACCCGGTCGACCCGCTGCTGGTCGCGATCGCCACCGGGGACCGCGACGGCCTGCCCGCGCGCACCGTCGACCTGCTGCGCGACACCGGCACCGCCCACCTGCTCGCGGTGTCCGGGTCGAACGTCGGCCTGGCGGCGGTGGCGGCGGCGTGGATCGCGCAGCGGCTGCTCGGCCTGATCGCGCTGGCCCGACCGCGCGGCGGGGTGGCGTGGCTGCCGCCGCTGGTCGCGGTGGTGGCGTCGGCGGCGTTCACGATCGCGGTGGGCGCGCCGCTGTCGGCCCAGCGGGCGCTGATCGTGATCTTCATCGCGGCGGTCGGGCGGGCGACCGGGCGGGTCGTCGACATGCGCGGCCTGCTGGGCCTGGCGGCGCTGGTGCTCGCGCTGGCCGACCCGGCCTGCGTGGGGTCGCCGTCCTTCCACCTGTCGTTTGGGGCGGTGGCGGGGCTTGCCCTGTGGGCGCCGACGTTGGAGTCGTGGATCCCCGCGTCGGCGCCCTGGCCGGTGGCGGCGGTCGCCAAGGCGCTGGCGGTGTCGGTGGCGGCGACGATCGGCACGCTCCCGGCGACCGCGTGGTGGTTCCAGTCCTTCCCGCCGCTGGGGCCGGTCGCCAACCTGGCGGCGGTGCCGTGGACCGGCGTGGTGCTCATGCCGGCCGCGCTGCTCGCGATGCACGGGCCGGCGCCGATCGCGGGGCTCGCCAACACGGTGGGCGTCGCGGGCGGCGAGCTGATGCTGCGCTTCCTGGAGCTGACCCGCGTCACGCCCTGGCACCCGGCGGTCGGGCCGGTGGGGGCGCTGCTGCTGTGCGGGCTGTACGGGCTCGCGTCGCGCCCGTGGGTGGCGTGTGTGCTGACCACGGCGGTGCTGTCGTGGACCCCGCGCGCGCCCGACGTGACGCGCGTGGTCTTCCCGGACGTA
This sequence comes from uncultured Pseudomonadota bacterium, assembly GCA_903861005.1. Lineage (GTDB taxonomy): Bacteria > Myxococcota_A > UBA796 > UBA796 > CAIOSP01. The sequence goes on from CAIOSP010000105.1 coordinate 7,798, forward strand.
GGCCAGGGCTCGTGCGCGCTGGTGCTCTACCCGGACGGTCGCCGCTGGCTGGTGGACGGTGGCCTGCGGAGCGCGGGCGTGGCCGCCTGGCTGCGGCGAGAGCACGTCGATCACCTGGACGTGGTGGTGGCTTCGCATGGCGACCTGGACCACGTGGGCGGCCTGCCCGACGTGCTCGACACCATCGCCGTGGACGCGCTGTGGGTCGGCGATCGGGACGGCCTGGACGAGCTGCTCGCGGCGGCGGCGCGGAGGGGTGTGCCAGTGGTCGAGGCCATGCCTGACCGCGTCTACCCGCAGGGGCCGATCGACCCGAGCCTGGACCGCAACGATCGCAGCCAGGTGCTCGTTATCGAGGGTCAGGTGGTGCTGCCGGGCGACGTCTCAGCGCGCGTGGAGCGCACGATCACCACGCTCGTGCCGGACGCGCGGGTGCTGGCGCTGTCGCACCACGGCAGCGCGACCGGGTCGTCAGACCTGTTCCTGGCCGCGATCCACCCGGAGCTCGCCATCGCGCAGGTCGGTCGACGGAACCGCTACGGGCACCCCAACGGCAAGGTGCTCCACCGCCTTGAGGACGACGGAATCCCGCTCCTGCGCAGCGACGTGCACGGCACCGTGACGATCGACCTGACCGACCCGCTGCGCATCACCGGCGAGCGCGCGGGTTGGGGCCGCTACCCGATCACGCCGTGGTCTTCCGAGGCCGTCCGCGTCCCGGTCACGCCGTGGTCGCCGTCGACCGCCATCGCCACCCTCACGCCGCCGTCGCCTTCGACCGCCAACGCCACAGCGCCAGCGCCGTAATCGCCACCACGATCGACACACCCTGCGACGTGGAGATCACTGGCCCCAGCAGGCCCTCGAACACAAAGCCGCGGTCGGCGTCGCCGCGGAACAGCTCTACGACCGAGCGAAGGGCCGCGTAGGACAGCGCGTAGGACAGCACCACCTGACCGGAGAAGCGCTTGTGGGTCGACAGCCACGTCATCAGCCCGAAGATCAGGAACAGGCCGATCGCCTCGTAGACCTGGGTGGGGTGGCGGGGGACGTCGCGCGGCGCCGCGGTGAGCGGGTCCGTGTAGAGCACGCCCCACGGCAGCGTGGTCGGCAGGCCGTAGCAGCAGCCCGCGCCCAGGCAGCCCAGGCGGCTGATGCCGTGCGCCAGCGGCAGGATCTGCCCGAACATGTCGAGCACCTCCCAGGTGGGCAGCTTGTGGCGGCGGATCGCCCAGGCGGCGGCGGGGAAGCCCAGGAACGCGCCGTAGAAGACCAGCCCGCCGCTGCGCAGGTTGATCAGGTCGAAGGGGCTCTGGAAGTGGCCGGGGTTCTGGAGCATCCACACCAGCCGGGCGCCCATGATCGCCGCGACCGACGCGTAGAAGATCACGTCGATGACCGAGTCCGGGCTCCAGCCCATCCGCCGCGCGTGGCGCAGGGCGATCCAGCAGCCGAGCAGGAAGCCCGCCGCGCCAAGCGCGCCGTAGGTGTGCAGGTCGAAGCTGCCGATCTGGGTCAGGATGGGGAACAGGTGCGCCTCCGCCAAGCAAACCCGGCCGCGCCAACCGCGAACAGGACGACACATGTCACCTGCGCGGACGACAGCGGCCCGTCGAACGGGAAGCCGCGCTCCAGATCGCCGCGGAACCACTCCACCTGGAACCGGCCAAAGCCGTAGGCCATCAGCAGGGTCAGGAACATCTCGCCGGGGACAAGACGCCGGGCGCGCGCGCCCACCACCACCACAAACACGAGCAGCGACAGGATCGCCTCGTAGACGGGGGCGGGGTGCAGGGGCACCACCCACAGCGCGTCGGGCGCGTAGCCGTAGTAGCGAACGGCCCACGGCACGGCGACGCCGGTCGGCCAGTCGGCGGGGCGACCGTGGCAGCAGCCGGCGGCCAGGCAGCCCATGCGCCCGAACGCCAGGCCGAACGGGAAGGCGGGGGCGAACACGTCGGCGGCGCGCCACGGGTCGACGCCGCGCGCGCGGGCCAGCAGCACCACCGCGACCACCACCCCAAAGAAGGCGCCGAACGACGACCAGCCCACGCTCGGCGAGAAGAACATCGCCGGGTTGCGCAGGAAGGTCTGCGGGTCGTCACTCGCCAGGAACAGGCGCCCCCCGATCGCGCCGCCGGGGAGCACGGCCAGCGCCAGGTCCCACACGGTCGCGCGCGTCAGGCCCTCGCGGTCGGCCTCGCGCGCCAGCACCTGCGTGGACAGGATCAGGCCCAGCGCGATGCACGCGTAGTAGGTCGAGATCCGCGCGTCCCCCCAGAGCGTGATCCAGGGGTGCACGGGACTACGCCGTGGGCGGCGGGGCCGAGGCGGCCTTGGCGGCGGCCTTGGCCTCGGCCTCGGCGCGCGTGCCGACGATGAGGAACACGAGGACGCCGATCAGCAGCGCCGCGTCCGCGATGTTCCAGGTCGGGTACTCGTTGGTGCCCAGGTTCTCGATCAGCCACTGCTTCATGCCGGGCTGCTCGATGTGGATGCGGGCGAAGTCGGTCACGGTGCGCTTGTGGACGCGGTCAATCGCGTTGCCCACCGCGCCCGAGGCGATCATGCCCAGCGCGATCGACATGGCGCGCTCGCCCAGCTGCAGCTGCTTGAACTGCGACCAGACCACCCAGACGGCCACGCAGGTGAAGCCCAAGAACACCACGTAGCGGTACTCAAAGTCCCGCAGGATGCTGAACGCCGCGCCCGGGTTCTGCGCGTGGATGATGTCGAAGAAGCCGGGGATGACGGGGATCACGTCCCCGGGGCTGGTCCGCGTGGCGGGGGCGACCCGCGTGTACACGAGGAACTTCGAGACCTGGTCCAGAAAGACCGAGATCACGAACACAATCCAGAAGCTCTTGGCGTTGCGGGACACGGCAGCGTCCTCCGCGGCAGGGGGTAACGCACATCCAACAGGACGGCGTGGGCCGCCCGTCTATTGCATCCCAGGTCCCAAGTCGTCTGTCTCCGGATCTTCTGAGTCGTCAGGGAACATCGCGAGGGCGGCGTAGAGCAGCACGCCCACCACCAGCGCGCTGTCTGCCACGTTGAAGGTGGGCCACTCGTCCATGCCCACGTGGGCCCGCAGCCAGGCCGCCGCCGCCGGCTGGTCGGTGTAGACCCGGATGAAGTCGACCACCTGGCCGGTGCGCGCCCGGTCCACGAAATTTCCGAGCGCGCCGCCCACCATCAGCCCCACCGCCGCCGCCGTCCGGGTGGCGGTCGCCGGCAGTCGGCCCACCAGCCAGGCTACGATCGGCGCAGAGGCAATGGTCAAGGCCAGGAAGATCCAGCGCCGGTTCGGCACGTCCGAGAAGGCCCCGAACGCCGCCGCGCTGTTTCGGGCGTGGATGAACGACAGCAGCCCGGGGATCAGCGTGAATTCGTCGCGGCCCGGCCTAAGCCAAGCTTCCACCATGGCCTTGGAGCCCTGGTCGACCGCCAGGACGGCGATTGTGGTCACGGCGAAGGCCCGTCGGCTCGGCGTCACTGCGCCTCCGCATCAGCGTGGGGCACCATGCCCGCTCCGAAGCGGTTATCCCCCCCGGCCGCTCGGAGGTCCGTGATGCAGCGAGAAGAGATGCCCGTCAACGTGCTGTTCGTCGGGGGTGGCCCGGCCAACCTCGCCGGTGCGATCCGCCTGATGGACCTGATCACGGGCCACAATGAGGCCATCGAGGCCGGCTCCAAGCAGGGTGAGGCCATCCAGGAGCCCACCATCGCGCTGTTGGAGAAGGGTTCGGGCATCGGCTCGCACCAGCTCTCCGGCGCCGTGCTGGACCCGCTCGCCCTCGACGAGCTGATCCCCGACTGGCGCACCCGCGACGACTTCCCCCTCGAGCGCATGGTCGAGCGCGACGAGATGGTCTTCCTCACCGGCACCGGCGCCATCAAGGCCCCGTGGGTGCCCGCTGAGATGCACAACCACGGCAAGCCGATCATCAGCCTGGGCTTGTTCTGCAAGTGGCTGGCCGGCATCGCCGAGGCCAAGGGCGTCATGATGCTACCGTCCTTCTCGGGCGTGGACCTGCTGTGGGACGGCGACGCCGTCCGCGGCGTCCGCACCGGCGACAAGGGCGTCGGCCCGGACGGCCAGCCGCTCGACAACTTCGAGCCCGGCATGGACCTCACCGCGCCCATCACCATCCTGGGTGAGGGCACGCGCGGCCACCTGTCGCGCAAGCTCATCGAGCGCCGCGGCCTGGACAAGGGCCGCAACCCCATGGCCTACGAGGTCGGCTGCAAGGAGATCATCGAGCTCCCCGCCGGCAGCGTCACGCAGGGCTTCGCCATCCATGGCCTGGGCTACCCCCTGGACATGCAGACCTTCGGCGGCTGGTTCTGCTACAGCATGGCCGGCGACAAGGCCTGCATCGGCCTGCTGGTCGCGTGTGACGCCAAGGACCCGATGATGGACTGCCATCACCTGCTCCAGAAGCTCAAGACGCACCCGTACATCCGCAAGCTGCTCGCGGGCGGCAAGGTCGTGAAGTACGGCGCCAAGACCGTGACCATCGGCGGCTGGGGCAGCGTCCCGCAGCTCTACACCGACGGCGCCATGCTCGTGGGTGACTCGGCGAGCTTCCTCAACCCGTTCCGCATCAAGGGCATCCACCTGTCGATGAAGTCGGGCATGCTCGCGGCGGAGGCGGCCTTTGAGGCGCTCGTCCGCGGTGAGGCGTCTGCGGCGGTGCTCAAGCGCTACCAGGACGCGCTCGACGCCAGCTGGGTCCGCCAGGAGATGGAGTTCTCCAAGAACTTCCACGCCGGCTTCGAAGGCGGCATCATCTCCGGCATGATCAAGACCGGCCTGGCCTACTTCTTCGGCCCCGGCAGCACGATCAAGCCCTTCTCGGCCGACTTCGAGCACATGAAGACGCTCAAGGCGTACTACGCCAGCGGCGCCCAGATCGAAGAGAAGCTCGAGTACGACGGCAAGTACATCGTGGACAAGCTGACGGACGTGTTCCTGTCGGGCACCACCCACGACGAGCACCAGCCCGCGCACCTCAAGATCGCGGACACGGAGGTCTGCGCCACCACGTGCAAGGAGCAGTTCGGCAACCCGTGCACCAAGTTCTGCCCCGCGCAGGTCTACAACATGGTGCCCAACGACGAGACCGGCCGCCTGGAGATGCGCGTCGACTTCTCCAACTGCGTGCACTGCAAGACCTGCGACATCCGCGATCCCTACCAGCAGATCACCTGGGTCCCGCCCCAGGCTGGTGGCGGCCCCGAGTACGGCCAGATGTAGGCAGCCCTGGCGCGCGCCCCGGTCTGGTCCGGGGCGCGCCCGGGTCGCCACGTCGTCGATCGAGGTATGTTGGCGCCTGACGGAGGTCAGGATGCGCCGTGTTCTCGTCGCGAGCTTGTGGGTGTGGATGGTCGGCTGCTTCAGCGGCGGCGGCGAACCCGCCACGGACGCCACCGCCGACGCGCAGAACGTCGCCGTGCCCGACGGCTCCGCACCCACGTCGCCCGGCCCCGCCAACAAGCCCGACGTGGGCCCCGGCGGCTTGTCGGCTGACGTGGTCACCGCCTACAAGACGCTCGCGCCGGACGGCCGGCTGGTGCGCTGCACCATCCCCGAAGAGCTGAACGCCGACATGATCAGCGACGGCCCACTGTCGGGTCAGATCACCCAGACCCCGCACGACGCGCTCACCCTGCCGCGCGCGGCCGATGGCTGGTTCTCCGCGGTGGTGCCGGTCGACTCGCACACCGCCACCCTGGTGCGCGGCGAGCGCGCCGTCGGCATGGTCACCTGGCGCCGCGCGGTGGCCGGGCAGTGGAACGAGTGCACCGTGCTCAAGGCCTACCCATACAGCGTGGTCGGCCGCGTGACGGACGCGTCCGAGACGCCCATCGTGAAGGCGTCGGTGATCGGCTGCTCGGCCGACAAGCCCGTGCTGACCGGCAAGGACGGCCGCTTCGACCTGCCCGGCGTGTTCGGGCGCTCCTGTGTGGTCGTGGCCTTCGTGCGCGACGCCGCGGGCTTGGGCTACAGCCCGCCCTCGATCATCGACAGCGGCGGCGTGGACGCGCTGTTGGACGTGATCGTGCCCGAGTCGCGCATCACCCCCGCCGAGGAGCAGACCAAGCTCACCGGCGCGCTCGCCGTGGCCGAGGACCGCGTCACCAACGGCATCGCGCGCGAGGTCACCGACTTCAAGGCCCGCCTGGACGCAGCCTCCATGCCGGAAGGCGCCCGCGCCGTGGCCGACGTTTGGCTCAAGGATCTGTCCGCCCGCGAGGCCGCCGCCCGCGCGCACCTGACCGCCGCCGAGGCGGGCGGGAAGGACGCGCTGCTCACGCTGCCGGCCGAAGCCTTCTAGGCGTCCGGGAGGCGCGGCGCGCGGTGCGGCGGGTTTGGGGCGCTGACGACCGGAAGGGGCGCGTGCTATCGTCCAAAAGCACCGCTCTGGGAGTCCCTATTTCACGCTCGTACCCGCTCGTCTCTTTCGTGTTCTGCCTCTCGCTGTTCGTCGCCGGCTGTGACGGCGCGTCGTCCAAGGACAACGACACCGACTCACCGTCGACCGACACCACCGACACCGACGCGGCCGACCCCGACACGAGCGACACGTCGATCACGGGGACCGATCCCGGCGACACGGACGCGGCCGACACGGACGCGGCCGACACCGACGTCCCCTGCGAGGACGCGGACGTCGACAGCATCTGCGACAACGTCGACCTGTGCTTTGGCGAGAACAGCTTCGGCGACTTGGACGCCGATCAGATCTGCGACAACACCGACCTGTGCTCGGGCGACAACGCCACGCTCGACGCGGACATGGACGGCATCTGCGGCAACCTCGACCTGTGCATCGGCAGCGACATCTCCGGCGACTCCGACGCCGACGGCACCTGCGACGACCAGGACCCGTGCTACGGCGTCAGCCCCAACGACTCCGACTTTGACGGCGTCTGCGACGACGCCGACCTCTGCAACGGCGACGACGCCACCGGCGACGACGACGGCGACTTCATCTGCGGTGACCTGGACGTCTGCCCGCTCGGCGACGACAACGTCGACCTGGACAGCAGCGGCTACCCGGACGCGTGCGAGCCGGTGGAGCTTGGCCGCTGGCACAACAATTACAACGGGTTCGGGTCGATCGCGGGCGTATACCCTTACGCGTCCTTCTTGATCGAGGTCGGGTCCGCGTGCCCCAGCGTGACGCAGGGGGCGACCGCGCTGGGTCAGGGGCTGGCGTTGTCGGAAGATGAGATCGGCACGTTCAGCTTCAGCGCCGACGACGGGTACGACTTCACCGCGCTCGCCGCCTGCCTGACCGACGGCACCGCCGAGCCGATCACCATGTGGGGGGCGATGTCCGACGGGCCCAACCTGCCGCACCTTGGCATCGGCGGCACGATCGCTGAGTCCGACTTGGGCGGATCGCCGGACTTTGCGGGCCACGTGCTGGTCCGCATCGACCTGGAGGTGGCGTCCGTGACGGTTCACCCCGACGCGACGGGCGGGACGGATGTCACCGGCGTGATCGACTGGGTCTTCTACGGCTACGCCCTCCCGTAGCCTGTGGCGCGGGACCCTCGAGCAGGAGCGGGTCGCCGCTCCGCTCGGCGCCGCCTTGGACGCCCGGGGCCCCGGGCGCTAGCCCACAGAGCTTGGGGTGCCCATGCTCGTCCGGTCCTTCGCCGCTCTCCTGCTGATCGGGTGCCAGACGAAGGTCGTCGACGGCGACACGGACGTCCTCGCCGACACCGACACCGTCGCCAACCCCGACACCGACGTGGTGGGGCCCGCGCTCACGGCGCGACCCGCGAACGCGACCTGCGTGGCGCCCGCGCGTCCTCCTTCCCTCACGGACGCGACGACGGTGCGGGTGTTCCCGAACCTGAAGTTCGACGCCGCCGTGCAGGTGATCCAGCCGCCGGACGATCCGACCGTGTTCTGGGTGGTGCGTCAGAACGGCCTGATCGTGCGCTTCGACAATGACCCGAACGTCTCCACGACGACCGACGTGCTCGACATCGTCGGCCTGGTGAACGACACGAGCAACGAACTCGGGCTGCTGTCGATCGCCTTCCACCCCGACTGGGCGAACAACCACGAGATCTTCGCCAGCTTCAACACCGGCACGGCGGGCGCACCGCGATCGCGCGTGTCGCGCTTCCGCTCCACGGACGGCGGGGCGACCATCGACCCGACCACCGAGGAGGTGCTGCTCAACTTTGCGCAGCCCTACACCAACCACAACGGCGGCAGCACGGCGTTTGGTCCGGACGGGTTCCTCTACCTGGGCTTTGGTGACGGCGGCCTGGCGGGTGATCCGCTGGAGAGCGGCCAGGATCGGCACTCGCTGCTCGGCAAGATCCTTCGGATCGACGTCGACCATGGAGCACCCTACGCCATCCCGTCGGACAACCCCTTCGCCGACGGCGTCGACGGCGCGCCCGAGGTGTGGGCCTATGGCATCCGCAACCCGTGGCGCTTCTCGTTCGACCCGGTCGACGGCACGCTCTGGCTCGGCGACGTCGGACAGGACGCGGTCGAGGAGATCGACCGGGTCTCGCGTGGTGGAAACTACGGCTGGAACACCATGGAGGGCGACCGCTGCTACGATCCCAGGACCGGCTGCGATCGCGCGGGCTTGATCCTGCCGGTCGAGACCATGCTGCACAGCGACGGCCACTACTCGGTGACCGGGGGCGTCGTGTACCGCGGAACGGCCATCCCCAGCCTGGTCGGGAAGTACGTGTGGGGCGACTACGGGTCGGGGCAGATCTGGTCGCTGGAGTCGGACCCGATCACCGGCGCTGAGACCAAGTCCGAGCTGGTGTCGGGCGTCGCGTCCGTCACCCACATCGGCGCCGACGCCGAGGGCGAGCTCCTGCTCCTCACGCGCAACCAGGGGATCCGAAAGCTGGTTCCGAACGGCGTGTCCGCTCCAGAGGCGTTCCCCGCCACGTTGCCCGAGACCGGCTGCTTTGACGCCGACAACCAGCCGCTGCCGATGCTGATCCCCTACGCGCCCAACCACCCGTTCTGGAGCGACGGGGCGGAGAAGGCCCGCTGGCTGTCCGTGCCCGACGGCAAGACGATCTCGGTCGACGCGACGGGGCACCTCGTGCTGCCCAAGGGCGCGGTCCTCGTGAAGCAGTTCGAGGTCGACGGGCAGCGCGTCGAGACACGCCTGATGGTGCGCCACGAGGACGGCGACTGGGCCGGGTACTCCTACGCCTGGAACGACGCGCGCACGCAGGCGACGCTGCTCCCCGGCTCGGGCCTCGTGGACGGCTGGTCGATCCCGTCCCGCTCAGGCTGCCTGCGTTGCCACAACGCGACCGCGGGTGGAACGCTGGGCCTGACGCTCGACCAGCTCGACGTCGAGCGCACCCAGTCGAACGGGTACGTGGAGAACCAGATCGACGAGCTCGTCCGGCTGGGCCTGCTGCGCGGGGCGCCGACGCACCCCGGCGCCCTGCCGCCGGTCGACGGCGACGCGCCGCTGGAGGCGCGGGCGCGCGCGTGGCTCGCGGTGAACTGCGCGATGTGCCACGTGCCGCAGGGCACCGCGAACGGGGACCTGGACCTGCGCGTGACGACCTCCCTGGCCGACTCGGGCCTGTGCGGCCCCGCAGACCAGGGCGACCTGGGCCTGGGCGCCGGCGCGCCGGTGATCCGCGCGGGGGACGCGGCCCGCTCGGTGCTGATGAAGCGCATCGGCGAGCTGGGCGCGTACCACATGCCGCCGCTGGCCACGGCGCAGGTCGACGAGGTCGGCGTCGGCGTGGTCGCAGCGTGGATCAACGGCCTACGGACCTGCCCTTAGTCGAGGGTCGACAGCGACCGAACACCGACAGCCCCCGCTCCTCTACGCGGTCGGCAGACGCACCCGAAAGACCGACCCCTCGTTGAGCGTACTCGACACGCTGATCTGGCCACCGACGCTCTCGACGATCTGGCGGCACATCGTAAGGCCTAGGCCAGTGCCTGTATCGGGGCCCTTGGTGGTGACGTAGGGGTGGAAGATGCTTTGGAGCAGGTCCGGGTGGATACCGGTTCCGGTGTCCGCCACCTCGACCGTGACCCAGCCTGGCTCCGCGTACGCGCGTACGTGCAGCTCGCGCACCGGCGCGTCCGCCAGGATGGCTTGCGCGGCGTTGGCCACCAGGTTGGTCAGGACCTGCGCCAGCCTCGACGCGCCGGCGCGGACCGGCGGTACGTCCGACCGCGTTCGGACCAGCGTGATGTCGCCGCGCAGGTGGTGGCGCGTCAGGCGGAGCGCGGAGTCGATCACCCGGTGCACGTCCGTGGAGATGCTGTCGTCCTCGGAGTGCCGCGAGAACACGCGCACGTCGCGGAGGATCTCGGCTGCGGCGTCGAGCGCAGATCGGGCGTCGCTGAGCAGCTCTCCCAGCTCCGAGCTACCCGGGCCCGCGGTCGCGTCCGACGCGCGCGCCGCCATCTCGATCGCCATGGACGCGGACGCGAGCGGGTTGGCGATCTCGTGGATGATGCCGGCTGCCAGCATCCCGACCGACGCGAGCCGCTCAGACACCTCCAGCTTCTCCTGAAGCGAGACGCGCTCGGTGACGTCGAACGCGACACCTTGCACCGACACGATGTTTCCATCGCGATCGCGGGAGGCGAACGCTCGCACGTGGACCAAGCGCTCCTGGCCGTCCTTGCGGCGCACGCGCGTCGTCATAGCGCCGATCACGCTGGCCGAACCTTGTAGCCGCAGTGCTTGACCCAAGCGGCCGCCTGGCTCGTTCGGATGTTCCGTGCCGCCGCATCGATCGCCTCGTCGAGCGCCGCGTGCGTTCGTGCTCGGCTCTCGCGAAGCCAGTGCTTCAACGTCGACCAGGCCAGCTCGATCGGGTTGAGCTCGGGGCTGTACGGCGGCAGGTACTTCACGAAGGCGCCGAACCGGTGGATGGCGTCC
>CAIOSP010000106.1 GCA_903861005.1 uncultured Pseudomonadota bacterium
GATCACCGCGGCCGATGGGGCCCGACCGGCCTACGCACCACGCGCAACGAACTGATCGGCGTATTGGTTGAGGCGTTCGGCTGGGTCCTCACCGACATCGCCGGCGAGAACCCGGAACGAACTTCCGATCCGAAGTACTAGCCTTGGACGATTCGACTGAGCACCGCCCGCGCCGCCGCCGACAGCCCCTCCGGATCCACCGCGGCCTCCAGGCGCCGCGCGACGACCGCGCGCTCGAACGCCGCGACGCGATCCTCCGGCGCCAGATCCGCCCACGCCCCGTTCACGACCAGGCCGTCGCCGCCGCGCGCGCGGAAAGCCGTCGTCGCGGCCTCCAGGATCTGCTCGCGGTTCATGCGACCTCCAGCGCGATCGACACGCCCTTGCCGTCCAAGCAGTCCGCCACCAGCACCCTCGCGCGTCCGACGTTCTTCAAGAACGTGTTGAGCGACATCTCCAGCGCGTCCGCCAGATCGCGATCCGCGCGCCCACCCTCACACGTCAGCCGGGCGCGCAGCGCGGCTTTGGGCTGCGGGGGCAGCGCCTCCACGCAGTCCCCGATGGCGGCGCGGAGCCGCGGGTCGGGCGGGGCGACGACCGGGGCGGCGAGCTCCGGCGCCTCCTCCAGCTCGACCTCGGGCCGCCGCCCGGACCGGCGAAGGCTGTCGATGGCCAGGTTGCGCGCCACACGCACGGTGTAGCGCAGCAGCGCGTTCGGTCGGCCGTCTGGCAACACGCGGTCCGCGAACTGCCACGCGCGCACCAGCGCCTCCTGCAGCACCACCTCGACGTCCACGTCCGCCGCAAAGCGTCGCAGCGTCAGCCGAAGCGTGGGCTCGGCGCCGGCGAGCCAGCGCGCGAACGCGACGGTGTCGCCCAGGCGGATCGGGGTGTGGTGGACGTCAAGATCGATCATGCGGGATCCAGCAGGACGGTCTCGCCGGCGGCCGTGATGGAGATCACCGCGCCGAGATCGGCGGGGACGCGGATCGCCAGCCGTAGCACCTGGCCGGCACCCAACGCGGCGTCGGCGGTGGTCATGGTGGCTTCGATCGGCAGGCGACGGGTGCGGCGGCCCACCGTGACCACGATGGTCTTGGTGCGCCGCCACGAGAGCGGCGCCAGCACCTCCAGCACGACCAGCAGCACGCCGTCGCTGAGCATCGACCGCACCAAACTAAGCCGGGGGGCCGACAGCATCGACGGGCCGACCAGCATGTGGCGCGGCCGGGCAAACACGTCCGTTGGCGGAGACTCCCGGCGCTCGGGCGCGGCGGGCGTGGGCAACCGCCGCATGTTGGCGGCGAGGTCCGCGAGCACCAAGCCCGGGTCGGTGGCGCCGGTCGGCGGCGGGGACGGCGCGCTCGACGGGCTCTGGGCCGACCCACGCCCCACGGCGAACACCTTGGCACGCGCCATGAGGGTCGACTGGAGAAGGAACGGCGCCCCGGACCGTAGGCCCATGCCGTCGACGGTCGTCCCCGCGGGCAGCTCATGGGGCACCAGCACGCGGCGCGTCGGCGCGCCGGGGTCGACCGTGATCGTCTCGCTCACGGCGACCAGGCTGGTGCGCCGCGTGACGATCCCGAACACCAGGCCGAGCTGCTCGATCGCGTCGTCCTGCCGATGACCATGCTCGGCGGCCTCGGTCGTCTCCAGATCCGCGACGCGCTCGCGGGCGTGCAGGCGAGCGAGCGCGCCGCCGTCGCTCTCCGCCTGCTCCGGCACCACCAGCACGCGCTCCCACGGCCCCTCAGCGGCGCGTCCGCGGACACGCAGCGTGCCTGCCTTGAGCTGCAGCGACAGTCGCGCGGGCGCGCCTTCGTACAGGTCGGGGAGCCGCGCGGGCGCGACCTGGAGCACGGCGTCGCCGTCGATGGTCACGTCGACAATCTGCGGCGCGTCCAGGTGTGCGCAGAGCCGGGCGATGGAGGCGTTCAGATCGGCGCCAGTGGGCAAGATCTCCTGGCCCCGTCCGACACGCGCGAGGGGACGCGTGAGCGCGCGGTTGGGCGCGTGCCCGACGCCGACCGTGTGGATCCGCGTGTCGGCGGGCAGGATCGCGAGCGCGGTGGCGACCACGCGATCTTCAAAACCGATGTAGCCATCCGTGATCACGATCACCTGACGCTGCGCGCCGTCGCGCACGCTGGCGAAGGCCTCTCGGACGGCGCGGTCCATCTCCGTCGAGCCGCCGGCCCGCAGCTCGCGCAGCCAGCGGTGGGCATCCTCACGAACGCGATCGTCGCACGCGGCCGGGGCGCGCCGCCAGCGCGTCGGCTCGCTCGCGAACGCGATCATCTCCAGGCTGTCGATGCGGCACAGGCCGTCTACGATCGTGCGGCACGTCGCGCGAAGCATGTCGAGCGGCTCGCCGCCCATCGACCCGCTCACGTCGAGCAACAGGATCACGTCGCGCGGGACGGAGGTCTTGGCCACGCGCGGCGGCACCAGGGTGAGCATGCCAAACAGGCCGGCCGCCGTGCGCGCGGTGACCAGCGTGGCGCCGGGCTCATCGGCAGCGACCGGCCAGGTGATCACGACGTCGCGGTCCAGGCGCGCGGCACCACCGGAGAGCGTGATCGCACCCTCGCCGTGGGTGAGCGCGTGCGTCGACGAGCGGACGGCGCCCGTGCGCGCGTCGCCGATCTCCAGGTGTAGCGAGAGCCGCGCGGTGAGCGGGCCATCGGCCACGTCGATCGCGAGCCGCGCGGCGTCGGTCACGCCCTCATCCACGTAGCGGGGGCCGACGACGGTGGGGAAGCGCCAGCACCAGCCGTCGGTCTCCCAGCGCAGCGGCTGGTCGATCTCGACGACCACGGTGATCTCGCTGCGCGGCGGCACGTTGCCGACGGCCTGGGTGAACAGCGAGGTGCGGTCCTGCTCCAGCAAGGCCGCCGTGCGACCCTCGAAAAGAGCGCGCTCGTACCGGGCGCGCGCCGCCTCGCGTCCGGCGATCTCGCCGCGGACCACCCGGTCCTGAAGGCGGAAGGAGAAGCCGGCGACGGCGGCGTCCGCGGGCAGCGGCAGCTGGTAGGTGACCTCCAGGGCCACGTCGGAGGCGTTGGCGAACACCTGCTCGACCGTGACGCGCGCCAGCCCGGCAGCGGCGGTGGTGCGCAGGGTGCACGCGCGCAGGGGCAGCTCGGCGCCGGTGGCGCTCACCAAGCGGGACACGGACACGGGCGTGAGGACGGGCAGGGCAGACATCGGACCTCCAGGGGTTCGATGGGTCAACGCTGCCACGCGCGCGCTTGTGACAGCGCCGGTCCACTATTCCGCGCGGAGCGCGCCGCGTTCACCATTTCAGGGCATGCCGCCGTCACCCGACCTTTGGCTCCTGCTGGGTGCTGCAGTGGATCCCACCCCCGCCCGCCGCGATCGCATCAATCTCGACCTGCACCACGACCCGCCCCGGAAACAGCGGGCCGATCAACTCCCTCGCCGCCGCATCCGCCGCCACGTCCCCAAACTGCGCCGTGATCACCGCCCCGTTCGCGACATACCAGTTGAGGTACGACGGCACGAACGCCGCCGCGTTCGACCGCCACGTCTCCGGCTGCCGCACGATCGTCACCTCCAAC
>CAIOSP010000107.1 GCA_903861005.1 uncultured Pseudomonadota bacterium
ACTAGTACCACGACCCGGAAGTCCGATCCGGGTTGATCGAACTCGGCCGACGGGGAATTGGGCGCGATGCCTGGCCCATCCCCCACACCGCTGCTGATCAATCCCGCGCTCACCGCGGCGCTCCGGCGCGTCGCGACGTCGACAACAGAGCCGCACGCGCGCGTGGTCCGGGCTCGCGTCGTCTTGCTCGCCGCGGATGGACGACCGGTGCCCGTTATCGCGCGCCGGACCGGACAGTCGGAGCGGACTGTCCGGAAGTGGAAGGCCAGATTCGCTGCACTCCAGTCGATGGAGGCGCTCAACGATGCGCGGCGTTCTGGACGGCCCTCAAGCGTGCCGATCGAGGCCCGTCTCGCCGTCATCCGTATCGCCTGCGAGCGCCCCGACGGGGAGAAGAAGCCGAAGTGCTTCCGGGACATTTGGACGCAGCAGGCCCTTGCCGACGAGGTCGCACGACGGACTCGCACCACGCTGAGCCGTAGCGAGGTTGGCAGGATCCTGCGGTTCAACATGCTGCGTCCGCACATGGTCCGTCAGTGGTTGCGCAGCCCGGATCCCCAGTTCGATGCGAAGGCCGCTCGGGTGTGCGACCTGTACTTGAACGCGCCCGCCGACGCGGTCGTGGTCTGTATCGACGAGAAGCCGATCCAGGTGATCGCCCGGAAGCATCCGACGCTGGTCTCACGCGACGCCTCGCTGCGGCGCGAGTTCGAGTACGTCCGGCACGGAACGCGCTGTCTCCTCGCGGCGTTCGACGTCCGCACAGGGCGAGTGATCACCGAGCTCGTCCTGCACCGGACTGCTGAGGCCCTGGTGGCGTTCATGCAGCGTGTGGCGGACGCCTACCCAGGCAAGACTGTCTACGTCGTGTGGGACAACCTCAACACCCACGGCGAGGGCAAGGCGCAACGCTGGACGCGCTTCAACGAGCGCAACGGCGGGCGGTTCCACTTCGTCCGAACACCGCTGCACGCGTCCTGGCTGAACCAGGTCGAGTGCTGGTTCTCGATCCTGCAGCGGCGCGTCATCCGATACGGCGACTTCGCGAACGCGGACGTCCTGCACGAGCGCGTGATCGGCTTCGCGACACTGTGGAACGAAGTGGAGGCGCACCCGTTCCGCTGGACGTGGCGGTCCGATAAGGCCGAGGCACCGAGGCGCAACACCGCCGCCTGACCTCTGGCCAGAGTCCATGCCCAAGTACGCCGCCGATCAAGACCATGCCGACGCCACGCTCGAACAACTGCATGCCTACCAGGGGCTGGGCCATCTGCGCGTGCGCAAGCACGGCGCCACGCTCGTGATCGAGTCCGGCCCCGCCGAGGCCCCCGTGAAGCATGCGCGGCTGACGCGGGACGCCGTGAGCCTGTGGATCCTCGACATCGCCGATCACCGCGGCCGATGGGGCCCGACCGGCCTACGCACCACGCGCAACGAACTGATCGGCGTATTGGTTGAGGCGTTCGGCTGGGTCCTCACCGACATCGCCGGCGAGAACCCGGAACGAACTTCCGATCCGAAGTACTAG
>CAIOSP010000108.1 GCA_903861005.1 uncultured Pseudomonadota bacterium
ACTCGGAAGTGAAACGCGAGCACGCCGATGGTACTGCCAAGGCAACTTGGTGGGAGAGTAGGTATCGCCAGCATTATTTTTGAAACCCCCGGTGAGTCGGTAACGACTCCCGGGGGTTTCTCGCTTTCTGCGCCGGCCGGGAACTCAACGGTTTCGGGGTGCGGCCGGTTCGCTCTGCCCGGCATGCGGCGGACAGCCGGGTGTGGGCGTCGTCGTCGGCCGATTGCGCGTGGTCGCCGGACGGCCCGGCGCCGTCGGCTGACCGCCACCCCGAAAGCCGTTAGACTGGGCTCCCCCCTGGAGGTCCTCGTGTCTCTGCATCTCTCTGTCATCGGCTGTGGAACCATGGGACGCGCGGTCGTCGGTGGCCTGTTGGCGAGCGGCGAGGGCGAGGGTTGGTCCTTCGGCGCCACCACGCACTCGGCGGAGTCGGCGGCGCGGCTGGCGGCTGAGCTGCCGATGGAGACCAGCCTCGACAACATCGCGGAGGCCACTCGGGCTGACGTGGTGATCCTTGGGGTGAAGCCCCAGATGGCCGCGTCCGTGTTCGCCGTCCCCGGCATGGCCGACGCGGTGCGCGGCAAGATGCTGATCAGCCTGTGCGCGGGCGTTCGGATTGCGCAGTTGGAGGCCTGGGCGCCTGGCGCGCGTGTCGTCCGCGCGATGCCGAACACGCCCGCCTTGATCCGCGAAGGCATGACGGTGCTGTCGCCGGGCTCGACCGCGACGGCCGAAGATCTGGCGCTCGCCAAGCGCATGTTCCAGAGCGTCGGTCGCTGCCGCGTGCTCGAAGAGAAGCACATGGACGCGGTGACGGGCCTGTCGGGCAGCGGTCCTGCCTTTGCCTGCGTGATCCTGGAGGCGCTCGCCGACGGTGGCGTCATGATGGGCCTGCCGCGCGACGTCGCGATCGAGCTGGCCGCGCAGACCATGCAGGGCGCGGCGCGTCTGGTCCTCCAGACCGGCGAGCACCCCGCGGCCCTGCGCGATCGGGTCACCACGCCTGCAGGCTGCACCATCGCCGGCCTGTTCCGGATGGAGGAGGGCCGGGTGCGCAGCACGCTCGCGCGGACCGTGCAGGAGGCGGCCGAGGTCGCCGCCGGTCTCGGCTGCTAGGGCCGCTCGCGGTGAGCGGCGCGCCTTCCGCCCGCTTCGGCGCCCTGGCGCTGGCGATCGTGCTGCCGCTCGCCGTGCTCGGCGCGGGCTGGTCGGCGCTCGGGCGCCCGGACGGCGCCACGGGCAAGGCGCTCGCGATGGACCGGGAGCTGCTGGAGGCCGGGCCGCCGGACGTGGTCGTCCTGGGCAGCAGCCTCGCGCGGACGAACGTGGATCTGGATGTGCTCGCATCGGAGCTCGGGATCCCGCGTCGACGGATCGCGCTGCTGACGCTCCCCAACGCCACCGCGGCGCACTGGTACGCCATCCTTGAGAACCGCGTGTTCGCCTCGGGCTATCGGCCCCGGCTGGTCATCATGGTCGGCGCGCTCACGACGATGGTGACGCCCGAGGTGCTGATGGACACCAACGGCGAGCGTCTGGTCAACCTGCTCTCCGACGACGAGCCGGTGATCGCCGCCAAGGTGTTCAAGTCGCGCGGGCCCTATGAGTTCGCGTTGCTGTCGCTGCGGGAGCGCGCGGGCCTGCTGCGCGATCGGCTCGTCGAGGGCTGGCGTGACGTGGCGCTGGCCGGCCTCTTCCTCGGTCGTTCGGAGCGACAGGCTGGGTCGAGGCTGGCGCAGCGCGCGAACGAGACGGTCTTCGCCGACGACGCCATGGAGTACGGGCTTCACGACGCGCAGCCGACCGGGCTCTACGTCGGCGAGGTTGAGCAGATCGACCTGACGGGCCTGGACATCGCGCGCGACTCGTTGATCCCCGACATCGCGACGCTGGCGACCGCGCACCAGGCGCACGCGGTGTTCGTGCGCACGCCCTTCCCTCCGTCGAACGCGGACAACGACCGCGTGCCGCCCGAGGTTGAGCGGATCACGTCCGACGTGATGGCCGACAGCGGCGCGTTCTATGTGGACCTGCGTGGCCTGAACCTGGGCGACACCTACTTCCGCGACATGCGGCACATGTCGGTGGAGGGCGCCGCGCTGTTCACCCGGGCGCTGGCGCGGACCCTAGTGGACGCCGACCTCATGGCGGGCGGCGGGGGCTGGTCGGCCCACGGAGTCCGTCCGTCGGCCGTGACGCGCACGCTGCGCGCGACGGAAGGTTGGGTGCTTCAGTCCGACGGCGGCTGTGGTTGGTCGGCGCCCGCGGGCGCGTTGGCGAGCCTGACGGACGGTGCGCTCGACGCCCTGGGCGCGACCGGCGCGCTCCCAGTACGGGTGGAGGCGGGCGGCGTGGCGCTCCGCTGGCGGGCGAGCGCAGGTCGGGATGGCACCTGCGAGCCGGGCTTCGGCGTGACGGACGGGCGCCTCTGGGTAGTCACGGCGTCCGGAGGGGTGGCCAGCGCCACCGGCCGTGCCCCCCATGTCCAGGTCGGCGCGCCGACCGTGTCCTGGATCCTCGACGGCCCCGTCACCCGCCCCGGCGACGCTCCGCCCGTCTGGTGGGTCTACCCTGGCTCGAGCCTGGACCTGCGCTTTGACGACCCTTGGGGCCACGCCCCGGAGGCCTTCACCGCCCGCCTGCTCGGCGATCTGGCGGGGCCGGGCGCGGCGTCGTCGGTGCGGGTGACCGTGTTCGACCAGCGCGTCCCGCTGACCCAGGACGGCGGACGGCTCTGGGCCGACTTCAAGCCGCCGGCGGCGCCCGTCGATCGACCGTGGACCGTACACATCGAGGTCGCGGCGGGCGGGCCCTTCCTGCTCCTGCGCAATGTGGCGATCGGCGCGTCGCCCTACAACAGCCACGTCATCGGGCTGCCGGAGTCGCTGTCGGGCGCGTCGGCCCGGCTGGTGGGCGGTCGACAGGAGGACACGCAGGTGGTGTCGACGTTCTCGGTGGCGCCCCCGGCGATCACCCAGCCGGGCGCGCCGCGTCAGGCCCCGAGAGGGACCGCGGTGTGGTCGCTGCCGGCGTTCTCCTCGTTCGCGGACGGGCCCGACCAGAAGGCCTCGCACGTCGACAGCTGCTCGCCGCTGCGGGTCTTCGAGGACGGCGTGATGCTCGACCACGCGCACTTCACCTGCCTGGACATGGCGACGCTCAAGGACGGCCGCAGCTGTCACGCGGGCGACGCGCTGTTCTTCTCGGCGAGCGACGCGTCCAACCCGCTGACGAACGGTCGCACCTACAGCGTGGGGCTGGATCCAGACCGCATCTGCGAGCGTCGCACGCAGGTGCAGAACACGACCCCGCTGCGCGACTCGCTCTGGATCTACCCGGGCGATCGGGTGGAGGTGGTGCTCCCGCCGGAGCAGCTCCGCGCCTTTCTGCGTGGCGCCGATCTGCTGGAGGTGGCGGCCGACCCGTTCCTGGCCAAGGCGGGCGCGCGGCTGCACGTCGAGCTGCGCGCGGGCGGGGCGCTGGTGCACGAGGAGGACATCGAGGCGCAGGCGGGCGGCGAGCGCGAGTTCCGACGGCGCGTGCTGAGCCCGGCGCTGCCGCCTCGGCTGGAGGATGTGCGCGTCGTCTTGTCCAACCCGGACCCCCACGCCTACTGGCTGTGGGTGATGGGCGCGCTGTCGGAGAGCTCGCCGTTCACCGAGACCAGCGCGCCGGGCGTGGCGTCCGAGGGCGAGCGCCCCGTCGAGGCGCCGACCTTCGCGCCGGGCGAGGCCGATCGCGTCGCGGTGGGGCCGTCGCTCTTCGATGACCCGCGGCCGGTGGACGGGGTGCGTCCGCCGGACTCGGTGACCCGCGCGGGCGACCCGCCTTCGAACCACACGGGCTCGGTGACCGTGCGGGGCGGCGTCGCCGAGGTGCGGCTGCCCAGCCTGTGGGTCGTGAGCAACGCGGCGCTCGCCCAGCGGGGCCTGGGTTGGGTGTCGCCGGTGCGGGTGCGTGTCGGCGATCGCGACCTGCGCCCGGCCGGCTCGCGTCGCGCGCTCGCCGATCCGGCCTGCCTGGACGCCTGCTTTGCGCACCTGGGCGAGTCGGTGACCTTCCCCACGGCGCGCCAGGGCGTGGTCGATGACGTGTCGGTGTCGCTGAGCCCAGACGTGCCGATGGTCGCGCCGCACGGGGAGCGGGTCACCTGGGCCTACCCAGGCACGACCACCACGCTGACCTGGACGGTGCCGTGGACGGAACCGGGCGCCTACATCGACGTCCACCTGACGGAGCTACGGGGGGACCGCATGGCGGGGCAGGGGCGTCCGACGCTGAGAATGGGCGACGTCGAGCGGATTTTCCAACCAGGTGAGGCATGGTCCGCCGCGAGGGTGTACCTTGGGGCGCCCGCTCCCGGACCGATCGTGATCGAGGTCATCGTGCCCCAAGACAGCGCCCTCTCGATGCTGCGCGACGTGGTCCTGGTCGACGGCGATCGCCGGTGGACCCTGCTGCCCGATCCGGCCGCCCAGGCCGTGCGGGTCGAGAACTGAATGACATTCGTCCAGGTCGAATTCCTCGGGTTCATGCTCATCGTGCTGACGCTCTACTGGGGCTTCCAGCTCCTGGGGCATGAGCCGCTGCGCAGCCGAACCTTCGCGCTCGGCAAGCTCTTTGGGCAGTCGGGCGAGGCCTGGGAGCGCCGCCACGACGACCTGCCGCGCAAGCTGCAGAACATCATGCTGTGGATCGCGTCGAACCTCTTCTACGGGTGGGTCCACCCCTGGTTCTTGATCCTCCTCTACATCTCGGCGACGGTCGATTACTTCGCGGCGCGCGCGATCGAGGGAAACCCGCAGCACAAGCGTTGGCTGCTCGGCGTCAGCATGGCGTCCAACCTGACCATGCTTGGCTTCTTCAAGTACTGGAACTTCTTCGTCGAGAACTTCTCGGCGGCGCTGGGCAGCCTGGGCGTGCACCCGGACCTGTTCGTGCTCCACGTGCTGCTTCCGGTCGGAATCTCGTTCTACACGTTCCAGACCATGTCCTACACGATCGACGTGTACCGTGGGCAGCTCAAGGCGCGGACGAACTACATCGACTACGCGCTCTACGTCAGCTTCTTCCCGCAGCTTGTCGCGGGCCCGATCGAGCGCGCCTCGGCGCTGCTCCCGCAGGTGGAGCGCAAGCGCCACTTCGACCTCGACCGCTTCCTGATGGGCTTTGGGCTGGCACTTTGGGGCGGCTTCAAGAAGGTCGTGATCGCCGACACGTTGGCGCCGTACGTCGACGAGATATTCATGACCAAGCACCCCGCCTTCATCATGGTGCTGGCGGCCGGCTTTGCGTTCGGCGTGCAGATGCTGGCGGACTTCGCCGCCTACACCGACATTGCGCGCGGCGTCGCGCGCATGCTCGGGTTTGAGCTGATGGAGAACTTCAACCGGCCTTACAGCGCGCTGTCGACGCCTGAGTTCTGGCGCAAGTGGCACATCAGCCTGTCGTCTTGGGTGGGCGACTACGTCTACACGCCGCTGCTCCGCACCGGAAAGCCCAGCTGGTGGCGCACCGTAGGCGCCATCATGATCACCTTCTTCTGCGTGGGCCTGTGGCATGGCGCGGCGTGGAACTTCATCCTGCTCGGCCTGTACAACGGCTTCTGGATGGTCTTCTACACGTTCGTCACGCCGCTCGTGCCGCGCCGCCTGCGAGAGAACCTGCCCGCGCAGTTCCTCGCCTGGGTCTTCCACACGCTGGTCGTCTTGCAGCCCACCGGTCTGCTCTTCCGCGAGCACAGCCTGACCCGCGTCTGGCAGCACCTCAACCAGCCTTGGTTCAGCGCGAGCGAAGAGGAGCGCATCGCCGCCGGCATCGTGATGGCGATGGCGGTCTTGGGCACGCTGCCGATCAACCTGTCTTACTGGGTGGAGGATCACATCCTCCCGCGCATCCGCTCGTCGCCGTGGTTCCTGCCCGTGCTGACCACGTTCTGGAGCTTGGAGATCCTGGCGATCTTCGTGTTCTACCGTGACGGCGCCAACGACTTCATCTACTTCCAGTTCTGATGATGAACGACACCCTCGTCTCCCTCCTTCGTGCGCGCGCGGCCGACCGCGCCGACGCGCCTGCCTTCACCTTCCTGCGTGACGGCGATCGCGACGAGGTCACCTGGACCTTCGCGCAGCTGGACCAGCGCGCGCGGGCGATCGCCGTCGCCCTGCGTCGTCGGGTCGAGCCGGGCGAGCGTGTGCTGCTGCTCTACCCGCAGGGGCTGGACTTCCTGGCGGCCCTGTTCGGCTGCATTTACGCCGGCGTGCTCGCGGTGCCGCTGCAGCCTCCGGGCAAGCACCGCGCGCGGTCGGCGCTCCCCAAGCTGGAAGCGATCGTCGCGGACGGCGGCGTGGCGATCGGCGGGACGACGTCTGAGCTGGTCGATGAGATGCGCGCGGTGGTGGGCCTGAGCCCGTCGCTGCGCGGCCTGGACTGGCTGGCGACCGACGGCGTGGCGCTCTCGCTTGCGGACGACTGGTCGCCGCCCGAGATCGGCCCGGATTCGCTCGCCTACCTGCAGTACACGTCGGGCAGCACGTCGGCGCCCAAGGGCGTGATGGTGAGCCACGCCAACCTGCTCTACAACCTGCACACGTTCGACCTAGACTTTGGGCACGACGCGTCCAGCGTGATGGTGTCGTGGCTGCCCACCTTCCACGATCTGGGCCTGGTCTACGGCGGCTTCATGCCGGTGTACGGCGGCTTCCGCGGCGTGCTGCTGGACCCGCTGCACTTCCTGCGCCGCCCCATGCGCTGGATCGAGGCGATCGCGCGCTTCCACGGCACACACGCGCCCGCGCCGAACTTCGCGTTCGAGCTGGCGGTGACACGCTCGACGCCCGAGGAGCGGGCCGCCCTCGACCTGTCGCGCTGGCGCGTGGCGCTCAACGGCGCCGAGCCCATTCGATACGACACCGAGGCGCGCTTCGTCGAGGCGTTCGGGCCGTCGGGCGTGACCTGGCGCACCATCCGCCACGCCTACGGCATGTCCGAGTCCACCGCGGTGATCGCCAAGGAGCCGGTCGACACGCTGCCGGTGTTCCTGGACGTCGACGGCGCCGCGCTCGAGCGACACCAGGTCGTGCTCGTGGACGCGGACGCGCCGGGCGCGCGTCGTCTGGCCGGCTGCGGCGTGTGCGTCGCCCAGACCACGGTCGCCATCGTCGACCCCGACACGCGCCGCACCTGCCCCTCCGACGGCGTCGGCGAGATCTGGGTGGGCGGCCCCACGGTCGCGCAGGGCTACTGGCGTCAGCCGGACGCCACGGTCGAGACATTTGAGGCGCGAACGTCCGACACGGACGCCGGCCCCTACCTGCGCACGGGCGACCTGGGCTTTGTGTGGGACGGCAACGTCTTCGTCACCGGCCGCCACAAGGACCTGATCATCGTCCGCGGCGAGAACCACTACCCGCAGGACCTGGAGTGGGACGTGCAGAACGCCCACCCGTCCATCCGCCCGAGCTGCGTCGCCGCGTTCTCGCTCGAGCAGCGCGCGACCGACGCGGTGGGCGTGGTGGCCGAGGTCTACGTCGACAAGGTGGGAGACCCGGACGCTGTGTTCGCCGCGGTGCGCGAGGCGCTGGTCCCGCACGGCCTGTCCGCGGCGACGATCGCGCTCATCAAGCCGTCGACGATCGACAAGACGTCGAGCGGCAAGATCATGCGCCGCCGCACGCGTGAGCGCCTGCTGCTGGGCGAGCACGAGCTGGTGGCGCGCTGGGACGCGCCGGAGGAGGTCGCCCCGGTGGAGGTCGACCTGTCCGCGCGGCTGGCCGCGGCGCCGACGATCGCCCGCGAGGGCCTGCTGGTCGCGCACATCGCGGGCCGCGTGGCCGCGCGGCTGGGCGTGGACGTCGACGCGATCGATCCGGACGCGCCGCTGCGCGAGCTCGGCCTGGACTCGGTCGGCGCGGTCGAGCTGGCCGAGCTGCTGTCGCGCGACGTGGGCGTGGAGCTGGGCGCGACCGCGCTGTGGGACCACCCGACGGCGCGCGCGCTCGCGCGGTTTGTGCTGGGCGGGACGCCCGAGGTGGTCGTCGCGCCGACGCCCGCGGCGGCTGCTTCGGACGTGCCGGTCGACGCGACCGAGGCTGAGCTCGCGGCGCTGCTGGCCGAGGAGCTCAAGGACCTCTGACCTGGGCCGCCGTCGCGCGTATGCGTCGACGATGCGGCGCGAGCGACCTGTGAGCCGGGCCGTCGGCGCGCGGAGGCGGCGAGGACGCGGGCCCTCCGAGCGCCAGCGACCCGCGACGGCGACCGCGACGGCGTCCGCGACGGCGACCGCGGCCCCTAGCTACTCGTGCCCGTGAATTTGTCCTTCTCGTCCTCGAACAGGAAGTTGAAGGTGGTCAGGCTGCCGTAGCAGCGCGTGACGTAGCCCTGGATCTCGGCCTTGTCGGAGAGGTCCAGGCCGGGGTGGCTGTTGATCTTCTGCTCCAGCACGCGCAGCTTGTCGCGGATGGACGTGACCTTCTTGAAGATCGCCTCCACGGGCACCGCCTTGGCCTCGCGGCCCTGGTCGTCCTCGAACAGGACGCGCCCGCCGACCATGCGCTTGGCCATGCGGATGTCCTGCCCGCCTTCGCGCGTCTCAATCGCCGCCAGCACCGCGTCGTGAACCAGCTCGTAGAGCGTACTCTCGTCCATGCAGCCTCCCGTGCCCTGCAAGGCTACACCGCCGACGCGCGGCGCGCCCGCGCGATGGAGGGTCGCATGATCGTGCTGGTCACGGGTTGCCGGTCGGGCTTTGGCCTCGGCGTCGCGGTGGAGGCGGCCCGCCGCGGACACACGGTCTACGCGGGCCTGCGCGACCTCTCGACGGACGCCGAGCTTCGCGCCGCGGCCGGCTCACTCGACGTGCGGCCGATCCAGCTGGACGTGGTGGACGCGGTCCAGCGGCAGGCGGTAGTCGATCAGATCGTGGCGACCCACGGCCGGATCGACGCGCTGGTGAACAACGCAGGCGTGGCACTCGGCGGGCCGCTGGAGACGATCGACGAGGACGAGCTGCGCAACGTGCTCGAGATCAACGTGATCGCGCCGTGGGCCCTGTGCTGCGCGGTCCTGCCGACGATGCGCGCGCAGCGCTCCGGCGTGATCGTGAACGTGGGCTCGGTGAGCGGGCTGGTCGCGATGCCGGGGCTCGGCGCCTACGCCACCTCGAAGTTCGCGCTGGAGGGCATGACCGAGGCGCTGTGGCATGAGGCGCGCGCGTTCGGCGTGCACGTCGAGCTGGTCGAGCCAGGTCCCTTCAAGACCGACATCTGGGGCCGCAACCGCTCGCTCTCGCGGCGTGCGCTCGACCCTGACAGCCCCTACGCGCCGTTCGTCGCCAAGCTGGAGAAGATGGTGCACGGCATCGCGCAGGACCGCGCGGAGGACCCAGCGATCGTGAACCGCGCGATCGTCGACCTGATCGAGCGACCGGACGGGCGGCTGCGGCACGTGCTGGGCCGCGCGGCATGGATCCGCATTGGCGCGCGGAACTGGCTGCCGGAGGCGGTGTACGGGGCGATCGTCGCGCGCGTGCTGAGTCGGTGAGCGGGGCAGCACCGTGCGCCGCGCGTCTGACGACCTGTTGCCGCGGCGTCTCACCGAAGGATCTCGGTACGACTTCGATCAACCCGTCTGACAATGCCGCCCGCGCGGGGTAGAGCGGCGCCCTTCAAGAGGTGCCCATGCGCTACGGAATGCTCGCTCTCTTCGCCGCCACCCTCGCCACCCTCGCCGCCTGCGGCGAGACGACGCCCTCCGCCGAGGCGCCCGCCGCCCCCGCCGCGGAGGCCGCCCCCGTGGACCCGGCCGCCGCGGCCCCCGCCGCCGCTGGCTCCGTCACGGGCTCCGTGCTCGAGACCATGAACGCGGCCAGCTACACCTACGTCCGCATCAAGACGGAGACCGGTGAGGTTTGGGCCGCCGTGCCTGAGACCAAGACCGCGGTCGGTGAGACCATCACCATCGTCAACCCGATGACCATGACGAACTTTACCAGCAAGACGCTGAACCGCACGTTCGACAGCATCCTGTTCGGCCAGCTCGGCGGCGCGGCCGGCGCGGCGGCCCCGGCTGGCGACTCGCCGATGGTGGCCATGCCCTCCATGCCTGCGGCTGAGCCCGTCGACACCACCCCGATCAACGTGACCAAGGCCACGGGCGCCGACGCCCGCACCATCGCCGAGCTGTGGGCCGAGAAGGCCAAGCTCAAGGGCGGCACGGTCACCATCCACGGCAAGGTCGTGAAGTCCACCAGCGGCGTGATGGGCAAGAACTGGCTGCACCTGCGCGACGGCACGGGCGCCGCGGCCGGCCCCGACAACGACATCACCGTCACCACCCAGGGCTCCGCGGCCGTGGGCGACGTGGTCACCGTCAAGGGCACCGTCACCACCGACAAGGACTTCGGCGCTGGCTACTCGTACGTGGTGATCGTCGAGGACGCGACCGTCACCAAGTAGGCGTCAGACCTTCGGGCGCGCGCGTCGGCTGACGATCAGCAGCGCCGCGAGCCCCGCGATCACCGCGCCTTCGGGCGCGGACTGGTCACACCCGCAGCCCTTGGAAGGGGGCAGTGGGTCGCCGCCTTCGCCGCCGAACTTGCAGACGACGCAGCCGTACTCGCTCTCGCCGTCAGGCGTGGCGCGGCTGCAGGTGCGCTCCACGCAGCGGCCGCGGCTGGTCGCGTCCGGACAGGCGTCGCCGACCTGCTTGCCGGAGCAGGCCTCGGCCTCCGGCGGAGGGACGTCGGCGTGTGCGGTGGACAGCGAGAGCGCGAGCAGCTGCGTGAGCATGAGGACCTCGCGGGCACCATCGCCGCGCGGGCGGGGTTTGGTCAAGCGTGGGCTCGCTCACCGCGGCGGGCGCTGGCTTCTTCCGACCGCCGCACGTGGGTCGCCTTTGCGCGCGTGATGACAACCTGGGACGGTGGCAGTTTGGGGCCGAGCGCCGTTTCGGCTAGACAGAGGTTCATTTTTTTGGGGACTCCATGCGCGCTTCGCTCCGCACCTCGTCGCTGGCGCTCGCGCCATGGCTCCTGCTCGCCGCCTGCCACCCTGCGTCGGAGGACACCACGGGTGACACCACGGACGACGTGGTCACCAAGGCCTACCCGGACACGGTCGGCGGCAAGCGCCCGGCCGACGTGATCCGTCCCGCGGACTTCGTCGAGGGCGAGGTGCTCCCCGCGGTGGTGCTGCTTCACGGCTACTCGTCGTGGGGTGAGGACACCGACATCCTCTTCCACCTGGCCGAGCGGGTCGACACCGACCGCTTCTTGCTCGTCATGCCCGACGGCAAGAAAGACCTCACCGGCAACCAGTTCTGGAACGCCACCGACGACTGCTGCAACTGGTTCGGCGCCAAGGTGGACGACGTCGCGTACCTGTCGGGCTTGGTGGCCGATCTGCGCGCTGGCTACGACGTCAGCGAGGTCGCGGTCGTCGGGCACAGCAACGGCGCGTACATGGCCTACCGCTTGGCGTGCGACGCGCCTGCGGCGGTCGATCGGCTGGTGACCGTGGCGGGCGCCGTCCCGCTACAGGACCCTGGCTGCGTGGGCGGCAAGGACATCCCGCTCCTGCACCTGCACGGCACCTCCGACGAGGTCATCGGCTACGACCCGTACGACGGCAGCTTTGGCGGCGTCGCCACGGTCGGCGCCGTGGAGACCGTGCGTCGCTACGCGGAGCGCGCCGGCTGCGACGCGACCACGCATGAGGTCGGGACCGCCGATCTGGCGTCAACGATCCGCGGCGACGAGTCGTCGGGGGTCGCCTACGACGGCTGCCCCGCGCCGGTCGCGCTGTGGTCCGTGGACGGCGGATACCACCTGTTCACCGACGCCACCGAGGCCCTGCGCGACGGCGTCGCCGCGTTCGCGTTGGGCGGCGACCCGACCTTCTAGGCCGCGGGCTCGGGCTTGGGAGGCGCGCCGGTCGGCGGAGCGCCCTTGGCGCCTGCCTTCTTGGGGCCGCGCGGGCGGGGACGACGCGGCGCCTCGCCCTTGTACAGGCCGGACGCCTTCACGGCGGCGAGCTGACGGTCGAACGACGCGAGCAGCGACGCCTCGACGTCGGCGGGCTCGCCCAGCTCGGTGAGGGTCAGGCCGATCGCCTCCAGCGTCGACAGGCACTCGCGTCGCGGCTCGCGGCGCAGCTTGCCGTAGGCGGACGGCCGCTTGGGGAAGAGCACGACGCGGTTGAGCTTGAGCAGCCAGGCGTTCCGCCACCACAGCGTCTTGGCCTGCGACCAGGTGCCGTCGAGCACGATCACGCCGTCGAGCTTGCTGGCGTCGACCTCGCCCGCGCCGTGGCGGTCGACCAGCGCCAGCGCCTTGCCGGGCTCGGCGACGATCGCGCGGGAGGACTCCTTGCCGCCTAGGTGCACGACGGCCCACCGGCTGGGCTCGGCGGCGTCACCGACCGCCTTGGACAGGTTGGGCCAGGACAGGCCGACGCGCAGGACGCCGCGCGCCAGGCCCAGCGTCGCCAGCTTCGCCGAGCCCAGCAGCACGTCCGGCTCCTGCGGGTGCTGCAGGACCACCACGCGCAGACGCGTCGGCTGCGGCGTCACCTCGGCGCAGACGCAAACCGCCATCGGCTTCCCACAACGTGCACACGAGTCCATGCGATCCTCCGGGCTCAACGGGTGACGGCGGCGAGCGCGGCCGGGCCCTTGTCCGACACCGCGCTATGCGCGAACACCATCACGCGCACCTCGGACGGTGCGATTCGTGTCGCGAGCTGGTGCAGCGCGCCCACGTTGCGGTCCAGATCGTCGGAGAAGATCCACGGCGCGCGGATGATCGCGCCGTCTTCACGCTGGGCGGCGCTGTCGCCCAGGAACAGCACGCCGTTCACCAGGTACGCGGCGCTGCCCTGCGTGTGGCCGGGCACCGCGAACACGCGGAAGCGAGCGGTGCCGTACTCGACCACCTCACCGTCCTTCACCTGACGCGTCACGTGGACGACGGTGCTGGACTTGCCCATGATGCTTCCGATCGGGCTGCCCGACGCCACCTGGCCCGCCGCCAGCGCGACGTCGCCGGGCATGCCCGCGATCTCGATGCCGGGGAACGCGTTGCAGCCGCCGACGTGGTCGGGGTGACCGTGGGTGAGGAGCGCGGCGATCGGGGTGAGGTGCGCTTGGTCCAGCGCCGCCTTCACGTTCACCGCGGCCGCGTCGCTCCCGCAGTCGATCAGCACCGCCTTGCTCTCGCCCACCGGGACGATGCCGACGCCAACAAAGCCGTCCTGGATCAAGAGCGCGCCGTCCGGCAGCTCGGTGCGTGGTGGCATCGGCGCGATCCCGTGGAACGTGGACCACATCACAGCGCCCAAGCCCGCGGCGCCCGCGCCGACCACCAGCGAGAGGCCGATCCCCAACTTCTTGAGCGTGCCCATCCCAGACTCCCTCACGCCGCCATGCGGCGATCCCTCAAGGTGACCGAACCCAGCGCCAACATTGCGCCGGCCGCGCCGACGGAGAACACGGCCGTCGGCCCCCACACGTCCCAGGCCGCGCCCGCGAGCGCGCTGGCCAACAGCGCCGACAGACCGCTCGCCATGGCGAACGCGCCAAACGCGGTCCCGCGGCGCTCCGACGGCACGATGTCCGCGACCCACGCGACGAGCACGCCCTGGGTCAGGCCCATCTGGAGCCCCCACAGCAAGCAGCCCGCGAGTACCGTCCAGAAGCCTCCCGCGAACGCGAGCGTCAGGTCCGCCGCCACCAGCACCGCCAGACCCGCCAGGCGAAGCGCGCGGTTCAAGCCCTTGTCCGCCAGGCGACCGACCGGCCACGCCGTGCCGGCGTAGACCACGTTCATCGCTGCGAGCAGCAGCGGCACGTGTGACGCGGAGACGCCCACGCTCTCGGCGCGCAGCAGCAGGAAGCCCTCGCCCAGACGGGCCATCGCGAACACCACGCCCAAGGCGACGACGCCCCAGAAGGCGGGCGGGAGTGTGCGCACGTCGGACCACGCGGTCGTCCGGACCTCGTCCTTTCTCTCGGCGCGGTCTGGCTCCCGGACGAACAGCGCGAGCACCAGGACCGCGGCGACGGCGGGGACGGTCGCGAGCGCGAACACCGTGCGGTAGTGCCCGCCGGTGTAGGCCATCAGCACGGTGCCGAGCACAGGCCCCAGCACCGCGCCCACCGTGTCCATCGACTGCCGCAGGCCGAACGCGGCGCCGCGGTTGTGCGGGTCGACCACGTCGGCGATCAGCGCGTCGCGCGGGGCGCCGCGGATGCCCTTGCCCAGGCGATCGGTGACGTTGGCACCCAACAGCATGAACGGCGACGACGCCAGCGCGAAGGCGGGCTTGTTGATCGCGGACAGGCCGTAGCCGATGAGCGTGAGGAGCTTGCGGCTGCGAGCGCGGTCGGCCCAGCGCCCCGACACACCCTTGAATATCTGCGCGGTGGCGTCGCCCAGGCCGGTGACCAGCCCGAACGTGCCCACGCTCGTGTGCATCATCGTCACCATGTAGACGCCGAGCAGGCCGTTCACCATGTTGGTGGATACGTCCATCAGCAGGCTGGTGAGACCCAGCGCCCAGACGGTCCTCGGCACGGCGGGCGTTGGGGTGTTTGCAGCGGCGGGCATGACGACGTCCAGCGGTCTTGACCAATACCCGGTTGCGTCGGGCTCCACACACCTTGGTACGAGCTGTGTGCTAGTCTCCGGCTCGCGTGGGGTGGGCCCGGCGTGGGCGTCACCTCGTCGCGGGAGGGGAGCGATGCAAGACCTGTTCGATGGTGGTGGTGCGCTGGAGGCCTCGTCGGCGGTGTCGTCCACGTTGGCGGGCGAGGGCACGGTGATCGTCAAGCAGGCCAAGAGCTGGACCGAGGTCTTCACGGACCTCGAGACGGTCAGCCGCTTCAGCGTGTCGACGCCCGACGGCCGCGAGCTGTGGGCCGCGGCCGAGATCAGCCAGGGCTTTCTGGGCGTGATCGCGCGTTGGTTCCTCAAGTCCGCGCGCCCGTTCACCATGGAGCTGCGCGCCCGCGACGGCTCGGTGGCCATGCGCATCCAGCGCCCGTGGCGCTTCTTCTTCTCGCACGTCGACGTGTTCACCGGTGACGGTGCGCCGCTGGGCGAGGTGCAGGAGCGTTGGGGCTGGTTCACCCGCCTGTATGAGCTCAAGGATCCGTCGGGCAACGTGCTCGCGTCTCTGGTCGGGCCGCTCTTCCGCCCGTGGACCTTCCTGGTGAAGATCGACGGCAAGGAGGTCGCGCAGATCAGCAAGAAGTGGTCGGGCCTGGGCCGCGAGATGTTCACCGACGCCGACACCTACGGCCTGACCTTCCAGGGCACCACGCCGGGCGTGCGCGCCCTGATGCTCGCCGCCACCTTCCTGATCGACTTCCGGCACTTCGAGCACAAGGACTAGGTCTGCGGGGGCGTGCTCCAGCCGCCGGGCTTGGCGCGGCGGCTGGGGTGCCTACAGACACCGCTCAGTCCTGGAGTTCGTATGGCGACCCCTCGTGGAATCCCTTGGCGTCGCCTGTTCGAACTGTCCAAGCCTGAGATGCGCTTGCTCGGCTTGGCGACCGTCGCGCTGCTGATCAGCTCGGCGATGTCGCTGGCGTTCCCCGCGCTCGTCGGCTGGTTGGTCGATCTCGTCACCAAGTCCAAGGACACGGCCAAGCTCGATCAGGTGGTGCTGCTGCTGATTGGCGTGTTCTTCGTGCAGGCGGTGTTCTCCATGCTCCGGGCGTGGTTGTTCACGCAGGCGGGCGAGCGCGTGGTGACGAGGCTCCGCAGCCAGCTCTTCGCGTCCATCCTCCACCAAGAGGTTGCCTTCTTCGACGAGACGCGCACCGGCGAGCTCACGAACCGCCTCGCCTCAGACACGTCGGTCCTGCAGAACACGGTGACGGTGAACCTCTCGATGGCGCTGCGCTACGGGCTGGGCGTGATCGGCGGAGTGGGCATGCTGTTCTACAGCTCTCCGACGCTCACCGGGGTCGCCATGCTGGTGGTGCCGGTCGTGGCGATCGGCGCCGCGGTCTATGGGCGCATGATCCGCCGGCTGTCCGCCCAGGTGCAGGACGCGCTCGCGCGGTCCAACGAGGTGGCGGAGGAGGCGATTAGCGGGGTCCGGACTGTGCGCGCGTTCGCCGGCGAGGACGGCGAGATCTCGCGCTACGATCAGGCGGTGGAGGAGAGCTACGAGTTGGCGGCCAAGCGGGCCTTTGGCTACGGCATGTTCAACGGCGTCGCGGGCTTCGCGGGCTACGGCGCGCTGGCGCTGATCGTGTGGGTCGGCGGGCGCATGGTGCTCGCGGGCACCATGACCATCGGCGATCTGACCGCGTTCCTGCTGTACACGCTGTCGGCGGCGTTCGCGCTCGGCGCGCTCGCGGGTCTGTACGGCGACTTCATGCGCGCGATCGGCGCCAGCGAGCGCGTGTTCGAGCTCATGGACCGACCCCACGGCATCGAGGCCCCGGGCGGCGCGCCGATCGGCGAGGTCGCGGGCGCCATCCGCTTCGAGGACGTGCACTTCGCCTACCCGACGCGCAGCGACGCGCCGGTCTTGCGCGGCGTGAACCTGGAGATCCGCCCCGGCGAGGTGGTCGCCCTGGTGGGCGCGTCTGGCGCGGGCAAGTCGACGATCTCCCAGCTGCTTCTGCGCTTCTACAAGCCGCAGTCGGGCCGGATCCTGATCGACGGCAAGCCTCTCAATGACCTGGACGCCAACAGCGTCCGTCGCGCGATCGGCCTGGTGAGCCAGGAGCCGATCCTGTTCGCAACGTCGATCCGCGACAACATCCGCTACGCGCGCGCCGACGCGGACGACGCGAGCGTGCGCGACGCGGCCCGCACCGCCAACGCCGAGACCTTCGTCGACGCGTTCCCCGCTGGGTTCGAGACGCTGGTGGGCGAGCGCGGAGTGCGCCTGTCGGGCGGCCAGAAGCAGCGCGTGGCGATCGCGCGCGCCGTGCTCAAGGACCCGCGCATCCTGGTGCTGGACGAGGCCACCAGCGCGCTGGACGCCGAGAACGAGCACCTGGTCCAGGAGGCGCTCGACCGGCTGATGCAGGGCCGCACCACGCTGGTGATCGCGCACCGCCTGTCGACCATCCAGAACGCCGACCGGGTCGTCGTGCTCGACAAGGGTCAGGTCGCCGAGGTCGGCACGCACCAGGAGCTGATGGCGGCGGACGGCATCTACCGCAAGCTGGTCGAGCGGCAGTTCAGCCTGGCGTCGTAGGCTCGCGGCGGCGTCGACGAGGCGGCGGTCCGTACCGCTGGGGTTCGTAGAGGCGCGCCTTCAGCGCCTGGATCCGCAGGTAGGCCTCGTCGATGCGGTCGCGCCCGATGCGCCCGTCCTTCACGGCGGCCCTGAGCAGCTCGATCACCGTGGGGGCGATCTGCTCGTCGTATACGTCGGGGTTGTTGTTCGCGAACGTGAGCAGGTCGTTGCCCGCGAGGACGGCGGCCACCACAGCCTCCTCCAGCCCGAACTCGCGCTGGATCGCGCCCATCTGCATGTCGTCCGACACGACCACGCCGTCGTAGCCGATCTGATCGCGCAGCAGGGACCGCAGGATGGTGGGGGACAGGGTGGCGGGCCAGTCCGGGTCGAGCTCGGCGTTGAACACGTGGGCGGTCATCACCGCGTCGGCCAAGCCGTCGTCGACGATCTGCTGGTAGGGCGCAAGCTCCATCTCGGTCCACGTCGCGGTCACGTCGGTGAACCCCGCATGGGAGTCGGACGCGGCGCTGCCGTGGCCCGGGAAGTGCTTGAGCGTGCTTCGGATGGACTGATCGGCCAGTCCTTCGATCGTCGCCTCCGCGTGGGCGATGACCTTGGCTGGGTCAGACGAGAAGCTGCGCTCAAGCGCGCCGATCGCCGGGCTGTCGGGGTTGACGTTCACGTCCACCACCGGCGCGAAATTCAGGTTGATGCCCATCTGCTGGAGCGTCTGTCCGATCGATCGGCCCGCGCCGAACGTGGCGTCCAGATCGTCGAACTCGCCCAGCGCCTGCGCGGACTGCGTAGGCGGGAAGCCGTACTTCTCCTTGAGGCGGTCCACCATGCCGCCCTCCTCGTCGATCGACACGATCAACGGGCCGTCCGTGTAGGATTTCAGCGTGGTCACCAGCGTCTGGAGCTGCGTCGGCGTGGAGATGTTGCGGTCGTAGTTGCCGTTCTTCACGTCCCGGTCGAACAGCACGACGCCGCCCACCTGCCCGGCGGCGATCTGCTGGGTGATGGCGAAGGAGTCGTCGACGATCTTGCCGCGGAAGCCCACGATCAGCATCTGACCCAGCTCTTCGGCGAGAGGTGCGGGGTGCGGGTTGGCGTCGGTGTCGTCCGGATCGGCGCAGCCTGAGGCCAAGCCCAGCAGGGCCAGCGCCACGAGGTGAGGGCGGACGCACAGGCGCATTGGGACTCCGTGGGGCCTTGAACCTAGCCGGATCTCCCGCGTGCGGGCGCCTGGGAAACGGTTGGGAAAGGTCGCTCGCTCGTCTCGTCTCGTCCGGCCTACCGCCAACCACGATCGGACAGGTTATCCGCGCGCGTCATGCGACCGAAATGTTTCGGTCCCTCTCTGGAAGGCCCATGAAGTCCCTCGTTCCAGCCACGCTCCTGTCCCTCATGGTGGCCGCCTGCAACGGCGGCGCGGGTGGCGTCTCGGCCTCCGCGACTCCCTCGCAGAAGGCCGTCTTCGAGTTCTTCGTCATGTCGAAGTGCCCGTTTGGCGTCCAGGTCGAGGACGCCTTCGGCCCCGTGAAGGAGAAGCTCGGCGACGCCGTTGAGCTCAAGATCAACTACATCGGCGACGGCGGCGCGGACGCGCTGACCTCCATGCACGGCCCCACTGAGGTCACGGGTGACATCGCCCAGCTGTGCGCGGCCAAGCAGGACGCCACCAAGTCCTTCGAGATGATCCTGTGTCAGAACAAGGACTCCAAGTCGATGGACACCAACTGGTCGGACTGCGGCAAGTCGGTCGGCCTCGACGTCGAGGCGCTGACCGCCTGCGTCAACGGTGACGAGGGCAAGCAGCTCCTCGCGGCGTCGTTCCAGATCGCCAAGGACCGCGGCGCCAAGGGCTCGCCCACCATCTTCCTCAACGGCCAGCCCTACCAGAGCGGCCGCAAGACCCGCGACTTCCTGCAGGCCTCCTGCGCCGTGTTCGGCGACGAGGCCCCCCAGGCCTGCAAGGACCTGCCCAAGCCCGTCGCCATCAACGCCATCTTCTTCTCTGACGCCCGCTGCGGCGCGGACTGCGATCTCAAGAAGATCGAGCCCAAGCTGAAGAGCGCGTTCGCGGGCCTCCAGGTCAAGTACGTCGACTACAGCTCGGACGAGGGCAAGGCGCTGTACGCCGAGCTCCAGACCGCTGAGCCCACGTTCAAGCTGCTGCCGGAGATCCTCTTCGTCGACGACCCCAAGCAGGACGCCGACGCCTACGCGGACGTTCAGCGCTACCTCAAGCCCCTGGGCAAGTACCAGGAGCTTCGCCTCGGCGGCTCGTTCGACCCCAAGGCCGAGATCTGTGACAACACCACGGACGACGACGGCAACGGCCAGATCGACTGCGCCGACGCCTCCTGCAAGGAGAAGATGGTCTGCCGCGAGACCAAGCCCAAGCAGCTCGACCTGTTCGTGATGTCGCACTGCCCGTACGGCGCCAAGGCCCTGATCGCGACCAACGACGCGCTGCAGACCTTCGGCTCCGACATGAACCTGACCGTCCACTTCATCGGCTCTGAGCAGGGCGGCGAGCTCACCTCCATGCACGGCCCGACCGAGGTGGAGGAGGACCTCCACGAGATCTGCGTGCAGGCCCACTACCCCAAGCCCGCGCAGTTCATGAAGTACATGGCCTGCATCAGCAAGGACTACTCCAAGGTTGACTGGAAGGACTGCGCCAAGGAAGCCTCGGTGGACGTCAAGACCATCGAGACCTGCTCGAGCGGCGACGAGGGCAAGAAGCTCCTGGCCGCGTCGTTCGCGCTGGCCACCTCGCTCGACATCACGGGCAGCCCCACCTTCCTGTCGAACAACAAGCGCACCTTCAACGCCATCGCGGCGCCTGACGTGCAGAAGCAGTTCTGCCAGGACAACGCGGGCCTGAAGGGCTGCTCCGGCGTCGTGCAGGAGGACGCCTCCGCCGCCAAGCCGGTCGACCCCGCGCAGTGCGGCTCGCCCAAGTAGCCTGACGGTTCGCGCCGTAGGCGTGCCGCGCCGCCCCTCGACCTCGGTCGGCGGGCGGCGCGCTTGCTTAGCTCGATCAGGGTCGGCAGACGAGCGTGAAGCGGACCACGCGCGGCAGGGTGCCGGTGCCCAGGATCACGGCCTCGTAGGTGCCGGGCCAGCCAGGCGTCCAGCGCGCGACCGTGCCGACAACGTCCGCGCCCGGTAGGCCCGCGACCTGCAAGGTCTCGGCGCCGGTGAACGGCTCCAGCCGGAGCGGCTCGCCCACTCGGCAGGTGGTCGGGAGCGTACCGGTGGCGGTGGGCAGGGGCAGCGCGCCGATCGGGGCGTAGGCGAGCGCCGTGTCCGCGAGTCGCTCCAGGGCGGTCTGGTCCACCTGGAAGCGCGCGCTGGCCGTGAGGTTGTCGGCCGCGGCCTGGAGCGTGGTCGCGGCGTCGCCGTCCGGCTCGCCGCCCGAGCGCCGCGCGACCAGCTCCAGCGCCGCCAGAACCAGATCCGCCTCGGCGCTGACCTTACGCAGCGGGAAGTCGAGCTCGTCCACCAGCTCGGGCGCGAGCCCGCTGTGGTGGACCTGGGTGCGCAGCGCGGCCAGGGCCGTGGCGCGCTGGGCCAGCGCGGTGACGGACTGCAGGTAGGGCAGGGTGGAGGTCTGCAGGTCGTCGGCGACGGCGTTCGCCTGGGTCGCCAAGTCGCGGTCGATCGGGGTCTGCGCGCTGTTGGCGTCGAACGACTCCATCACCCGGATCATCAGCAGCGTGTCCAGGTCGGCGTTGGCGGCGACGCCTGCGGTGTAGCGCAGCTCGGCGGTGGCGGCGTCCAGGCGCTGGGCGCGCTCGTCCTCCCCGGCCAGGCCGTTGTCGGCGCGCTCGATCCACGACGCGAACGTGCCGACGTTGAGGCGCGACAGGCCGCCCTGCATCGACGGGTTCATGAGCGTGCCGGTCAGGGCGTCGGGCAGGTCGGCCGTGCGTCCCGACCACGGCCCCAGGAGGATCCGGCCGAGGAAGCCGTCGCCGCCGTCGTTCGCCCAGGAGTTGTCCCACAGCGCGAGCGGCCGCCCCACCAGGTCCGACGCGCGGACCAGATCGTCGGGCGACAGGGTGGGCGCGAAGGTGTCGGTGCCGGTCCACATCACGTGCACCGCCGGATCCAGCGTCGACAGCGCCTCCAAATAGGCCTCGCCGTCCGGGAAGCTGTCCAGGCGGGCGTCGCTGTAGACCGTGCCCACGAACCACACGATCAGGTCCGGGTGGCCCACGCGCAGGCGGTCGAACACCGCGTTGACCACGACAGCCTGCTCGGCACCCAGCGCGCCGTCGACCGACAGGGGCCCGACGAACTCGATGTCGTCAGCGAAGATTGCGATGCCCGGGATCCCCCGGTCGACGAAGGTGCCCAGCTTGGTGGTCAACGCGTCCAGGTCGGTCGGATCGTTCGGGTCGAGGTCCAGGAAGGGACTGACGCCGAACAGCACGTCCACGTTCCGCGCGGCGCCATCCGCGGCGAGCGCGGCGAAGCGGTCGATGAAGGCCGCGTCGTAGGGCGACCGCCACTCGGCGCGGTGCAGCGGGTCCTCCTTGGGAGCGTAGATGTAGGTCCCGAGGCCGTGCGCGCCGAGCATGTCGACCATGCGCGACCGCTCCAGCGAGGTCCACGGGTGGCCGTAGAAGCCCTCGACCACGCCCATCGTCGGGTGTTGGTCGCCGCGGGCGATGGGCTCCGGCGGGGCAGGGGGCGCGACCGCGGGATCGCGCGCGGTGAGCGACACGTCGAGCAGCCGCGTGTCGGCGATGCCGTCCACCGCGACCTCCACGCAGGCGCCGCACCCGGAGACGTCGACCGTGACGTGCTCGGCGGGGTCGACCTTCTGGCGGGAGAGCACCTCGCCGCCGCACGCGTCCAAGCGTCGCACCTCGATCCCGGTGGGCAGGGCCGCCGGGTTGAAGTCCAGGGTGAGTCTGTCGAGCGCCACCGGGCGGCCGGCGTAGGGCCCCAGATCGATCGACAGGGTGGAGGTGCGGGTGGCGTCGGGCGTCCAGCCGGTCGTCGGATCGTCGTCGCGCACGGTGGCGATGGCGTCGTCGCCCTCCTTGACCCAGTGGATCAGCACCGGCTCGGTCGCGTCGGCGTCCAGCCGGGCGACGTCGATGGCGTCGACCGCGTCACCGGAGGGGGCGGGGCAGAGGGTGGGCGGCTCGGCGGGGGGGGCGCCGCAGGCGGCGAGCGTGATCAGCGCGGGGACGATTCGCACCAGGACTCCGGGGCTTCGACTCCGTATCGCACGGCAGACGCAGGCCCGCGACGCGGATCCCAGGCGCCGCGCGCCCGCGTCCCGGGGCGAACCGGGGCGACGATCCAGCGACGGATCCGCAGGGCGCAAGGCCCACGCGGATCGTCCGCAAACGCTCGCTGGATCCAACGTGGCCCCCCTTCCGGAGGGTGTGCAGACACGCTAGAATGGCGCGCTGTAAGTTCAAGCTGGGGGATGCATGTCGCAGTCCGCGATTCGGGCCGCTGTGTGCGCGTGGTTGTTGGGGATGTCTGCGTGGGCCTTCGCGGCCGCGCCCAACGTGACGACCACGGCGGCAGGGACGATCACGATCTCCTCCGCCGTGTTGAACGGCACCGGCGTGCCCGGTGGAGAGACCACGACCGGCTGGTTCCGGATCAGCGCGACCAACCCGGTCACCTGCGACGACGCCTTCGGCACCCGTGTGCCCGCATCCACCGGCACGAACCTCGGATCCGGCGTGGGGGCGGTCAACTACTCGATCACCACCACGGGCCTGGTCTCGGGCACCACCTACTACTTCTGCGCGATCGTCGAGAACCCCACCAGCAAGGCCTTCGGCACCGTCCTCAACTTCACGGTGCCCGGCGCCCCCGTCACCACCACGATCGGCACCACGACGCTCGCCAGCACCTCGGCGACGCTGAAGGGCTCGGCCAACCCGGTCGTCACGTCCACCACGGCGTACTTCCGCTACGGCACCACCAACCCGGGCGTCTGCGACGACACCTACGGCACGCGCGCGCCTGCGTCGGGCGGGACGAACGCCGGCACGGGCAACGTCGCGGTCGAGTACACCCAGGCCATCACCGGGCTGACGCCGGGCGCCACGTACTACTACTGCGCCGTGGCGCTCAACGCGTACGGCACGACGTTCGGCGCGGTGCTGTCGTTGACCACCCCCGGCGGGGTCCCGACCGCCAATACGGGGGGTGTCACCCTCCAGACGTCTACAACCGCGACCTTCAACGGCAGCTCCAGCCCCACCGGCGCCCCGACCACGGCGTGGTTCCGCTACGGCACGACCAGCCCCGGCACGTGCAACGATACGTTCGGCACCCGCGCGCCGTCCACCGGCGGCTCGGACGTCGGTTCGGGCAACTCGTCGGTGGCCTTCACCCAGGCGATCACCGGGTTGTCGGCCGGCACCACCTACTACTACTGCGCGATCGCGCAGAACTCGTACGGCACGACCCTCGGCAACCTGCTGACCTACGTCAGCCCCGCGCCTCCGACGACGGTGACCGTGAGCTCGAGCTCGGTCGGCAACACGTCGGCGGTGTTCAACGGCACGTCGAACCCGAACCGCGCGGCGACGACGGGGTACTTCCGGTACGCGGCAACGGATCCGGTCACCTGCAACGACACGTTCGGCTCTCGCGCGCCGGTGACGGGCGGGTCCAACATCGGCTCGGGCGCGTCCGCGGTGGCGTACGCGCAGTCGGTGAACGTGCTGTCGGCGGGGACGACCTACTACTTCTGC
>CAIOSP010000109.1 GCA_903861005.1 uncultured Pseudomonadota bacterium
CCCGCCTCAGCGCCTCCCCCTCCGCAGATCCGGCGAGCCAGGCGGCGCGACCCGCGGCCCGCGCGGCGTGCGGACCGCCTTCGGGGCCTTGCTGCCGTCGTCGAGCAACTTGAGCAGCGGCGCGTCGCGTGGGGTGACCAGGTTCACGACCAGCCCCACCTTGCCCGCACGCGCGGTCCGGCCGACGCGATGCAGGTAGTTCTCCATCTCGCGCGGGAGGTGGACGTTGATCACGCGCCCGACGTGCTCGATGTCGAGGCCGCGCGCGCTCATGTCGGAGGCGACCAACAGGTCGACGCGGCCGTCGCGGAACGCGCGCAGGTTCGCGCGGCGCTCCACCGGGTCCATGTCCCCGCGGTGCACCACGCAGTCCCAACCCGCCTCGCGGAGCTGGATCGCGATCCCGTCCACCTGCTGACGCGTGTTGGCGAACAGGATGGTGCCCCCCTTCGAGGGGAGCTCCAGCAGGCGGACCAGGGCCTCGAACCGACGCCCGTCGGGGACGTCGACGTGCCGAGTCTGCAGGGTCGGAACCAGCTTCTGGCTCCCCGAGGTCTCGATGACCTCGGCGTCCGAGAAGACACGAGACACGAGCCCGGTCACCTCGGCCGACATGGTCGCCGAGAACAGCGCGAGCTGGCGCTGCGACGGGCAGGCGCGCACGACCTCCATCACCTGCGGGAGGAAGCCCAGGTCGAGGAGCTGGTCTGCCTCGTCCAGCACGATGAAGCGCACCGCGGCGAGGCTCAGCGTCTTCGCCGCGATCAGCTTCTCCAGGCGCCCGGGCGTCGCGACCAACACCTCGAACGCACCCGCGACGTTGTCCTTGTTCAGCTTCATCTTCTGCCCACCGAGCACCGTCCGGACGCGCAGGCGGGTGTCGTGCGTGAAGGTCTTGAACACGACCGCGACCTGCTCCCCGAGCTCGCGGGTCGGCACGATCACCACGGCGCGCGGCTCGCCCTCGGCCTCCACGCGGTTGCCGGCGTCCTCCATCCGCTTGAGGCGGTCGAGGATGGGCAGCACGTAGGTCATGGTCTTGCCGCTGCCGGTCTCGGCGATGGCGACGACGGACTTGCGGGCGATAAGCTCGGGCAACGCACGCGCCTGGACCTCAGTGAGCTGGACCAGCTCGCGCGCGGCCAGCGTGCCCTGCAGCGACGGCAGGAGTTCGAGGTCGGCGAAGGTCGTGGGCACGCAGGCTCCGAGGCGGGCGCGCCCCCTATCCCACCTGCGGCCCGCCACGTCGCCCCGACCCCGGAACTCCGGCTGACAACCGCGGCCCCGCGCCAAGTCGGCGCCGTCGCCGACCTGCGACGCGCACCGGATCGACGGCCTTGAATCGCGTATGCTCCATCAAGCCAGGGGACGCCGAGCGTGCCGCGGCGAGGGGCCCAGGATGACGTCGCCGAAGAAGATCGAGTTCGAAGAGCTACTTCGACTGGACCGCCACAAGCTCCACGCGATCCTCGCGAGGGCCCACCCGGTCGATCCCGCGCGGCTGGACGGCCTGCAGTACCAGGGCGTCGACCTGAGCCTGCCCCCGTTCATGAACAAGCTGCTGTGGAAGACGTTCCGCAAGACCTTCATCCACGACCCGGCCGCCGGCGTGACCCGGGGCTGGAACGTCCGCATGGAGCAGGTGGGCATTGAGGGGCCGCAGCAGCCCAAGCGAAACAAGGTCGGCGGCGTGTGGACGTTCGCGCACTACGAGCTGCGCTCGGCGACGGGGAAGCGGTTCCCCTGGGGCTGGACCGGTCCGTTCTACCTTGACTATGGCGACGTCGGGAACGTGTTCGGCGACAGCCTCGCCTACACGCCGCTGGTCGCCGTGAACGAGGGGGACATGACGCTGCTGCTGGGCTG
Source organism: uncultured Pseudomonadota bacterium (assembly GCA_903861005.1). Taxonomy (GTDB): domain Bacteria; phylum Myxococcota_A; class UBA796; order UBA796; genus CAIOSP01. The sequence goes on from CAIOSP010000109.1 coordinate 1,867, forward strand.
GGAGGTGTTCAAGCTCGGGCCCCTGTTCGTCCCACTCCCCGACTACTGGGCCTTGCGCCTGGAAGGCCCCATCGACCACATCGCCGAGAAGCTCCAATGACCCGGACCCGACTCGCCGCCGGCCTCGCCCTCGCGCTCACAGGGTGCAAGGCGCCGCCACCCGCCCCCGAGGGCCTCGACGCCTCCGCGCGGTACATGATCCGAAACTTCTACCAGGACGACGCCGTGTTTGGCGCCGGGGTCACCGGGTACCTCGACTGGTTCGAGAACGGCGGCGGCAAGGAGCTGGTCGGGGTCGTCGCCACGCCAGAGACTGACGTCACCTCGTTCACCGTCTCCCCCTTGGTCGCCGAAGACGTCGCCCAGCTGCCGCTCGACGCCGAGATCCTTCTGGAGCCCGGCGCAGCGGGGCCGGACGACGACGTGCTCGGCCCGCGGGATCTGTCCCAGGCGGTCGGCGTCATCGCCGTCGACGAGATCCCGTGCACCTGGCAGCAGATCGAGGGGCTGCTGCTCGGAGAGGACCCGGCGTCGATCTTCCCCACCTATGAAGCCTACGAGCGGACCTATTTGACCTCGTCAAAGGCCTACTTTGACGCCAGCGCGAACGACGTGTTCGTGCCGATGGACGAGCCGTTTGACCCGCACGCGCCGGGCGCGGACGTCGACGCCTACGCGCCGTCCCTCATGCTCACCGACAACCTTCCAGACCCCGCCCCGCAGCCGCTCGTCGGGGACCTCCCCCCGTTCGATCTGCGCATCGAGGCGCGCCACGGTGAGTACGAGGTCGGCGCCGACGCCGTCGGGCTCGCGGCGGTGTTGAGCTACGCGCCGGGCGCGATGTGGACGGACGGTGGTGGGAACGGGATGCGCCAGACCTTTGCGATGGAGATGCTCGCCGAGTTGCACGGCACGAGCACGCTGCGGATGCTCGCCGTGTGGAGCGAGCCGGACATGCTCGGCGTCGACCCCAGCGCCCCGATCGCGCTGTACCTGGCCGTGCAGCAGGCGCAGTCGTCCAACAAGGACATGAAGCTGGCGTGCGAGGCGCTCAAGGCGGAGTGAGCCTTCTCCGACCGCGCGGAGCCCGCGCCTCATGACGACGCGGCGCGCGGCAGCTATGCCAAGCGCCAAGACCGCACTCGGAGTTTGCCATGAACAGCTTCCCCCAGCCGCCGCCCCCGATCCCCGCCACGTCTCTGGCCGACTGTGACGCGAAGCTCGCGCGCCTCAATGAGGCCCGGCCCCGCTGGGTCGCGATGTCGCCGTCCGAGCGCGCCGGGATCTTGCGCGCGTGTATGCCCCTGCTCGCCGCCGAGGCCGACGCGTGGGTCGACACCGCCTGTAAGCTCAAGGGCTACGTCCCCGGCACCAACGGTCAGGGCGAGGAGTACCTGGGCGGCACCCTCGCGGTGATGCGCAACCTGCGCTTGTTCGCGGAGGCGCTGGACGCCGCCGGCACTCCGCAGCTCCCCAAGGCCTGGCAGCGCCCGGACGGCCAGTGGGTCGCCCAGGTGTTCCCTCAGGGCCTGATCGACAAGATCCTGTTCACCGGCGTGACCTGTGACGTGTGGATCGAGCCGGGCGAGAAGCCCACCCAGGGTCGGATCTACCGCGAGAAGGCGTCCGGCAAGCTCGGCACCGGCGGCGTGTCGGTGGTGCTGGGCGCAGGCAACCAGTCGTCGATCCCGGCGATGGACGTGCTGTACAAGCTGGTCGTGGACGACGAGGTCTGCCTGCTCAAGATGAACCCGGTGAACGAGAACATCGGGCCGCACATCGAGCGCGCGTTCGCGCCGCTGATCTCGCGCGGCTTCCTGGAGGTCGCGTACGGCGCCATAGACGTGGGCAAGCACCTCACCGACCACGCCCTCGTCACGTCCATCCACATCACCGGCTCCGCGCGCGCCCACGACGCGATCATCTGGGGCCCGGGCGCTGAGGGTGAGGAGCGCAAGAAGGCCGGCACGCCCCGCCTGGACAAGCACATCACGTCGGAGCTGGGCAACGTGTCGCCGGTGCTCGTGGTACCGGGCGAGTGGAGCGACGCCGAGCTCGACTACCAGGCGCGCCAGACCGCCTCGATGCTCGCCTACAACTGCGGCTTCAACTGCAACGGCGCGCGCCTGATCGTCATGGCCCAGGGCTGGAAGCACCGCGCCCGGTTCGAGCAGCTGGTCAAGGACAAGCTCGCCGCCACGCCGACGCGGCGCGCGTACTACCCGGCCGCCCACAACACGTGGAACACGTTCACCGGCCAGTACCCCAAGCACACTGACCTGGGCACCGTGAGCGACCCGTCCGCGCTGCCGTGGACCGTGCTCGAGGGCGTGGTCGACAAGGACGGCGAGTACGCGCTGCAGAACGAGCCGTGGTGCGGCATCCTGAGCTTCGTCGACCTCGACGCGTCCGAGGCCGCCGCCTACCTCGACTTGGCCGTGCCGTTCGCCAATGACAAGTGCTGGGGCACGCTCGCGATGAACATCCTCGTCGACCCGCGCACCGAGGCTTCGCTCGGCGGTCGCTTCGACCAAGCGGTCGCCGCGCTCCGCTACGGTGGCATCGCGATCAACTGCTGGTCGGGCCTGAACTACGGCTTGGTCAACGCCACCTGGGGCGCGTTCCCCGGCCACCCGCTGACCGACATTCAGTCTGGGCAGGGCGTGGTGCACAACGGCCTTCTGCTCGACCACCCACAGAAGTCGGTCGTCCGCGCACCGTTCATCATGAAGCCGACGCCGGCCTGGTTCACGGATCACAAGAGCAACATCGCGCTCGGCCGCATCATGACGCAGTTCGAGGCGGCCCCGAGCTGGTTCAAGATCCCCAAGGTGGCGATCACGGCGTTCAAGGGCTGATCGCCGTGCGCCCCCTCGCCTTCGCGATTGTCCTGGCCGGCTGCCACGCCGCGACGTCGCCCGACGACGCCGCGCCCGACGTCGACGACCTGTTCCCGGTGGAGGTGGCCGAGGGCCTAGCGCCGACGCCACCCATGGGCTGGAACAGCTGGAACCGCTTCGCGTGTGATCTGGACGCGGATCTCATCGAGCAGACGGCGGAGGCGATGGTGTCGAGCGGCATGCGCGACGCCGGGTACAGCTACGTGAACCTCGACGACTGCTGGCAGGAGGTCGACCGCGACGAGTCGGGCCACGTCGTCCCCGCGTCGAACTTCCCGGACGGCATCGCGCCTGTCGCCGACGCGATCCACGCGCTGGATCTCAAGCTCGGGATCTACTCGGACCGCGGCACCGCGACGTGCGGCGGCCGCACCGGCAGCCAGGGCCACGAGGTCGACGACGCGAACGACTACGCGGCGTGGGGCGTCGACTACCTCAAGTACGACAACTGCAACGCAGACACGAACGCGGTCGTGCAGCAGACCCAGTACGAGACCATGTCCCAAGCGCTCGCCGCGTCCGGCCGGCCGATCGTGTTTAGCCTGTGCGCGTGGGCGTTTCACGAGTGGAGCGTGGACGCGGGCCAGCTGTGGCGCGTCTCCGCGGACATCGTCGACGGCTGGGGATCGTCGAACTTCAACCTCGTCCAGACCCGCCGCGCCGCCGCGTACGCCCAGCCGAACGGCTGGAACGACCCCGACATGCTCGAGGTCGGCAACGGCGGCATGAGCGACGTCGAGTACCGCGCGCAGTTCAGCCTGTGGGCGCTCTCCGCGGCTCCGCTCATCGCCGGGAACGACCTCCGGACCATGTCCGACGAGACACGCGCGATCCTCACGAACGAGGAGGTCATCGCGCTCGACCAGGACGCGCTCGGCTTGCAGGGCGCGCCCGTCCGGTACGACGGCCAGGCGTCGGTGTGGGCCAAGCCGCTCAACCAGAGCGGCACGCGCGGCGTCATCCTGTTCAACGAGTCGGAGATCTCGCTCCCCGTGACCGTGAGCTGGGCCGAGATCGGCCTTCGACCCGGTAAGGCCACCGTGCGAGACCTCTGGGCCCACAAGGACCTCGGGCAGGCCACGGACCGGTTCACCGCCACGGTTCAGCCTCACGAGGCCCTCACGCTTCGCGTGGTGGGCACGGAGCCGCAGATCCCGACCGGAACGGTGTCGGTCTCCGAGCTCACGCCCACGTACGCCGCCAACCTGCTCGGCCTCGTAGAGCGCGACGCCAGCAACGGGACCGACGCGCCGGGGGAAGGAGCCGCGCTCTCAGTCGACGGCACCACGTACGAGCGCGGCCTGGGCGTCTCGGCGCCCTCACGGGTGATCTACCGCCTGGGCCGGCGCTGCTCGTCCTTCCACGCGGTCGCGGGGATGGACGACGGCGCCACTGGCACGGCGTCGTTCGAGGTGTGGGGTGATGACGAGCGGTTGTTCCAGTCCGGCCCGGTCGCCGCGAGCGCAGCCCAGACGGTAGACGTCGACGTGAGCGGCAAGAGCCGCCTCACGCTCTTGGTGACGAGCGCCGGCGACATCAGCGACGCCGATCTGGCGGACTGGGCTGACGCGACCTTGGAGTGTGAGTGAGCCCTCGACACGGTCGGAGCGCCCCGTGAACGGACCGAACCAAGCCCAGCTCGAGTATTGGAACGGCCGCGCGGGCGAGAAGTGGGCTGCCCTGCAGCGCCGCTTGGATCGCATGCTGTCGAAGGCCACGACCACCCTGCAGGGCAAGGCGGGCGACCTCACGAACCAGCGGGTGCTCGACGTCGGCTGTGGCACCGGCGAGACGTGCACGCTGTGGCTTCACGCTGGCGCCCAGGTGACCGGCGTCGACCTGTCGGCCCCGATGCTCGCCGTCGCCACGGAGCGCACGGGTGGACGGGCCACGCTGCTTCAGGCGGACGCCTCCACCTGGATCGGAGAAGCCCCGTTCGACCTAGTGGTGTCGCGCCTCGGCGTGATGTTCTTCGCGGACCCGGACCAAGCGTTCGCCAACCTCGCGCGCAACCTGCGACCGGGCGGCAGGCTCCTGTTCGTGTGCTGGCGCGCGCTCGCCGACAACCCGTGGGTCCAGGTCCCGTTCGACACCGTACGTGACCTCGTGCCCGCCGCGACGCCCCCGGTGCCGCACGCCCCAGGCCCGTTCGGGTTGGCCGACGAGGTCCGACTCGCGGGCATCTTGGCGCGCGCCGGCCTCGTCGACGTGACCATCGACGCGCTCGACTTCCCCGTGTGCCTCGCCGACGGGGGCGGCGCCGTCGGGGCCGCGGGTCTGGTCACCCAGATCGGTCCGTCGGGCGGCGCGCTGGCCGACGCAACCGCCGAGGTGCGCGCGGTCGCGACCCAGCGCCTCACGCAAGCGCTCACCCCGTACGAGCGAGACGGCGTCGTCGAGCTTGGCGGCGCCCTCTGGCTGGTCCAGGCCGTCCGACCTGCGTGAGTGGCTCAATCACGCTGCCTCACGCCCTGCGCCACCTGAATGATCGAACGGAGATGACGATGCATACGCCGCTCCCGCCTGGCCAGTACGTGAGGATCGAACAGCTGGCGAGCTCACCGGCCGAAGCCCTCGCGAACGGCATCCCGCTCGTGACGCAGCCCGCGCCCACCATGCTGCGTGACGACGAGGTGGTCGTCGCCATCCGGTCCGCCTCGGTGGGCTGGGTCGATCTGCTCATGACCAGCGGTCAGTACCAGCACATGCCACCGCTGCCCTACACGCCGGGTATGGAAGGCGCGGGTGAGATCGTCGCGGTGGGCAAGAATGTCTCGCCTGCGCGCCTTGGCGAGCGGGTGCTCATCGACGGCCTCTTGGTCGGCCCGCGCTCGCTCGGCGAGTACCAGGACCAAGGCACCTTCGCGACCTACGTCCAGATCCCCAACGCGGCGGCCATCCCCATCCCTGGCGACCTCAGCTTTGACGAGGCCGCCGCGCTGCTGGCCGCGTTCGAGACCGCCTGGCACGTCGTCGTGGTCCGCGGCCGTCTGCAAGCGGGCGAGACCCTGCTGGTGAACGGCGCCACAGGCGCTACGGGCTTGGCCGCCGTGCAGGTCGCGAAGGCGCTCGGCGCGCGCGTGATCGCCACTGGCCGCTCACCCGAGAAGCTCGCCGTGGTCACGTCGCTCGGCGCGGATGCGGTCATCCCCCTGGGCAAAGACGAGTCGGGCGCACTGCTCCCCTTCCGGGACGCCGTGAAGGCCGCCAACGGCGGCGCGTCCGTCGACATGGTGTACGACGGCGTGGGCGGCGCCGTGGGCGCGGAGAGTCTGCGGTGCCTGCGCTTCGGCGGGCGCCTGCTGGTGGTCGGCTGGGCGTCGACGCCCGATGTCGCCAAGGGGCACGGAGGCCGAGGTGCCCCCAACGCGAACCAGCTCCCAACCAACCTCATCCTGATGAAGGGCCTGGACGTGCTCGGTTGCCCGGCCGCCATCGCCACCGCGATGGACCCGACCATTCGTCCGCCGAGGCTCGCCGCAGTGCTCGAATGGGCCGCGCGTGGCGTGATCCGGCCCCACGTGAGCCACGTGTTCCGCCTGGCCGAGGTTCACGAGGCGATGAGCGCGAAGTGGCGCGGGGACGTGGTCGGTGGGTGCGTGTTGCGGGTGTGAGCCGAGCGTGAGGGCTAGAGCCGCTCCATGTTCCCGCGGCCCCAGAAGGCGCGCATCGACGTGACCTTGCCGCTCTCGTCGAAGCGCATGACCTCGATGATGTCGATGCGGCGGGCGAGCTCGGGCATGGTCAGGGTGAAGTGGAACGCGGCCTCACGCCCGGCGACCTTCACCGAGCCGTGGCGCTCTGGCTGAAGGGTCATGCCGAGCGCGCGGGCGTAGAAGGCGCGCAGCGCGGGGTGGCCCTGGATCGGCTCGGAGCCGACAGGGTCCTCGACGGTCGCGTCCTCGGCGTACAGGGCGAGGATCGCGTCGAGGTCGCGGCTGGCGAGGGCCGTGAGGTAGGCGTCGATGGTGGCGACGGCGTCGGTGGTGGCGACGGCGTCGGTGGGGTTTGGCACGCGCGGCTCCAGGCAGGTGGAGTAGCGCGGTTTGGACCCGGGCGCGGAAGAGGGTGAGGCTGATGGAGCAAGCTTCGAACTGGCGCGAGGAGGCGCGTAGGGAGGACTTCCTGCACCTGACGAGCCGGTACCGATTCCTGGCCGACGCGCCTGCCGCTAGGAACGACAGCGCTACTTTGCACAAGCTGCTGGGAACGAAAACGTTCCCCCCATCGCCACGGAAGCGCAGGATGTCTGGGAGATGGCTTTGTGGTACCGCATTGCCAGAGCGCGACGAGAGTCAGGTTCTAACTTCGCGGTGCGCCACTTCGTGGGCGCCCAAGATCGGGCCGATTTGACATTTATCACGTAGGTGCTACGAAGTCGTAGAGGTGCCACATGGCGGACGTCCAGATCTCGGCCTACGTCTCCGACGACACCAAGGAACGACTGGAGCGCTTCGTCCGAGCGCACGGTGTCGCCAAGGGCCGACTCATTGAGCAGGCGCTCCGCCACCATCTGCAGGCGCTCGATGAGCTTCCCGCGGACGTGCGCGTGCCGGCCTACATGGTCCTCGGTGCCGAGAGTGCGACTCGGGTCCGGGATCTGCTCCAGCATCCGTCGGAGCCCACCGAGGCCATGCGCAAGCTGTTCAACGACCGCTAGATGACCGTCGAGATTCGCGCTCTTCAAGCCGAGGACGACCGCGCCGCCTTCCACTCGGGAGACGAAGCGCTGGACCTCTACTTCCACCGCTACGCAGGCCAGAACCAGTTCAGGCACCACATCGGGGTCACGTACGTCGCGATGGATGCGACCGAGATCCTAGGGTTCGTCACCGTCTCAGCCGCCCAGCTGAGCGCAGACGACTTGCCCACCGGACGCCGGATGCCGCCCTACCCTGTGCCGGTCCTACGACTCGCCAGACTCGCGACCAGCTCCTCCGCCCGAGGTCGCGGAGTCGGGAAGAGCTTGCTCCGGTTCGCGATAGAGCTCGCCGAGCGGATGCGGGAAGAGGTCGGATGCGTCGGCATCGCGGTGGACGCGAAGGCCGATGCGGTCTCCTTCTACCTGCGCTTTGGCTTCGTTCCGATCGGATTGGTCGAGGGCGCGAGCGGAATTATTCCCGCGCCATCGCCCATGTTCCTTCCACTCGGCGCAGTGCCAAAGCAGCGTTGAACCAGAGCGTGTCTCGTTGGGGTCGCGCGAAGCAACCGGCGAGAGTGCCGGTTCGTCGCACGCTGGAGGAAGTGGTGA
>CAIOSP010000110.1 GCA_903861005.1 uncultured Pseudomonadota bacterium
GCGGCGGCTTCCCCGGCGGCCCCGGCGGCACGGGCGGCGGGTTCCCCGGCTGGGGCGGCGGCGGCACGGGCGGCGGCGGCGGCGCTGGCGGCACGGGCGGCGGCGGCTTCTTCCCGTAGGCGGCTCGCGTCTCCTGACGCGGTGAACGCCGCGCGACTGGCCTTGAGCCAGCGCGCGGCGTTCTTGCTTTCTGGGTCCTCGAACACGCCAGGCGACGGTGCGCTCACCGCGGGTCGACCGAAGCGTCGTTCGACCTGAGCGGGCAGCGCTCTAGGCGCGCAGGTTCGACACGTCCTGGCTCTCTTCGGCGCCAGACTCCCCGCCGCGCGTGAACGAGTCGACGACGACGCCCTCGATGCTCGACACGAAGTCGCGGCCGAAGGCCTTGGACGGCGTCTGCGCGCCCGTGGCGATCCCGCCGTCGAGGATACGCAGCACGGCCGCCACGCTGGACCGAGCAGTGAACAGGTAGCCCTCGGGCGTGGTCAGGTGACCTTCGACCCAGTGCCCCTGCGGGTCCTCGACGCGGCCCCACACGTAGGACGCGCCGTTCTGGCGGGCGAGCAGGTCCGGCCCCTGCACCCGGCGCTCGATCTGCGCCTTGAGGAAGCGCTGGACCCACGGCTTGGCGAGCAGGCCGCTGAACTTGTCGCCGAGCTTCATCAAGCGAACCGCGCTGGGCGGGACCGCCATGTAGCAGGTGATGTTGGGGATGCCGGTGGTCTGGAAGGCGGTGGAGATGTCGCCCCAAGGGATGCTGACGATGTGCCGCGACTTGCCGCCCAGCATGACCCACTTGGTTCGCCAGCCCGGCGCCACCTTCATGATCTTGCCGTGGATACGCGCGGCGCCGCCGTTGGGGATGCCCTCGACCGCGCTCTTGGCGGTGCCCTGGCTGACGCCGCCCAGCCCCATGAACCCCAGCTCCAGCCAGCGCGCGGTGGGGAGCTGATCGGCGAGCATCGCCGCCATGCCGTCGGTGGGGACCACGTCGAAGCCCACGCCCGGGATGGCGGTCACACCCGCGGCCTTGAGCTCAGCGTCACGGGCAACGATCGCCTCAAACACGGCGATCTCGCCGGTGATGTCCAGGTAGTGGACCTTGTTGCGGATGCACGCGTCCAGCATGGGCTCGGACGTGGCGGAGAACGGCCCGGCGCAGTGCAGCACCGCGTCGATTCCCTTCAGGCCCTCGTCGAGATCGTCCGGATCATCGAGCGAGAAGATGCGGTACTCGAGGCCGAGCGGGAACGCCCACGGCCCGATCGCGTTCTCCTTGCGACCCGCGACCACCGGCTTGAGCCCGAGCGCCACGGCGCGCTCCACCACAAGCCGACCCGTGTACCCATTCGCCCCGTAGATCAACCAGCGACCGGCCATCACACCCTCCGATGAGTCCGACCCCGTCGGCCTCAGCTGTCATGTCGGCCCCTATCCGCCCTACGGCGCCTGTGGAGGGTCCGGACAGGCATCCGCCTCGCTCCCGGGCCCAGCCACCAGTGGCGCGTCGCCAAGCACCCCGTCCAAGAAGCACGCGATCTGGTGGTGCGGCGTGTCGCCCTGGAACACAACTTGGTGGCCGTCCTCCAGCCCGTCCGCCGCCTGCTGGACCAGCACCTCGGTCAACTTTCGGCTTCCCACCAAGGCGTTGAGCCCGCTGGGCAGCGGGCGGACCTCACCGCTCCCAAACCGCAGCAGCGACTGGAGGTCGCGCTGCCCGGGCGCCAGGGACACATCGAGCGCGTCGCCCGCCAGGTCCAAGCCAAGCGACAGCGACAGCGCGTTCGCCACCGGCGGCGGGGTCGCGGGGTCGACCAGACCCTGGAACATCAAGATGTGACGCGCGTCCTGGGCGTCTGCGTCCACCCACAGCGACCTGGCGACCAGCGTGGGGTCCGTCGACTCCAGCGCCCACTGGAGCACCGACAGGGCCGGGTTGTGCTCGTCGATCGTGTCGACCGGCTCGGACAGCAGCGCCGCGACCTGCGGCGCCCACTCGACCGGCGACGTCGCGTGGACGACGCGCTCGATCCAGCTGCCGCCCGCGCCCGACAGCAGCAGCGCGCGGTAGCGGGGCTCAGCGACCGCCGCGAGCGGGGCGATCGTGGCGCCCGTGCCGTGCGCGAACAGCACCAGGTGGTCGGTGTCGAATCGGATGCTGTGCCCGCCGCTCTCCGGGATGGGCGGGCAGTCCCACGGCGCGTAGGTCGGCAGCGCGAAGGTCTTGAGGAAGTCCGGCAGCAGCGCCAGCTCCAGCGCGGACTGCCGGAGGTTGTCGCGCAGGGCGACCGGGTTCGACAGGTTGAGGACCAGCCCCTCCTCGTCGACGGCGTCCGGGTTGCGCAGCGGGCCTCCCAGCGGGCCGTCGAGCTGCACGCCCGCCCAGCCGCGCCGCGCGAAGGTGGCCGCGTAGCCCGCGCCCAGCACGTCCACGCCCGGGGTCGTGTGCACGCTGCGGTCCAGGAGCGGACGGTCGCCGCCCGCGCCCGTGCGGACGAACACCACGGTCGGGCGTTTGTCGTCCGGCGTGGCCACCCGCGGCACAGTGAGCACCAGCCGCGCGATCTGCTTGGGCGCGTCGGCGTTGGTCGTCAGCGCGGTCCCGTCCCAGCCCAAGGCCCCGCCCTGGGTCGCGAACGGCGGCGTCCCCTGCTGGTAGAACGGCACGCCCACCCGCGTCTCGTACACGCAGTAGTCCGGCCAGAGCTCGGTGCGCGTGATGTTGCTCGCCAGGCTCATGCCGCCCGCCGCGCGCGCCGCCGCCACGATCGCCGACCAGTCGCGGGTGGGCGCGCCGGTGGTGAACACGGTCAGGCCCGCCACCGCGTCCATGTTGACGCCCTGATCGCGCAGCACGTCGACCGCGCCCAGGTACTGCTGGGCCACATCCGACCGCCAGCCGGACGGCTCGTCGCCCCGTACGATCGCGTCGATCGCACGCGAGGTCGACAGCAGCGCCCCGTCCACGTCCATCACCGTGCGGCGCACCACCAGCGCGTAGCGGCGGCGCTCCGGCAGCGGCACGCCCTGCAGCGGCAGCGCGACGATCGCGTGGCCAGGCTCCAGCGCGTGGTCCACGTCACGCGTGACCACGTCGATCGGGTAGCGACGGCCCACGTCCGGCGAGTCGTCGTCCACGTCCATCAGGAACACGTCGGCGTCCGCGTCGAGCGAGCCCTCCAGGCTGGGCAGGTAGGTCGGGTCGATCGCCCGGTCGAAGGGCAACACGATCGCGCCGGTCCGCGCGAAGCCCTGCACCTGATCGTCGAGCATGCCGACGACCGCGTCCACGAACGGCGCGCCGTCTGGGTTGGGGAAGCCCGACAGGTCCACCCGGCGCGACACCTCGCGCACGCGGTGGTCCGACGGGAACGGCGACGACCAGAACGCGCCCGACACGTCGAACAGCGCGTTCGCGCCGTGGTTCGACTCGTCGATCGGGTTGGGCGCCTGGATGGGGGCGCACGCGCTGAGGGCGACCGACAGCAGCAGCGAGAGGGAGTGCTTCACGTCGCCATCGTACCCGACGCGGCGCGATCCGTGAACCGCTACAGCTTCTTCCACGCGCCACGCGGGAAGTCCGACGAGACCGGCGGCTTGTCGCACAGCACGTACTGGGCGCGGCGGTTGCGGGCCTCGTCGGCGTTGTCGCCGGTGGACACCGCGGGCGCGTCCTCGCCAAAGCCCTGGAACCAGATGGGGTGGCTGAACCCGCGGGTGCGGAACCACGCGGCGATCGCGCGCGCGCGGCGCTCGGACAGCGCGCGGTTGTAGGCGGAGTCGCCGACGGTGTCGGTGTAGCCGCCGATCCACAGTTCGATCGCCACGACCGATCCGTACAGGTCGAGGGTGCGCTCGACGTCCGCCCAGACCGCCTCCAGCTTGGGCACCTCCTCCGCCGCGATCGTGTCACCGTCCGACGCGAAGATCACGTCCACGTGCGGGATCTGGTAGGACCACGGCGACATCTCGAGCGAGGTCGCAAAGCCGAAGCCGTCGACGCCCTCGACCATCAGCTTCACCACCTCCTGCCCGCGCGCGTCAAAGCGGAACACCGGGTTGGACGGGTCGGACAGGTCGGCCTGGCGCACGTCAAGCTCCACGCCACGCGGGCCGATCACGGTGACGCGCGCGTCGGTCAGCGCGCGACCGGCGTGCACGGTGACGGTGCCGTGGGCCAGGTCGATGTCGTCGAGCGTGGCCTTGAGGTCCACGATGCGGAGCGCCGCGAACTGAAGGTCGAACCCGGTGCCGCCGTCGGACCCGTCGCTAGCCTTGAACGAGACCTCGACGTGGCAGTCGTGCACGCCCTCCGGCAGCCCGGTGAGCGCCAGCGGCGTGACCGAGCCGTTCGCGACGCGGGCGTTGATGTGCCAGGTCTTGGCGCCGCAGGTGGCGGTGGCGTCGAGCGTGCCGGAGTCACCGGCCGTGAAGTTCACGCGGGCGGTGTCCTTGCCGTACTCGACCGTACGGACGGCGGAGAATTCGAGCGCGTCCGCCGCCATCGCCGTCGAAGAGAGGCACAAGCCCAAGAGCGCCAACCCACGCATCCCACACCTCACTGGTGAGGTGCTTAACCCCCGACCGCCGGGACGGTTCCGCCCCGGAACCATCCCTTTGCCGCGCCGTGACGCACGCGCGCGATCAGCGCCTCCGCCAGCACGTCGGCGGCGTCTGGGGCGTGGCGGAAGAACAGCGACGGCTCGATGATCTCGAGCTCGTTGAGCACCAGCCGACCCTCGTGCAGCAGGGCGTCCGCCCGCGCGTAAAGCAGCGGCTCGGTCAGGCCCAAGATGTCGCGCGCCCCACCGAGCGCGGCCTCGGCCAGCGCCATCAGCTCGTCGGACACGTCCAGCGGCACGTCGCTGGCGCCGTGGTCGTCCTGCACCCGGTAGTCGCCGGGGACCGGGATCTTGCGGACGCCGTGGCTGGGCGCGCCGTCGATCACGATGACCGACACCTCGCCGTCCGTCTCCACCGTCGACAGGTAGGGCTGCACGATCATCGCCGCGTTCACCGCCGTCAGGTGCGCCGCCGCCGCCCCCACGCCCGCGTCGTCGACCACAAAGCGCAGCGTGTCCGACGCCGACGCGCCCACCACCGGCTTGAGGAAGGCCCGCGACCAGCCCGCCGCCCGCAGGGCCGGGCCCAGGTCCGGGCTGTCCCCCGGCGACCACCACAGCGACGGCGCGATCGGCACGCCCCGCTCGCCCAGCGCCCGCAGGTAGGTCTTGCGGCTGTTCCACGCGACCACGTCGGGCGGGTTGAACAGCGGCGTCTGCGCCGCCGCCTCGCGCGTCCAGGCCAGGAAGCGCGGCAGGTCGGTCTGGTAGTCCCAAGTGGTGCGGAGCAGCGCGCCGTCCACCGTCGACCAGTCAAAGCCGGCCTGATCCCAGGGCACGTGGAGGACCTCCACCCCGCGCGCCGACAGGGCCGCGTGCAGCGGGCGATCGTCCACCTCCCAGGTCTGGAGGTTGTGCTGGGTCACCAAGGCCAGGCGCATCAGGTCCCCGGCCGCGGCACGACGTAGGTCAGGGCCTCACCGCGCACCAGCGCGAAGAAGGTGGGCGTGGGCACGCAGAAGCCCAGGTCCAGGTAGCTGTAGCCGAGCAGCAGGTCGGCCGAGCCCGGGTTGACCGCCGCGAGCGGGTCGCGGATCAGCCGCTGGA
>CAIOSP010000111.1 GCA_903861005.1 uncultured Pseudomonadota bacterium
CGCGCTGACCACGCTCGGCACGGCCCTCGCCGACAACTTCGGCGAAGTCTCCAACGCGCTGAACGTCGCCGTCCCCTAAGCTTCGGCTTAGTGCAAGCGCCCGTCAAGGCTTAGGCCTTGGCGGGCGTTTCTGCTTTCTGGCGCGGCGATGCGGGCCGCGTCCGCGGGGTAGGCTCACGAGGAGCACGACACACCCTGCCCCAGGCGACGGAGAAAACGCGCCGAGCCCGTCGAGGCCCGGCCGCGCTCAGTCCTTCTCGCCGACGCGACGCGGGACCATGCGCACGCTCTTGAGCGCCTCCTGGGCGCCCTCGTTGCCAGCCTCATGGTACTCGGCGTCCTCGTTCACGTTCCACACGTCGTACGCCTTGCTCCCGGTGAGGATGTTCTTCACCGTCAGCATCGCGGTCATCATCGCGTGGTCCTGGTTGTTGTACTTGTGCATGCCGTTGCGGCCGACCAAGTGCAGGTTCGGGTAGTTGGCGTCGATGTCCGCGCGGACGGCGTCGACGTGAGTCTTGTAGGCGTCGTCGTAGACCGGGTAGGCCTTCTTCTGGCGGACCACGCAGCCGTCGACGATGTCCTTGGCGTCGACCATGCCGAGCTCGCCGAGCTCACGCTTGGCCAGGGCGACCAGCTGCTCGTCCGTGGAGGTCCACAGGCCGTCGCCCTCGAAGCAGAAGTACTCGAGGCCCAGGCACGTGGAGTCCGCGTCGGGGATCAGCTCGGGCGACCAGGACCGGAAGTTCTGGATGCGGCCGACCTTCACCGTGGGGACGTGGATGTAGATCCAGTTGTCGGGGAACAGGTCCGGCTTCTTCACCATCAGCGCGACGGTGATGAAGTCGCGGTAGCGGAGCGCCTGAGCGTTGGCGAGGCTCTTGGGCGCCACCGGCATGGACGTCATCAGCTCGCGCACCGGCGCCGACGAGATCACGTGGTTGGCGGTGAAGGTCTTCACCTCGCCCGACGCGCTCTTGGCCGTGATGGTCCAGAGCTTCTTCTTCTTGTCGTAGGACAGCGCGTCGAGCGTGTGGCCCATGTGGATCTGGCCGCCCTGCGCGCGCGTCTTGGTGGCGGCGGCGTCCCACATCATGCCCGGCCCGCGGCGCGGGTAGCGGAAGCTCTCGATCAGGCTCTTGATGACCTCACCGTCGGCCGTCTTGGCGCTGGACCGCTTGAGCTGCGGGACGGAGTTCTGCACGGCGCTGATGATCGCGGTGCGCAGGTCCAGGCCCTTGATGCGCTGCGCGGCCCAGTCGGCGGAGATCTCGTCACAGTTCATGCCCCACACTTTCTCGGTGTAGGTCTTGAAGAAGATCGAGAACAGCCGCTCGCCGAATTGGTTGGACACCCACTGGTGGAAGGTCTTGGTGTCCTCGTGCGGGAACGCCTTCTTGCGGGCAAAGGACAGCACGCACCAGGTGCTCTCCAGCAGGCCCAGGTTGCCGAGCGCCTCGAAGGCCTTCAGCGGGTACGAGTAGTACTTGCCGTCGTAGTAGATGCGCGACAGGCGCGGCCGCTCGATGAAGTCCTCAGGCAGCAGCTCGTTCCAGAGGTCCACGACCTCCTTGGACTTCGAGAAGAACCGATGCCCGCCGATGTCGAACAGGTAGTTCTTGTAATTGGCCGTGCGGCTGATGCCGCCGACGTAGACGGGATCGGCCTCGATCACCGTGGTGGAGATGCCCGCCTTGGTGAGCAGGTAGGACGAGGTCAACCCGGCAGGACCCGCCCCGATCACGAAGACTTCGGAATGACTCACGGACAACCCCTGGTGGCGCCCGGTCCCTTAATCCGAGGCCCGCGGATCGTCATGCCCTCGACAGCCCGATCCGCGCGTCCGTAACGGGATGATCCCGTTGGCGGTGCCGCGCCCGATCCGCCATCGGCGCGGCGGGTGGTGGGAATGGGTCACGACGGATATCGAACCCCGACTGCGACGCGCGGCGGCGCGCCTAAGCGACTCGGAGGGATCGAGCATGACCGCGACCACCGAGCCGAACGACACGCCAGCGGCTCGCCCGCCGATCGCGCTGTGGTGCTTGATCGCCACGCTGTTCACCGCGGGGTGGGAGTGGACGCGCAACCCCACCCGCCTCGCGTCCTCGCTCGGCGACACCGACGACGCGACGCGGCTGATCGAGGTGCGCGCGTGGATGCACGGCGCGTCGTGGACCGACATGACACTGCCCGCGTTCGGCGGGGATCACCCGCTCGTCTCGCACTGGTCGCGCCTGATCGACGTGCCGCTGCGCGCGCTGCTGACCGGCTTTGACTCGGTGCTCCCGCCAGCGACGGCCGTGATCGCGCTGCGCGTGCTGTGGCCCAAGCTGGTGCTGTTCGCGTTGCTGTTCGTGCTCGCGCGCGAGGCAGCTCGTCGTGCGGGCGCCGCCGCCGCGGGCTTGGTGATCCTGCTCACGATCGCGTCGTCGTCGGCGCTGCTGCAGTACACGATCGGCCGCATCGATCACCACAACGTGCAGATCCTCTCCGCGGTGGCGGGCGCGCTGTGGATCGCGTCGAGCTTCCGCAACCCCAGCGTCGGCTGGCTCGCGGGCGCCTCGCTCGGGCTCGGTACGGCGATCGGGTACGAGGGCCTGCCGCTCACCGCCGCCACCCTCGGCCTCGCGGGCGCGCTCGCGCTGTTCACCGGTCGCGGTGCTCCGGGTGTGTCTCGCGCGGCCGGTGCGTACGCGCTCACGCTCGCTGGCGCGTTCGCGATCACCGTCGCACCGTCGCACTGGCGTGAGGTCCACTGCGACGCGCTCTCCGGAAACCTAGTGCTGCTCACGGCGATCGTGTCGCCCGCGTTGGTGCTCGTGCTCACACGACTCGCGGCTGCGCCGCTCGCGCTGCGGGTGGTGACGATGTCCGTCGCGCTGACCGCCGCGCTCGCGCTCTATGTGGCGGTCGAACCGCCGTGTCTGGGCGGTCCGTTCGGACAGGTGAACCCCGCGGTGAAGCCCATCTGGATGGACCACGTCATGGAGACGAAGAGCATCGTCGCGCTCTTCGATCTCATGCCCGCGGCGGCGCTCTCCTTCCTGCTGCACACATGCGTCGCGCTCCTTGCGGCGGCGCTCACGTGGCGCGCGCGCCGCGACGACGAGTCGCTGCTCACCCTGGCGGTGCTCGGCGTGGCGGCGCTGCTCAGCGTGCTGCAGCTCAAGCTGATCTCGTACGCGTCGGTGCTCGCGCTCGTGCCGATCGCGGTGTGGATCGCCGGCCTGCAGGCTACGCCAAGCGTGTCCGCGCCAGCGGTCCGCGCGATCATGTTCCTGCTGCTCAACCAGACGACGCTGTTCGCGCTGTCGAACGTCGTGCCCCACAAGGCCACCGACAAGAAGCTCTCGTCGGGCTTGGCTGCGGTGGCCAAGTGCACCAGCACCAAGAGCGTGTCCGCGCTCGCGACGCTCCCCGAGGGGCTCGCGGTCGTCGACCTCACGCTCGGGCCGTACGTGGCGGCGCTCACGCCCCTTCGTGTGCTGGCCGCGCCCTACCATCGCATCGACGCGCAGATCTTGCAGACCGACCGCATCTTTCGAGGCCCGCCCGACAAGGCACGCGCGCGGCTTGTCGAGGAGCACGTGCAGTACGTGATCCTGTGCGACGGCGTCGTGTTCGACGACACGCCCGCGGACTCCCTCCGCACAGCCCTCACCCGCGACGCCGCCCCGGACTACCTGGAGCCTCTGTCGCTGCCGACCGACACGCCCCTCAAGGTCTGGCGGGTCAAACCGTAGGGTGCTTGGGTGCGTCGGGTCAGACAGGCGAGCTCCAAGCGTGGCTAAGGCGCGTGTTCGCGACTGGCGTTAAGGCCCGCGCCCCGCGGATCCCCGCGCTACCCCCAGGCCTGGACATCACGCATGAGCGCTGAACGCGTCGTCGCCTTTCAAGGCATGCTCGGAGCCTTCTCGCACCTAGCCTGCCGGGCCACGCACCCCGACTGGACCGTGCTCCCCTGCCCCACGTTCGACTCGGTGTTCGACGCCGTGGAGTCGGGCGCCGCGGCGCGCGCGGTGATCCCGGTCGAGAACAGCCAGGCCGGCCGCGTGACCGACATCCACCGCCTGCTCCCGCAGCGCGGCCTGTTCATCGTGGGTGAGCACTACCAGCCCATCCACCACCAACTCGTCGCCATCCCGGGCACCAAGCTCGCGGACGTGCGGACGGTGCGCAGCCACCCGCAGGCGCTCGCCCAGTGCCGTGAGTACCTGAACGCGCGGAACATGGAGGCGGTGGCAGCACGCGACACCGCGGAGGCTGCGGTCGAGGTGGGTCGCCTTGGCGACAAGACGATCGCCGCGATCGCCAGCCGCGTCGCCGCCGAGATCCACGGCCTGGAGATCCTCGACCAGGACATCGAGGACGCCCACGACAACACCACGCGCTTCCTGGTGATGAGCCCCACGCCCGTGGAATTCGCACCGGACGCGGGACCGCTCGTCACCAGCTGCCTGTTCCGCGTCCGCAACATCCCCGCCGCGCTCTACAAGGCGCTCGGCGGGTTCGCGACCAACGGCGTGAACCTGCTCAAGCTGGAGTCCTACCAGCTCGGCGGGTTCCAGTGGGCGCAGTTCGTCGTCGACCTGGAGGGCCACCCGGAGGATCCGGCGGTCGCCCGCGCGCTCGAGGAGCTGAGCTACTTCGCGACCGAGCTACGGCTGCTCGGCACGTTCCCCGCAGCCCCCCGCCCCGATCAGGCGTAGCCGACCGCGTTGGCCAGGTAGAGCCACCACGCGCCCACCGCCGACGGCGTGACGACGCGGGTCTCGACCGGCGTGCCGGCCTGACGGAAGGGCTGCGCGAGCGCCTCCGCCACGCGCGGCGCGTCGACCAGCGGGTCCATCACAAACGCGGCCATGGTGCTGCCCGATCCGCTGATGAACGCCGAGGCGGCGCCCGCCGCGCACGCGCCGGCGATCGCCTCGTCGACCGGGCCGATCAGCGGCTTGCGGTAGGGCGTGTGGAGTCGGTCCTCCTGACCCACGCGCAGCGACGCCGCGTCGCCCGTCACCAAGCCGTGCACCAGGAACGCCAGACGGTTGGTGCTGAACACCGCGTCCGTGCGGCTGTACGACGACGGCAGCACCTTGCGCGCCTCCTCCGTGCGGACCTCGATCGCCGGGATGCACAGCGCGACGCGCAGCGCGGGCGGCGCGTCCAGCCGGAAGGTGCGGAAGCCCGACGGCGTGCGCGTGCCCGCGGTCAGCCCGCCCAGCATCGCGGCGACCACGTTGTCCGGGTGGCCCTCCTGCTCGGTCAGGAAGTCCAGGGCCTCGTCGATGGGCGGGCGCTTGCCCGAGAAGTGGGCCCACGCGACGTAGCCGGCGACGTGCGCCGTGGCGGAGGAGCCTAGGCCGCGGTTCCAAGGCACGCGGTCGGTCTGGTTGATCGACACGCCGTGCGTGAGCTTGGTGCCGAACGCGCGCTCGGCGGCGTGCATCGTGCGGATGAGCAGGTGGTCGTCCGGGTCGACCATGGCGCCGGTCACGCTGGCCGTGCCGACCGGGCCCTGCGCGGACACGTCGAAGCGGTTGAACAGCGACACGGCCATGCCCAGCACATCAAAGCCGGGGCCCAGATTCGACAAGCTCGCAGGTACGACGATCGGAATGCCCAAGATGCCTCCCAAGGTCGGCGCCCGTAGCGCGTGAGGCGACCCGTTGCACCGCGACACGGGAGAACGGCAACGACGCCGCAGGTTTAGAGTCGGCCCGACCCCACGATCAGGTCGGCCAGCTCCTCCGCCACGCCCGAGCCCAGCGCAACCCCCATCCCCCCCATGCGCACGCCCACCGCCACGCCCGGGGAGACGGTCCGAACGATCGGCGCCTTGTTGGGTCCAAACGCCATGATCCCAGCCCATCGGTGCGACACCGACACCGACTGGCCCGGCAGGATCACGTCCCGGAGCAGGTCGTCGAGGTAGGCCTGGATGCGCTCGGTGGTCAGGAGCTCCGCGGTGGCCTCACCCGCGAAGTCCAGGTTGCGACCTCCGCCGAGCAGCACGCGCCCGTCCACCTCGCGAAAGTAGACGAAGCCCTCGTCCAGGTGGAATACGCCACGAAACGCGAGGCCCGGGACAGGGTCGGTCACCAGCACCTGGCCGCGGCCGGGGGTGACCTCCAGGTCGGGGAGCAGCGCGCGCGTGAACGCGTTCGTGCACACGGCGACGTGCTTGGCGCGCAGCGACAAGTCGCCCACCTCCACCCGCACGTGGTCGCCCTCGGACGCGATGGCCTTCACGTCGGCGCCGGTCCAGACGGTGATGTCGGCGGCGCCGCAAGCCTTCAGCAGCGTGCGCATCAGGCGGCCAGAGTCCAGCGCGCCCTCCCGACGCAGCGACACCAGGTGGGGGACTCGCGCGCGTGAGAACCCGAACTCGCCGATCCGCGCGTCGTCCAGCAGGACCGCGCCCGCGCCAAGCACCGGCCGGAGCGCGCGCTCGACCTCCTCAAGCCGGTCGAGGACACCGACGGTGTGAGGCTCGATCAGCTCCCACCCGCCGGTGTGCTCGTAGCCAGCGTCCTGCGCGCCGACCCTGGCCAGCAGCGCCTGCGAGCCACGGAAGCGCCGCTCCACCAGCGCGAGCGTCGCGTCCCAGCCCACCGAGTCCACGTCGGACAGCAGCTCGGTCAGGCTGCCAAAGCAAGCGAAGCCGGCGTTTCGGCCGGTGGCGCCTGACGCGAGCAGCCCGCGCTCCAGCACCAGGATGGACGCCGAGGGCAGGCGCGCCCGCACCGCCAGGGCGGTCGCGAGGCCCACGAGCCCCGCTCCGACCACCACGACTTCCCATTGTCCGAAGTGCTTCGATTCCCAGTAACTGCGCATTTGCCGCAGCTAACACGGCTGCCGTACCCAACCCGCGTACAAATACTGACGCCCGTAGTTTCCCAAAGCCACCCCTCCAGGGTACTATTGGGCATGCTTCGGACTTCCCGCACCACCATGCGGCTCAACCGAAGCCCCTCCGGAGGATGCCATGAACGACGTTGACCTGACCGAAGCGCCGCCCCTGCCCGAATGGCTCGCCCGCGACCCCGCAGTCCGTCCGAGCGCCGTGAAGTCCCGCCGCGCGCCCGAGCCTGAGCTCATGGAGCTCTCCGAGCTGCTCGACCTGACGCCGATCGCCGAGGAGTCCTCGCACGACGGGCCCACGCTCCCCACCATCGACGACGTCGTCGGTCTCCCCTCGCAGAAGGTGGCCGCCGCCAAGGCGACCTCCCGTCGCGAGCGCCTCGCGGTGAAGGCCGAGGTCGATCCGAACGACTGGCTGCTGGTCGCGCTGGGCGTGTCCATGTCGGCCGTCATGCTCGGCGCCCTCATCATGCTGTTCGGCGGCTACGGCCTGATCTGAGGGGAGTGACGCAGAGCGTGGCTCCTCCGGGTCGCGCTCCGCGCCTCGCGATACGCTGGCGCACCACGAGTTGCGTCGCGCGCGTGGCGGGACCCCCAATGAGCACCCTCGACAGCGGACTCCGGGCCTGGATCCACAACAACCTCGATCGCGGCTGCACGCCCGAGTCGATGGTCGAGGCGATGGTGGTCGCCGGCCACGCGCGGGCCTTCGCGTGGCAAGCTGTCCCCACCGTGATCGCCGAGCGTCGCCAGTCGATCGCCGGGAACGACATGCCCGCGTCCGCCTTGGCGAGCCGCGCCCGCGTCCCCGAGCCGCTCCCCGTACCGACCGAGGCCTTCGTCGAGACGTCCGACCGCCGTGTGCGCGTGGTGATGGCGCTCAACCTGCCGCGCGTGATCGTGTTCGCCGACGTGCTCTCCGCGGAGGAGTGCGACGAGCTGATCCGCCTGTCTGCGGTCAAGCTCCAACGAAGCCGCATCGTCGACCCCGCCACCGGCGCCGAGAGCGAGCACGACGAGCGGACGAGCCACGGCACCTACTTTCTGCTCAAGGAGAACCCGCTGGTCGCCACGATCGACCGCCGCCTCTCCGAGCTGATGCGCTGGCCCGTGGAGAACGGCGAGGGTCTGCAGATCCTGCACTACACCAAGGGCGGCGAGTACAAGCCGCACTTCGACTACTTCAGCCCCACCGACCCCGGAAGCGGCGCGCACATCTCCAAGGGCGGCAACCGCGTCGGCACCATGGTGATCTACCTGTCCGACGTGGAGGCCGGCGGCACCACCGTGTTCCCCGACGCGGGCATCCACGTGACGCCCGTGAAGGGCAACGCGGTCTTCTTCAGCTATGACACGCCCACGCCCGCCAGCCTGACGCTCCACGGCGGCGCGCCGGTCGAGCGCGGCGAGAAGTGGATCGCCACCAAGTGGGTCCGCGAGCACGCGTACACGGACCCGGATGCCATCGATGAACCCCGCTGAGCAAAAGGACCCACTTCAAGGCGTCACGCTGGAGAAGATGCTGACCATCCTGGTGGAAGAGCGCGGCTGGCCCGCCTTGGCGGAGCATGTGAAGGCGAACTGCTTCTGGAATGAGCCGACCATCAAGTCGAGCCTGAAGTTCCTGCGGAAGTTCCCCTGGGCCCGCGCGCGCGTGGAGGGCATGTACCTGTGGCACCTACGCGAGCTGAAGCGAGAGGGCCGATGAGCGCGCTCGACCGACTCGGCCTGCGCGACCGCATGGTGAAGGTCGCCGACGCGACCTCCTACGAGTCCTTCCTGGCGGCCGCCGCAGACGTGGAGGAGGCCTCTGGCGCGTCGACGTGGCGTGACGGTGTGGACCTGCCGAACGTGGACGTCCCGCTGCTCGTGACCCACACGGAAGAGCTGCGCCGACTGCGCGAGTCGCGCCAGGCCGAGCGCCTGGTCGCGGCGCTCGAAGAGGCCCTCTACCGCCACCAAGGCGAGCTCGCCGACGTGCGCCTGTACGGCACCAGCGTGCTCGGCCCCCCCAAGGTCGCCGAGCGGTTCTGGGACGAGGTGGAGGCCTCGATCGACCTGCTGTCGGACACCGCCGCCACCGGCCTGCCGCCTGCGTTGGTGGTCGCTCGCTTCGAGCGCGCGGCCCACGTGTTCGGTCGCTCGGCGCTGCTGCTCAGCGGCGGCGCGTCGCTGGGCTTCTTCCACATTGGCGTGATGCGGGCGCTGTTCAACCAGGGGCTGCTCCCCACGGTGCTGTCCGGCTCGTCGATGGGGGCCATGGTCGCGTGTGGGGTGGCCGCACGCAACGACGACGAGCTCCGCACGCTGTTTGGCGATCTCGGCACGCTGCGGACCGACGCGCTGCGCATGCTGCCGCCCGGCGAGATGCGTCGCCAGCGCAGCGTCTACGACCCCATCCAGCTTCGCGACGTCATCCTGCACAACAACGGCGACCTGACCTTCGGCGAGGCGTTCGCGCGGACGGGCCGCATCGTGAACGTGTCGGTGTCGCCCACCCGCGAGCGCCAGAAGCCGCGCGTGCTGTGCTACCTCAACGCCTGCGACGTCACCCTGCTGTCGGCGGCGCTCGCGTCGAGCGCCGTGCCCGGCGCTTTCCCGCCCGCGGTGCTCGAGCAGCGTGGCCGCGACCACGTCACGCGAGCCTACATGGGCACCGAGACATGGATTGACGGCACGTTCAAGGGCGACGTACCCAAGCAGCGGCTGGCCCGCCTCCACGGCGTGAATCACTTCATCGTCAGCCAGGTGAACCCGCACGTGGCGCCGCTCGGCCGCATCGCCCAGCGCCAAGGCGTGGTGCCGTTCCTGGTCGACGCGGCGGTGTCTTCGGTGCGGGTGCGCGCCGCCCATGACCTGGGCCTGGTGCGCCGCGCGCTCGCGCCGACGCCGCTTTACAAGCCGCTTGATCTGGCCCACAGCCTGGTCGACCAGTCCTACGGCGGTGACATCGACATCCACCCGCGCTTCCGCGCGCGCGCGCTGATGCGGACGTTCGCGAACATCTCGCGGGCGGAGCTCGAGGCCCACGTGCTGGAAGGCGAGCGCTCGACGTGGCCGCTGATCGCCCGAATCAAGGATCAGACCCGCGTCGAGCGGGGCTTGGCGCGCGCGATCGCGCGCCTCAAAAGTGTGGACCTTGGGTCCTCCACAACATAGCGGATCACGGGCCGACGCCGTCCCGACCCGGGACGCGTCCGGCTCGGCAATGAGGGCGCTTCCCCCATGAGCGACATCCTTCGCAAGCTGACCGAAGACCCCGACGTGGATCACGAAGAGATCCAGGAGTGGGTCGAGAGCCTCGCGGATCTGAAGGCGCGCTACGGCGCAGAAAAGACGGGTCAAATCCTGGCCTATCTCCAGGACATGGCGTTCCGACAGGGCATCCACATGCCCTTCACCGCCAACACGCCGTACATGAACACCATCGCGGTGGACGAGCAGCCGGCCTTCCCGGGCGACCGCGAGTTGGAGCGCCGCATCAAGAACGCGGTGCGCTGGAACGCCATGGCCATGGTCGTGCGCGCCAACCGCGACCACGCCGCGCCCGGCGGCCACATCAGCACCTACGCCAGCTCGGCGACGCTGTATGAGATCGGGTTCAACCACTTCTTCCGCGCGCCCACGCGCGAAGAGGGCTTCCCCGGTGATCTGGTCTACTTCCAGGGTCACGCCAGCCCCGGCGTGTACGCGCGCGCCTACCTGGAAGGCCGCATCACGGAAGAGCACCTGATGAACTTCCGGCGCGAGCTCAAGCCCACGCCGGGCCTGTCCTCGTACCCGCACCCGTGGCTGATGCCGGAGTTCTGGCAGTTCCCCACGGTCAGCATGGGCCTGGGCCCCATCGGAGGCATCTACCAGGCGCGGTTCATGCGCTACCTGGAGCACCGCGGCCTGATCAAGCCGACCGACGCCAAGGTCTGGTGCTTCCTGGGTGACGGCGAGACCGACGAGCCCGAGGCGCTCGGCGCCATCAACCTCGCGGTGCGCGAGAAGCTCGACAACCTGATCTTCGTCGTGAACTGCAACCTGCAGCGCCTGGACGGCCCGGTGCGCGGCAACGGCAAGATCATCCAGGAGCTGGAGCGGCTGTTCCGCGGCAGCGGCTGGAACACGCTCAAAGTGTTGTGGGGCGGCGGCTGGGATCACGTGCTCGCGGCGGACGACGGCGAGCTCGTCACCCGCATGGGCGAGGTCGTGGACGGCGAGTACCAGAAGTACACGGTCAGCTCCGGCGCCTACGTGCGCGACCACTTCTTCAACAGCCCCAAGCTCAAGGCGCTCATCGCGCACCTGTCCGACGAGCAGATCCAGAAGATCAAGCGCGGCGGCCACGACCCCGAGAAAGTGTTCGCCGCCTACGAGCGCGCCGTGAAGTCCGAGGGCCTGCCCACGGTCATCCTGGCCAAGACCATCAAGGGCTACGGACTGGGCGACGGCGGCGAGGGCCGCAACGTCGCGCACAACAACAAGAAGCTCAACGAGGAGCAGCTCAAGGAATTCCGGACGCGCTTCGCGATCCCCATCTCCGACGAGCAGGTGGCCGACGCGCCGTTCTACCGGCCCGACGAGCACAGCCCCGAGATGCACTACCTTCACGAGCGCCGCGCCTCGCTCGGCGGCCCGGTCCCGCAGCGCCTCGGCATGGCCAACCGGCTGACCGCGCCCAAGCTCGACGAATTCAGCGACCTGCTGCACGGCAGCAAGGGCCGCGAGCTGTCCACCACCATGGCGTTCAACATGGTGCTCGCCAAGCTGCTCAAGCACAAGGAGCTCGGCCGCCTGATCGTCCCGATCATCCCCGACGAGGCGCGCACGTTCGGCCTCGATCCGCTGTTTGGCCAAGTGGGCATCTACTCGAGCCAGGGCCAGCTGTATGAGCCGGTCGACGCCGACAACGTCGCCTACTACCGCGAGGCCAAGGACGGGCAAATCCTGGAGGAGGGCATCAACGAGGCCGGCTCCATGGCGTCGTTCATCGCGGCGGGCACCGCGTACAGCACCTACGGCGTCAACACCATCCCGTTCTACATCTACTACTCGATGTTCGGGTTCCAGCGCGTCGGCGATCAGATCTGGGCCGCCGCGGACAGCCGCGCCAAGGGTTTCCTGCTCGGAGGCACCGCGGGCCGCACCACGCTCAACGGCGAGGGCCTGCAGCACCAGGACGGGCACAGCCACCTGGCGGCGTCGGCCGTGCCCAACGTGATGGCCTACGACCCGGCCTTCCAGTACGAGGTCACCGTCCTGATCCAGGACGGCATCAAGCGCATGTACCAGGACGACGAGTCGATCCTCTACTACATCACACTGGGCAACGAGAACTACGCGCACCCCGACATGCCCGAGGGCGCCGAGGACGGCATCCGCGCCGGCCTCTACGAGTTCACGACGGTAGGCCCCGCCGACGCCAAGTGCACCGTCCGCCTGCTCGGCAGCGGCAGCATCCTCAACGAGACCCTGCGCGCCGCCCAGCTGCTGGCCGACCGCTACGGCGTGCGCTCGCACATCTACAGCGCCACCAGCTACAAGACCCTGCGCTGGGCCGCGCTCGACGCGGACCGCTTCAACGCGCTCAACCCCGACGCCCCCAAGCGCTCCTGCCACCTGTGGGACCTGACGCGCGGCTGGACGGAGCCCGTGATCGCCGCGAGCGACTACGTGCGTCTGGTGAGCGAGCAGATCGCGCCGTGGCTTGCCGACTTCACCGCGCTCGGCACGGACGGCTTTGGCCGCAGCGAGGGCCGCGAAGAGCTGCGCCGCTTCTTCGGCGTCGACGCGGAGAGCATCACGCTCGCCGCGCTGTACCGCTTGGAGGCGCGCGGCGATCTGCCCGCAGGCACTGCGGCTTCTGCTGTGCATGATCTCGGCATCGACGCGTCTGGCAAGAATCCCCTGACCGACTGAACGTCGACACCCGGCACGAGGCACCCATGGCTGTCGAATTCAAGCTCCCCAACCTGGGCGAAGGCATCTCCGCTGGCGACGTGGTGAGCGTCGGCGTGAAGGTCGGCGACGCGGTCGCCAAGGGCCAGACCGTCATGGAGGTCGAGACCGACAAGGCAGTGATGGACGTGCGCGCGCCCGAGTCGGGCACGATCGTCTCCGTCTCCGCGACGGTCGGCGCGAAGATCAAGCCGGGCGATGTCGTCATCACCTACGACGTGGTCGACGGGGCCGCGGCGGCCGCGCCCGCCCCAGCCGCCGCGCCACCGGCCGTCGCAGCGCCTCCTCCCGTCGCCGCGCCTGCGCCGATCGCCACGCCGCCCGTACACGATCCCGCCGTGCCGATCCCCGCGTCCCCCGCGGTCCGCAAGTTCGCGCGTGAGCTGGGCGTGGATCTCGCGCAGGTCGCTGCCACGGGCCCGCGCGGTCGCGTGCTGGAGATCGACGTGAAGGCGCACGTGAAGCGCCTGATGCACGCAGGCCCCGTGGCCGCAGCGACGGGCGTGCAGCCGGCGATGCCCGACTTCACGCGCTGGGGCGAGGTGGAGACGCTGCCGCTCAAGGGCGTGCGCAAGGCCACCGCCGACAGCGTGCAGCGCTCCTGGTCGCTCATCCCGCACGTCACGCAGTTCGACGTCGTGGACATCACGGGCACCGAGGCGTCCCGCAAGAAGTTCATGGACGCCCGCAAGGGTCAGCCCGGCAGAATCACCATGACCATCCTGGCGATCAAGGCCGTCACCAAGACCTTGGGCGAGATGCCGCAATTCGCCGCCAGCATCGACATGAGCCGCGGCGAGGTCATCCGGAAGAAGTACCGGCACATCGGCGTGGCGGTCGACAGCGAGAACGGCCTGATGGTGCCCGTCGTGCGCGACACCGACAAGAAGAGCCTGCTTCAGATCTCCGAGGAGGTGGAGGGCCTCGCCGAGAAGGTGCGCACCCGCAAGATCGCGCTCGAGGAGATGCAGGGCGCGGTGTTCACCATCAGCAACCTGGGCAGCATCGGCGGCACGCTGTTCACGCCGATCGTCGCGTGGCCTGAGGTCGCCATCCTGGGCATCAGCCGCGCGCGCACTGAGCTGCAGATGCACGACGGCCAGATCGAGTCGCGTCTGATGCTCGGCCTGTCGCTGTCGTACGACCACCGCGCGATCGACGGCGCGGACGGCGCGCGCTTCCTCAAGCGCGTCGGCGAGATCCTCGCCAACCCCTTTGAGCTGGTGAGCTGATCCATGACCGACACCCCCGTCGAAGCCCCCCACGGCCTCACGCCCGAGCAGGCCGCCACCCGCCACGTGGTGGTGATCGGCGCGGGCCCCGGCGGCTACGCGGCCGCGTTCCAGGCCGCAGACCTCGGGTTTCAGGTCACGCTGATCAACCGAGAGCCGCGGCTCGGCGGCACCTGCACGCTGCGCGGCTGCATCCCGAGCAAGGGCCTGCTTCACGTCGCCAAGCTCATCCAGGAGGCGCGCCACGCGTCGGTCTGGGGCGTGACGTACGCTGAGCCGGTGATCGAACTCGACAAGCTGCGCGCCTACAAGGACGGCTACGTCGACCAGCTCGGCCGCGGCATCGCGCAGGTGGCGGCGGCGCGCAAGGTGCGCACGATCGAGGCGACGGCGCGCTTCAAGGACGCGCACACGCTGACGCTCACGCCGGGTGAAGCGGGCGCGCCGCTGGAGCAGACCGAGCTCCAATTCGATCACTGCATCATCGCCACCGGGTCCGTCCCGGCGATGCCCGCGCCCTGGAAGGCACTGGACGACGGGCGCATCCTCGACTCCACCAGCGCGCTCGCGCTGCCTGACGTGCCCAAGCGCCTGCTGGTGATCGGCGGCGGCTACATCGGCCTGGAGATGGCCTGTGTGTACGCAGCGCTCGGCTCGGAGATCACGGTGGTCGAGGCCACGCCCGGCCTGCTCCCCGCCGCCGATCGCGACCTGGTGAAGCCGCTCGCCGCGCAGCTCAAGAAGGTGCTCAAGGTCATCCACCTCTCCACGCGCGTGGAGGCGATCGAGCCCAAGGACGACGGCGTCCACGTCACGCTCGCGGGCGAAGGCGTGGAGCCGGTGCAGGTCTTTGATCGCGTGCTCGTCAGCGTCGGCCGTCGCCCGAACACGGACGGCCTGGGCCTGGAGAACACGCGCGTGCAGGTTGACGCCAAGGGCTTCGTGCTGCACGACGCGACCATGCGCACCGACGAGCCCAGCGTGTTCGTCGTGGGTGATGTCGCGGGCGAGCCGATGCTCGCGCACAAAGCGCACGCCGAGGCGCGCGTCGCCGTGGAGGTGCTCGCCGAGCGCCGCGCCGCGTGGGACGTGCGCGCGATGCCCGCCGTGGTGTTCACCGATCCGGAGCTCGCCTGGGTGGGCGTGACCGAGGACGAGGCGAAGGCCAAGGGCCTGGACGTCGAGATCGGCCGCTTCCCGTGGGCCGCGAACGGCAAGGCGATCGCCATCGGCCGCACCGAAGGCATGAGCAAGGTGATCCTCGACCGCGCGACCGGGCGGGTGCTCGGCGCGGGCGCGGTGGGCTGGGAGGCCGGCGCGTTGATCAGCGAGTACTCCCTCGCGATCGAGATGGGCGCGGTGGCCGAGGACATCAGCCTGACCGTGCACCCGCACCCCACCCTCAATGAGACGGTGTGGGGCGCGGCCGAGGTCGCGCTCGGCGTGGCGACCGACATCTACCGGCCCAAGAAGCGCTAGCGCGTGACGCGGCCGACGACCGACCCGGCGACGACGACGACGTGGGATCGCTCCGACCGCGTCGTCGCCGCCGTCGCGCTCCTCGCGGCGCTGCTGCACCTCGTCCGAGTGGACTCAGCGCCGCCCGGCTTCTTCGACGACGAGGCCGCGATCGCCGCGCAGGCGATCTGCGTCGCGCAGTCCGGCCATGAGCTGTTCGGCGCGCGCTGGCCCGCGTTCGCCCCGCTGATCGGCGACGGGCTCGTCACCCCCGTCACGCTCTACGTGTCGGGGGCGTGGACGTGGATCTTCGGCACCTCGATCTTCGCGTTCCGCCTGCTCGCGAACGTCATGGCGCTGGTTGGCGCGGCCGGCGTCGCGTACGGCGGGCGCAGCACGCGCGAGCGGCTGTGGTTGGGCGCGCTGGTGCTCACCTCGCCGTGGCTGTTCTCCGTGTCGCGCATGTTCATGGACCCGGTGTTCGGGTTCGCGGCGCTCGGCTGGATGTTCGGGCTGTACCGGCGCGAGCGATGGGCCGGGTTCGGCGTCGCGAGCGCGCTCGCGGCGATGACCTACCCGCCGCTGCGCGTGCAGATCGCGCTCACCTGGGCCGTGCTGCTCGTGGTCGATCGCGCGGGACGGCGCGCTCGCCCCTGGCTCGGCGGGTGGGCGCGCGCCACGGTCTGCGCGGCGCTCGCCGGCACGCCGATGTGGCTCGCGCTCTCAGATCCTGCGTACCGCGCGCGAGGGTGGTCGCTCGCGATCTGGAACCAGAACTTCATGGAGGCGCACGGCCTCACGTTCACGCCCACCGCGGCGAACCTGGCGGGGCTGGCGCAGATCTACGCCGACAACCTCCGCCTGTTCCTCACGCCGTCCTTCCTGCTGTGGGACGGCGACGCGAACCTGCGGCACGGCGTCGGCGTGGGCGTGCTGGCGTGGGTGGAGGTGGCGGCGCTCGCGTGGATCGTCGGCGCGCGCCTCACGCGTCAGCCCACCCCCTCCGCGCGCGCGACCGTGCGCGGGCTGCTGCTCGTGCTCGCCAGCGTGACCGGCGCCGCGTTGACCAACGAGGGCCTACCGCACACGCTCCGATCGATCGGCGCGGCCGCCGCGCTCGCGTGGCTGGTGGCGGACGTCGTCACCCAAGCCGGCCCTCGCGCGCGCGCGACGCTGACCGCGGCGCTGGTGGTGGGCGCCTCGGCGTTCGCGTGGGTCCACCTGTCGCGCGCGCCGCAGAACGGGCCGTGGTTCCAGGAGGACGTGGTGAAGGCCGCCGCGCACGGCGACCCGCTCCCCGCCGACACACCACGCCCCGCGCGCGACTACTACGACCTGACGAGCGGCCGCACGCGCTGCCGCGCGGACGACCCGCGCTAGGTCCGGCTGTGGCCGACGAGCTGGCGATACGTCGACGCCTGCGCCGCCGAGACCAGCACCGCCGCGGGGATGATGCCCACGCAGCAGGCCAGCAGCCCGACGAACGGCACGAACATCACCGCGAGCGTGAAGACGATCGACTTGCCCCAGCAGGTGGACGTCAGGCGCCAGGACTCGTTGAACGCGTCCAGCGCGGGCATCTGCTTGTCGATCACCAGGTACATCGCGGGCGACAGGCGCGACAGCAACAGCACGTCCCAGACGCGGTTGAACAAGCTGCCCGCGAGCGTGGAGCCAAGCACGAGGAGCTGCACGCCCGCGTCGTCCTGGTTCGGGAGCATCAGCGGCCCGAACTGAAAGGCGAAGGCCACCGCGAACCCGGGCAGCATGGCGAGCAGGAACAACAGGCCGGCCGTGAACACCGGAGCCCAAACCTCGCCCACCCTGTTGAAGCCGGAGAACACCGTGCCCAGCTCGGCCTGACCATCGAGCGCGTCCAGTGTGAAGCGCGTGGTGCCCCAGGTGACGACCGGGATCACCAAGAGCGCCGGGAGAAGGCAGGCGATCACGCTCACGAAGCTGGCGAGGCCCGCGACCAGGAGCATCACCAACCAGATGCCCAGGTTTCGCGACATCGCGTCCCAGCCTTCCCGGAAGCTCTGGCTCAGGTCAAAGTCGCCGCCGCCCAGGATCGCGGCAGGTGCCGCCGTCGGCGTCTCGAACGGATTGCTCATCGTCACTCCCCTTGGCGCTGCATTCTCCGACGACACGCCGCGGATCGCAAGCGCGCAGACCTCTCCACGCTGCCGCTACTCGGCGATCCCCACCAGCCGCACGATCGGCCCGAGCGGGTTGGTGTCCTCGCGCAGGTCGATGCGACCGACGATCGCCCACGTCCCCACGTCGGCCTCGTCGTCCTGGTGACCCTCGACATCGTAGGTCTCCACCTGGATCTCGGTCGGTGGGTAGAGCACCTGGCGCACGTCCCACTGGTGCGGCCCGGTGGGCGTGAGCACCGTGTTCCAGGCGCGGCGCGCGCGGTGGTCGAACCCGATCGCGCTGTGCTCCTCCAGGAAGGGAGCGAGCGCGGCGGACAGCTCCTCAGCACCCCACGCGCTCTCCTCGTCCTGGCGAACGGCGGCGGCGGCCTCGTCGAAGTCCTGGTGGGCGAACGCACGCACCAGCGCGTGCAGCTCGGCGCGGACGCGGGCGGTGAACGCACGGCGGTCGGCGGAGATGTCGGCCTTGCGGACGTCGTCCACCGGCGAGTCGGCGCCGTGCAGCAGCTGCTCCCACTCGGTGAGCAGGCTGGTGTCGACCTGCCCCAGCATGGCGCGCAGGTAGGCCAGCACCTCGACCAGCGCGTCCGACTGATCGTCGAGGGGCACGTTCTGCTCGAGCGCCTTGTAGACCTCGGTCAGGTAGCGGAGCAGGACGCCCTCGGAGCGCTGAAGCTCCAGGTCACGCACGTACTCGGCGAACGACGCCGCGCGCTCGATCATCTCCCGCGCGATCGACTTGGGGCGGATCGCCTCGGCGTCCAGCCACGGGTGGTGCTCCAGGTAGGCGTTAAAGTACGCGTAGATCGCCTCGCCGTTCGGCTTGGGCCAAGTGATCTCCTCGAGGATCTCCAGGCGCTCCTCGAACGGGACGCCGGCGGCCTTGAGCTCGGCGATCTTCTGACCCTTGGCCTTGTCGACCTGTCGGAACAGCACCGCGCGCGGGTGCTCCAGGATGGCCTCGACCCAGCTCACCACGTCGAGCGCGTAGGTGGGCGACGCCACGTCGAGCGTGCCCAGCGCGTCGAGCAGGAACAGCGACAGCGAGTGGTGCAGCGTGAAGTCGTGCTGCAGCGTGGGGTCGAGCCGCAGGCCCTGCTCGTCGCGCAGCGCGACCGCGGTCTGCTCCAGGTTGGCGAGCAGCGTCGCCGTCTCACGGCGGAGCTCGTCCTTGCGCTTCTCAAACACGTGGCTGCGGTCGATCAGAGCGAGCATCGCGTCCACGCCGCGCTGCGCGTCGCCGTGGGTCTCCTCGGCGTGCTGCATGAGCGACAACAAGCGCCCGTGGTCCACCGTGAAGCGACCTTCGAGCGGCTCCGGCGGGCGCTCCACCAGCTGCGCGAACGTCGTCTCGTCCCAGTGCTTGTAGCCCTTGGCCGGAGGCTGGGCCTTGACCATCTTCTTGAGCTTCTTGGGGTCGCCGGAGCGCTCCTTGGCGTTCTCGATGACGTGCGCGGGCGCCTGCACGACGACGTAGCCAGCGGTGTCGTAGCCCGCGCGGCCAGCGCGACCGGCGATCTGCTTGAAGTCGCGGACGGGAAGGATGATCACCTTCTCGCCGTCGAACTTGCAGAGCTGCGTGAACAGCACGGTGCGGATGGGGACGTTGATGCCCACGCCCAGCGTGTCCGTGCCGCAGATGATCTTGAGCAGGCCCTGCTGCGCCAGCCGCTCCACCAGCAGGCGGTAGCGCGGGAGCAGCCCCGCGTGGTGCAGGCCGACGCCGTGCAGCACGTAGCGACGCACCGTCGACCCGAACGGGCTGTGGAAGCTGAAGCCCTTCACCGCGTCCGAAATCGCGCGCTTCTCCTCCTTGGAGCAGTAGTCGACGCTCATCAGCGCCTGCGCGGCCTCGGTCGCCGCGTTCTGCGTGAAGTGCACCACGTAGACCGGCGCCTTGTCCGACGTCACCAGGCGCCGCAGCGCGTCGTGGATCGGCACCATGCTGTAGCTGAAGTCGAGCGGCACGGGGCGGTGCACGCCCCTGACCTCGGCGACGGCCTTGCCGGTGCGGGCCTCCAGGTCGGCGCGGATGGCGGTGGTGTCGCCCAGCGTGCCGGACATCAGCAGGAAGGTGGTCTTGGGCAGCGTCAGCAGCGGGATCTGCCAGGCCATGCCTCGGTCGCGGTCGGCGTAGTAGTGGAACTCGTCCATCACCACGCTGGTGACCTTGGCGTCCTCGCCCTCGCGCAGGGCCAGGTTGGCCAGGATCTCCGCGGTGCAGCACACGATCGGCGCGTCGCGGTTCACGGCGCCGTCGCCGGTCATCAGGCCCACGTGCTCGGCCCCGAACGTGCGGCACAGCTCAAAGAACTTCTCGCTCACCAGGGCCTTGATCGGCGCGGTGTACCAGGCGCGGCCCAGCTCGCAGAAGGTCTTGAAGTGCAGCGCCGTGGCGACCAGCGACTTGCCGGACCCGGTGGGGGTGTCGAGCACGACGTGACGGCCCGTGAAGATCTCGAGGATCGCCTCTTCCTGGTGCGCGTAGAGCGTCAGGCCAGAGTCCGACACCCACGCGAGGAAGGCCTCGAGCATGTCGTCGGGGTGGGAGAATCCCTTCTCGGGGATGCGTTCGTCGAGCCGGAGGATGTGCGCCATGGCGGCGCCCTATCGCGTCAGGGCGTGGGGTCGCTCACGCGCCGGTCGATCGAAGGCAGCGGAGGTCGACGGTCGGCGGGTCCGTCGGCTAGCGTCGAGCCAGGAGACACCATGCGCACCACACTCTGGGGACCTCACCTGCTCGCGGCGCTCAGCGCGCTCGGCGCCTGCCAGGCCAAGGACGAGCCCTCCGTCGACACCGACACCGGCTTGGTCGACTCCGACAAAGCAGACACCGACGTGGTCGCCCACGACACGGGGGACACCGGCGCCGCGGCGGACACCGACGACACGGACATGGTGGACACGGACGGCACCCACGTCGTGCTGCACGGCCAGCTCTTCTGCGAGCTGCCGTCGCCCGCCACGCCCGCCGGCGTGCCCGCCACCCCCGGCTTCGCGAAGATCACGCTGGTGCAGCCCTGGTACTGCCCGCCGCTCAGCGGCTGCTCGGAGAACACGAACATCGAGGTGATCGCGGAGACCACGCTCGACCAGAACGGAGTTTTCGAGCTGGACTTCCAGACCGGCCCGTACGCGGTGGAGGAGCTCTACCTCTACACCAACATCAAGGACGGCGTCTGCGGCAACGGGTACCAGTTCACCCAGCGCGCGCTGACCGAGTACGCCGACTTCTCGGACATCGTCATCGACGTCGACTCGATCTTCTTCTGAGCGCGGCTGCCTGACCCGGGAGCGCGGCGACCGACACGTCGCGCCGCGCTCCGACCGGGGTCGTGCCTAGGGGACGATCGTCGCGTGCACGATGTAGTCCAGCTTGGGGAAGCCCTTCTTCAGGTACTCGTTGCCCTGGTGCGTGATCATGCCCTGGTCCGGGCCTCGACCGCGCGGCGCGCCCTCGCCGTAGCCGGTGTAGAGCTTGCCCACGACGTCGATGCCCGCGACCACCTCACCGAACGCCGCGAAGCCCATGCCGTCGAGGTTGGTGTTGTCCTCGTAGCTGATGAACAGCTGCGTGGTGCGCGAGTTGGGGCCCGACGTGGCGAAGGTCAGCGTGCCCTTGGTGTTGGAGTGCTTGACCGGGTCGTCCTGGATGTCGGAGTTGGACCAGGCCTGGGTCACCGCAGGGTTCCCGTGGATACCAAACTGCGCGACGAAGCCGGGCACCGCGCGGAAGAAGGCGATGTCGTCGTAGAACCCGATCTTCACGAGGTTGTAGAAGCGGTCCACGCCCTTGGGCGCCCAGTCGCGGTGCACGGCCACGACGAAGCTGCCCTTGGTGGTCTCCATTTGGACCTTGAACTCGGCGGGCGCCGTCTCGGTGGCGAGCGACGGGTTGAGCAGCGCGGGGTTGGGTGCGCCAGCGGCCACCGGCTCAGCGGCGGGCGCGGGCGTGGGCTCCGGCGCGGGGGGCGGCACGGGCTCAGACGTGACCGGGTCGGCCAGCACGGGGGCCGGAGGGGGCGGCGCGCCGCAGGCGGCGAGCAGGACGAGCAGCAGCATCGGACGGAGCATCGGGACCTCACTCGGGGTGCGACGAGGTAGCACGGCCCGATCGCGCGGTCGCGAGCGGGGTTCGCCACGCCTGGGCGGTCGACGACGACGCCCCTCGCACCCGCGTTTACGCGCGGCGCCCAAAAATGTTTCGCGGGCTCTGACACAAGGCCCGGCCGCCGGAGTTGTAGAGATCACAAGGCCCCTGGAGGCTCCGTGCTCCGCTCCCCCATCCCCGCGCTCCTGGTGCTCGCCGCGTGCAAGTCAGCCCCCGCGCTCGACACCACCGGCGACGTCTCCGAGCAGACGTTCCACTCTGACCTGATGTCGGACGACTACATCCTGCGCGTGCGCCTGCCGCCGGACGTGGACACGGAGGGGGCCTACCCGCTCCTCATCCAACTGGACCCGACCTTCGCGGGCCTGCACCAGTTCGCGACCACCGGCGGCCTGGTCTCCAAGCACGAGGCCGACGGCGACTGGCCCGACTCGGTGATCGTCGGCGTCGACTACGCGGACCCGTCCACCCGGGAGCGCGACTACCGCACCCCGGATCCGGTCGACCCGACGTTCCAGAGCGACCACGCCGACCTGTTCTACCGCGTGCTCACCGAGGAGATCCTGCCGCATCTGGACGACTCGCTCCCGGTCGATCCCACGCGGCGGCTGATGCTCGGGCACTCCAACGGCGGCGTATTCGGCTGGTACACGATCTTGCGCCACGACCCGTCGGTGACGCCGCCGTTCGCGGGAGTGATCGCCGCCGACGCGGGGCTCGACGAGGCGCTCTTCACCTACGAGCGCCTGCACGCTGAGCGCGCCGACTCGCTGCCGACCGTGATCTACGCGACGCACGCGCTCTACAACGGCGCGGAGCAGAAGATCACGTTCGACGCGCTGGAGGAGCGCCTGCGCGGGCGCGGCTTCCCCGACCTCAACGCCACCATCGAGGGCCTGGACACCGACCACGGTGGCGCCGTCATCCCCTCCTACGAGCGCGGACTCGACAAGCTCTTCTCGGAGATCCCATGAACCCGATCCACGCCTTGAGCGCGCTCCTTCTGTTGACGGGCAGCGCGGCCGCCGCGGAGCCGCACCTCCCCGAGGACGGCTCGGTCGACCGCACCGTGCACGTCCGCCTGGACACCGACGCCACCTGGGGGATCGGCGGGCAGATGTTCCTCGGCGCTTCGGCGCACGGGACTGCGTACGTTGGCGCGTGGAAGAGCAAGCGCGCCACGGGGAGCGTCGACTTTGGGCTCCAGCTCGCGTACCAGAACGAGCCGACCTTCCTCGCGTTCTGGATCGACCCCGAACAGGTGAAGGGCGCCACGCACCGCGTCCAAGCGCTCGCCACGGTGGGCCACACTTTCCACATGGGCGGCAAGCGACAGGTGGCGCTGGGCCTGCACTGGTTCATGGGCCTTAACCACTGGGACTCGGCGTACTCGCTCGACTACAGCCAGGAGGACGTGCACGGGAAGGCGTCGGTGAAGGACGACTTGTTCGTCACCGGGGCCGAGGTCCAGCTCGCTTACCGTTTCTCCAAGCACGTCGGCGTGAACCTGGCGCTGCTGGCGCCCATGCCCACCGCGTCGTCCTACGTGATCACGTTCGGCTCGATCGGGCTTGGCCTGACCTACTACCTCCGCTAGGCTCGGGGGCATGACCCGCCCCTCCCCCGCCAAGCCGGCGCTGTTCTGGATCGGCCTCGCGTGCGCCGCGGCCAGCTACGCCTGGACCACGCGCCCCGCCGCCGACGACCCATCGTGGACGCCGGACGGCACGGGCCTGTGCTGGCACTGGCGCGCCGACGACGGCTCGATCGCGCAGTGCTGTCGGCTGCGGACCGGCGTGTGGTGGGACGCGGAGCGCCACCTGTGCGACGGCGCCCGCCCCGGTCACGGCGCGCCAGAGCCCACCCGGTAGAAGCCCACGCGCACCGGCGCGCCGCCGTAGCGCTCGAAGAGCCAGCCGCGGTCTGCCAGACCGCCCACCGCGATCGGCGTGAGCGCGTGCGCGGCCTCGAAGGGCGCGCAGCGGTCGACGTCGAGCATCTTGTAGCTGACCGCCGTGCAGGCCGTGCTCCGGTAGTACACCACGCAGGAGCCGTCGTCGGGCGCGTCGTCGAGCCAGGTCCAGCGGTGGGGCGTGCCGACGGACGCCTTGAGGCCGTCGGGCAGCACCAGGCTCATGTCACCCTCGAGCGGGAGCGTCACGATCGTGCAGCCGTCCGGCACCTCGGGAAGGTGGGTCCGCACGAACTGGTACTCGAGCGCGGGCGTGAACTCGGCGTAGGCGTCGGGCAGCGTGGTCGCGACGGACGCGGCGACGGCACCCAGCGCCATCAGGCCCGCGGGCACGGTCAGCGCGGGGATCCGATGCGCGACGCGATCGACGAGCGCCTCGACGCCGACGCCGACGAGCAACGCCATCCACGGCAGCACGCGGAGCTGGTGGCGCGCCAGGCACCACGACTCAATCGAGCCGATCGACCAGCGCGCGTTGGGCACCAGCGACCCCACGGCCACCATCAGCAGCGCGGTCGCGAGCGTCGCGCGCACCGCCGGCCTCCCGGACGGCGCCAACCACAGCGACGCGGCGAGCGCGGCGGGCACGAAGGGCGTCGACCAGGGGACGAGGTGCGCGAGCCCGTGCTCGAGCAGCCCGTGCCCCTCCACCAAGCCGAGTGAAGGGTCGCTGAGCGCGCGCCCGAAGGCCAGGATGGACACCAAATCCGGCAGCGCCACCGCCGCAGCGATTAGGCCTACCGGCAGCCACGCGCGCCAGGACAGGCCGGGCTGCGATAGCCACGCCCACCCGAGCACCAGCGCGGGCAGCACGATGGCCTCCGGACGCATCGCGCCGGCGAGCCCGAGCGACAGCCCCGCGGCCCAGGTCGCGCGCGCGGAGCGCTCGCCGGGCGCGATCACGAACAGCGCCGCGACCAACACGAGGGCCGCCTCCACGATCTGTGGCGCGTCGGTGTGGCTGAAGCGGACGTGCAAGCCCATCCCGCCCATCACGACCGTCGCGACGGACGCCGCCAACCAGCCGCCGCCCAGACGCCACGTCAGCAGCCCGACGAGCGGCACGGTCAGCGCGCCAAACACCGCGACGACGTCGAACACCGTGAGGTCGCTGACCGGCAGGCCGACGGCCCACAGTACCCGCATCAGCGCGATCAGGCCGTGCGCGTAGCGCCAATCCAGGCCACGCCAGGAGTGGAACACGTCGTCGCTGCGCGGGTTGATGTCGTGGGGCACGGCCGGCGCGGCCAGACGCAGCGCGAGCGCGACGAGCAGCACGACCAAGCCCAGCGCGAGCAAGCCGCGCGGCGCGACGCGCGCAGCCTGAGCGGCCTCACGCGCGACGCACCACGCCCACCCCGCCCACGCGGTGACGAGCACGGCCAGCACGACACCGCCTGCGAGCTGGGCCGGGTCCACGCGTCCTCCGGAACAACCGACGCATACGGCGCTGAACCGCCGCGGGCCAACGGGCGGCGCGGCTGCTGCGCACCGGCGCCGCGTGCTACGCTCCCGAGCACGGCTCCAGCGTCCTCGGCGCGGCCCGGTTGAGGATCGATGACCCCCAAGCGCGCGCTCGGACGGCTCCTGGCCATCACGCTGTCGATCGCCGCCAGCCTGGCGTGGGCGGAGGCGATCACCCGCTGGCTCAAGCCGACGCCGCGCGGCCAGATCATCCGCGCCAACCGCGGCCCAGGCGAGTGGGAGGTCACCATCCGGCACGGCCAGCCCACCTGGAGGGACGCCGGGAGCGCGCCCCGTCGAAACGAGGACTGCCCCAAGCCCGGCACCCGGGACGTGGTGCTGCTCGGCACGTCGATCACGTTCGGGGCGGGCTTGTCGCCGGAGGACAGCCCGAGCGCGCGCCTGCAGGCGGACCTGGACGCGACCGAGCCCGGCGTGTGGTGCGTGATGGATCTGTCGCAGCCGGCCTACACCGGCGGCAACCGCGTCGCGGAGCTGACTGACGCCCTGGAGACGCTGCACCCGGACGTGGTGCTGTGGGAGGCCTGGGGCACCGACGCTGACCGATACACGATCGTCGGGACCGACGCGTACAACTTCGGGCCGTTCGATCCGGACGCCGCGGGCCTGCCCTACGCGGTGCCGCTGCCCGCGCCGGTCAGCGCGTGGCTGTTCCAGAACTCGCGCCTGTACGAGTACGCGATGATCGCGCTCGGCACCGGGCACAAGACCGACGAGGAGCGCTGGGCGCCGTGGATGACGACCGGCTTGCCCGCGGTCGCCGACGCCGCGCGCGCCGGCGGCGGCGTGTTCGGGATCTACGCGCCGATCGGCATGGAGCGCGCGCCCGAGACCTGGATCGACGTGCCCGGCCTGCCCACCCGCATGGAGCGGCCGTGGGCGCTCGCGCACGACGTCCCGTACCTGCACCTGGCCGAGCCGATGCGCGGCGCGGACATCACGCGCATCCGGTTCGACACCGTGGGGCACCTCAACGCCGAGGGCGCCAAGCTGTTCGCGCGCGCGCTGGCCGACTGGCTGCGCGCGGACCTCGCGCCGCGGCTGCCGCAGGCGACGGCGACGACGCCGCCGAGCTGACGACGTCTACGCGGCGACTACCCACCGCGCGCGTGCGACGCGGACCACATCGCCAAACAAAAAAATCCGCCTTCGCCCGCGCGCCCGACGAGGGGCGCTGCATGACGAAGGCGGAGAGAGTGTGCACCCAAAGGGAGTCGAACCCCTAACCTTCGGATTCGTAGTCCGACGCTCTATCCAGTTGAGCTATGGGTGCGTGGTGCGATTCACCGTCGCGGGCGCCCTTTAACAGGCGCTGCGGCGGCGCGCAAGGGGGATGGCGGAGTCAGAGGGATTCGAACCCTCGGTGGCTTTTACACCACACACGATTAGCAATCGTGCACCTTCGACCACTCGGTCATGACTCCACGCTTGGAACTTGAAAAGATGCGGAGGCGGAGGGATTCGAACCCACGGAACCTTTCGGTTCGGCGGTTTTCAAAACCGCTGCCTTAAACCACTCGGCCACGCCTCCGGCGAGGCAGGCCCGCGTCTGCTATCCGGCACACACCCGCTGTCAAGCAACGGGCCCCTACAACGCAGTCCCACACGCGCTCAACTCGGCGTCGCACGTGCCGTCTCGCACGAACGGATCCAGGCACGACAGCAGGTCGAGCGCGTCGCCGCGGGCAGCTTGCGCGCCTCGCCGTCCGGCAGCCGCTCGGCGACGTAGCCGGGCGCCCAGGTGGAGAGGTTGTCGAAGGTCTCGGCGGTCAGGCCCTGGTCGGACTCGATCGGCCCGCCAAAGCACGGGTAGCCCATCGCGGGGTCGGCGTCGTCGAGGGTCTGTACCTCGGCCGCGCGCTCAGGGCGCACTAGGTAGACGATGACGTAGTGCACCACCGCGCCCTGGTCGGGGACGACGTGGATCGCCTTCACGTACAGGTCCTCGGAGAGCGCGGGCCCAAGCGGCAGGCAGCGGTAGTCGTCGGTGATGCGCGCGCTAGCCGTGTAGTCGGCGCCCGCGTCCAGGTGCAGGTCAGGCGTGCCCAGGTCCTCGGGCGTCTCGATCGTGGGGGCCACGTAGCCGGCCTCGTCCCCCTCTTCGTACCCGAAGTCCGCCCACGCCTGGAAGACCGCCACCTGCGCGTCGGTCAGCGCGCGGGAGCCGGCGATCGGGTGGCAGTCCGGGCTCGCGTGCCAGGGCGGCATCTTGCGTGACTGCACCACGCCCACCATCGACGCCGCCCACGACGGCGCGCCCGAGGCGAACGACACGTCCGGCGCGTCGAAGGACAGCGGCCCGATGCCCCCTGACGTGTGGCAGGACACACAGGACGCCTCGACCACCGGGCGGACGTCCTAGTGCCAGGTCACGACGTCCGCGCCGTCCGGGGGCTCGACCGAGGCCGCCACGTGCAGGCGCCGAGGAACAGAAGCCCG
The DNA here is from genome assembly GCA_903861005.1 of uncultured Pseudomonadota bacterium. GTDB lineage: Bacteria > Myxococcota_A > UBA796 > UBA796 > CAIOSP01. The sequence continues at coordinate 27,667 of CAIOSP010000111.1, forward strand.
AACCCGATCGCGCGCATGGCCGCTCCCGACGGCGCGCGATCCAACGCGCGCGCCGCATGCGGGCATTCTAGCGGATCACGTCCACGCCCATGTAGGGGCGCAACACTTCGGGCACCACGATGCTGCCGTCCGCCTGCTGGTAGTTCTCCAGGATGGCGAGCAGCGTGCGGCCCACGGCCAGGCCGGAGCCATTGAGCGTGTGCGGGAAGCGGGTCTTGCCCTTGCCCGCCTCAGTCGGGCGGTAGCGGAGGTCCATCCGGCGCGCCTGGAAGTCGCCGTAGTTGGAGCAGGACGACACCTCACGGTAGCGCTCCTGGCTCGGCAGCCAGACCTCCAGGTCATGGCACTTGGTGGCGCCAAAGCCGATGTCCGCCGAGCACAGCAGCATACGGCGGTAGGGAAGGCCCAGCTTCTCCAGGCACTGCTCGGCGTGGCGCGTGAGCTGCTCGTGCGCGTCGGCCGACGCCTCGGGCGTGCTGAACCAGACCATCTCCACCTTGTGGAACTGGTGGACGCGCAGGATGCCGCGGGTGTCGCGACCGGCGCTGCCCGCCTCGGAGCGAAAGCAGGGCGAGAAGGCGGCGAAGCGCTTGGGCAGGTCCGATTCGTCCAGGATCTCCTCGCGGTACAGGTTGGTGACCGGGACCTCCGCGGTGGGGATCAGGTAGGCTTCCTGGCCGTTGAGCGGCTCAGCGAGCTTGAACATGTCAGCCGCGAACTTGGGGAGCTGGCCGGTGCCCTCGGCGACGGAGCCCCACACGATGTAGGGCGCGAGGATCTCGGTGTAGCCGTGCTCCTCGGTGTGCGTGTCGACAAAGAAGTTGATGAGCGCGCGCTCCAGGCGGGCGCCCTTGCCGATCAGCACGCTGAAGCGCGCGCCGGCGAGCTTGGCGGCGCGGCCCAGGTCCAGGATGCCGAGCGCCTCGCCCAGGTCCACGTGGCTCTTGGGCTTGAAGTCAAAGGTGGGCGCCGTGCCCCAGGTCTTCACGACGACGTTGTCGTCCTCACCGCCGCCGACGGGGACGGAGTCGTCGAGCAGGTTGGGCAAGCGCAGGCAAAGGTCGCGCAGCTCGGACTCGACGTCGCCCAGGGTGGTCTCGATCACCGCGATGCGGGCGTTGTTGGCGCCGACCTCGGCCTTCTTGGACTCCGCCTGATCGCGGTTGCCCTGCTTCATCAGCGCGCCGATCTCGGCGGAGATGGTGTTGCGGGCGCTGCGGCGGTCGTCGCGCTCTTGGACCAGCGCGTTGCGCTCCGCGGCCAACGCGACGATCCGATCGACCGACGCGATCGTGGCGTCGTCCGCGCGGCGCGCGACCAGGTTGGCGCGGATGCGATCGGGTTCGGACGCGACGAGGCGGGAGTCGAGCACAGGGACCTCCAAGACACGGGGCCCGGCCTCTATCCAGCCGCGACCTCCCCGGAAAGCCGGGCGAGCAGCGCGTCGGCGCCTGCGTCGTCGCGCACGACCGCGTGAAGCAGAGGCCCCGACGGGTCCAGGTGCAGGTGGGTCGCGAGCTGCGCCACCAGACCCGGGATCAGCGCGTCGATCGACGGGCAGGGCCGAAGGTGGTCGGCCAAGCGGGTCATCACCTCAGCGTCGAACCCACAGGGCCGGATGCGCCCAAAGCCCGCCAGGTCGGCGTCCACGTTGAGCGCCAGGCCGTGCCAGGTCACCCACGACCGCACCGCGATGCCGATCGAGCAGACCTTGTGCCCGTCGATCCACACGCCGGTGTTTCGCGGGTCGCGCCCGGCGGACAGACCCAAGTCGCCGAGCAGGCCGATCACGGAGTCCTCGAGGGCGCGGAGCGCGGCGTGCAGGTCACGGCGGCCCTCGGGCAGCGCGACGATCGGGTAGACGACGAGCTGACCGGGCGCGTGCCAGGTGGCGTCCCCTCCCCGCTCCACGCGCACCACCGGCGCCCCGTCGGGCGCGATCACGGACTGCTCGGCGTCGCGCTTGCGACCCAGCGTGATGGTCGGCGCGTGCTCCAAGAACAGCACCACGTCGCCCAAGCTGCCGGCGGCGACGCGCTCGACCAGCGCCTCTTGAAGCCGGTGCACCGCCGCGTACGGCGAGAGGCCGCCCAGGCGCACCCAGGTGGTCATGCGCCCAGCGCGTCGACCGCCGCGCCGATCTGCGAGGCCACGTCGTCGATCGCCTGCGCGCCGTCGATGTGCACCACGCGCCAGCCGCGCGCGACGAGGGTGGGCATGACCTCGGCGTAGCGCGCGACGATCGCCGCCAGCGCGGCGCGCTCCTCGAACATCTCCCGCGCGGCGCCGCGCGCCGTGATGCGAGCGAGCGCGGTGTCCACGTCGATGTCGACCATGATCAGCAGGTCGGGCGCACGGAAGGTGGCGTTGAGCGAGGCGATCTGCTCCAGCGGATGATCGAGCGACTGGTACGCGAGCGAGGACGGCAGGTAGCGGTCCGACACCACCCACGCGCCGCGCGCGACCGACGGCTCGACCAGGCGCGCCAGGTGGTCGGCGCGGTCCGCGGCGAAGAGCCACGGCAGCGAGGCCTGGGACGGCGCGTCAGGCTCGCCGCGCAGCACGGCGCGGATCATGCGGCCGATCGGACCGGTGGTCGGCTCGGCGGTGCGCGCCACCTCCACGCCCCGCGCGACGAGCGCGGCGCACAGGCGCTCGGCCTGGGTGGTGGTGCCTGCCCCATCCAACCCTTCGATGACGATAAACCGACCCACACACCCTCCGCGCGGCGACCGTCGCGATCCGGCCTGCGCCTGGATAGTGCGCCGGGAGCGGGTGATCATGCAACGTCCTCTCCTGATCGGCGCCCTGGTCGCCATCGCGCTCACCGGGATCGGCGGTGGGATTTGGCTTCTCACGCGTTCGCACGAACCGCAGGTTGAGCCCGCCCCGGCGGACGAAGCCGCGGCGCCACGTCACGGCCGCCGCGGGAGTCGCCACGGCGAGGCGTCGGACCCGATGCGCGACGTGAACGACGACTCGCCCGTCACGCCGCCCGACGCCCTGATCGCCATCATCCGGCCGCATGACCCCAAGCTGGCCAAGCCGGACGCCGCCCCGGTCCAGGCGCCCACCACGCTGCCCAACGTGGTGGTGATGTTGGGCTGCACCGTCCGCAAGGACCAGCTCTCGCCCTACGGCGCGGACTCGTTCATCACGCCACGCCTGTACGCGCTCGCCAAGAGCGGCACCCTGTTCGACGACGTCATCGCCGCCGCCCCCTGGACCCGCGCCGCGTCCACCGCCATCCTCACGGGGCAGCACGCGCTGAACATCGGCATGGTCGAGCCGTCGAGCGGCCGCGACGACAGCCGCATCCCGGACGGCACCAAGACGCTCGCTGAATACATGCGCGCGCGGGGCTACCTGACGGTCGGCGCCACCTCCAACCCCAACCTGTCGGCCGTGTTCGGGTTTGATCGCGGGTTTGACGCCTACCAGCCCGGCCTGCCCGACAAGTGGGGCGCCAAGCTGTCGGGTCGCACGCTCGCCGACGCCGTGCTCACCGAGCTCAAGGCCAAGCGCGCCGCGGGCGACACGCGGCCCGTCTACCTGCGGACCATGATGCTCGACGCGCACGCGCCGCGCTCGGCGTCGGGCGACGCGCTGATGCCGTTTCGCGAAGAGGGCGTGCCGGAGCGGGTGGCGCAGTACCGCTACCACCTGCACAAGCTCGACGACGCCATCGGCTACACCATGGACCAGCTCGCCACGATCGGCATCGACCCGTCGAACACCGTGTTCGTGTTCGTCGGCGACCACGGCGAGGGCATGAACTACCCTGGCCACCACGGGTTCGGGCACGGCCAGTACTTTGGGTCCAGCTCGGTCTACGTGCCGTGGATCATGAGCGGCGTCGGCGTCGCGCGGAATCACCGCGTGCTCGGCCTCGCCAGCCAGGTGGACGTGCTGCCCACGCTGCTCGGCGTGATCGGCGCGCCGCTTTCGCCCACCGACCCGACGGACGGCCAGGACTGGAGCGCGCTGGTGCGCGGCAACCCAGGCGCCATCGACCGTGACCACGTGATCTCCGACACCTGGTTCGCGGCGTCGTCGCGCGCGGCGATCTTCACGCCCTACCTGCAGTGTCAGCAGGACTTCGGCAGCTCCGCGCGCCAGCAGCGCAAGGGCAAGTTCGTGCCCGGCTGCTACGACCGCTACGAGGACGTGCTGTTCGCCCACCCGCTCCCCGACACCGACCCTCGGCACGCCGAGCTCGACGCATTGACGGCCACCCTCGTAGGCTGGCGCAAGGCCGGTACGGACGCGCTCGGGACGCTGCAGCACCAGAACGCGCCGGTGAGCGAAGATCTGGCGCAGCAGCTCGGCGCGCTCGGCTACGTGGACGCAGAAGAGGCAGGCGGCGACAAGGCCGCCAAGAGGGCCAAGCCATGACACGCGCGTTGCTATGGATGTCGCTCGTGCTGCTGGCCGCGTGCCCGGCCAAGTCCGACGAGAAGAAGAAGGATCCGCCGTCGCGCATGCGCACGGCGACGATGGGCGAGCTGGCCGACCCCGACGCCCCCACCCCCGATCCGCTCGCCGCGCTCCCCGTGCCCGCCGCCGCGTCCGACGCCGCCCGCGACACGCTGGTCCTGGTGGTGCTGGGCAGCGCGCGCGCCGATCACGTCGCGTGGTGCGGCGGCCGGGCGCACACGCCGTTCCTCGCCACCCTGCGTGACGCGCATCAGGCCGTCACCACCTGCGACGCGATCGCCACCACGCCGTGGGACGCGCCGGCGATGATCGACCTGCTCACCGGCGTCGCGTCGAGCGCGTCGGACCCAGCCGTCGGGGCCGAGCCCCTGCCGGTCACGCTCAAGGCGCGCGGCTTCACGAGTGTGCTCGTCAACACACGACCGCAGGCGCCCACCGACGCGTGGACCCAGTCGTTCGACGCCACGCACACCGCGCCCAACGCGCGCGCCTGGCGCTACGGCGGCGTGGCGACGGCGATCGACGTGGCGCTCGCCAAGACCGACGCCAAGAAGCCGCTGCTGCTGGTGGTGGTGCTGTCCGACGCCGAGGACCCCTGGGCGCCGGTGCCGCGCCTGCGCTGGGGCCGCAACCAGGACTGGATGTCGCTCACGCGCGACGACGGCACGCGCGACCCGCGCGCGGTCGGCCTGCGCAACGGCGAGCTGCCGCTCGACGTCGAGGACCGCTTCCGTATGCAGCTGGGCGCCGGCTACGACCACGGCGTGGAGCTCGCCGACGCGAACACGCGCGCGGTGCTCGCGTCGCTGCAGAAGTCGGGCCGGGATCTGTCGAAGATGCGGCTGGTGGTGGTGGGCGATCACGGCGCGGCGCTCGGCGAGCGCGGCCTGATCGGCGACGCGCCCGTCACGTTCGAGTCGTCGGTGCGCGTGCCGCTCGTCGCGGTCGACACGGCCGCGCCCACCGCGCCGCTCCCGCCGCTGCTGTCCACGCTCGCCGTGCGCGGCTGGCTGCTCGACGGCGTGTGGTCCGCGGAAGTGCCGCCGGTCGCGCTGGCCCGCGCCAACTCGGACGGCTCCGGTCGCGTGACCATGGCGTCCACTTGGTCGTCCCCCACCGCCAAGCTCACGTGGCGCGAGGGCAAGTGGGAGTCGTTCGACCTGTCGACCGATCGTGACGAGGCTGACCCCATCGCGCCTGCCGAGGATGACCCTCGGATGTTGCGGCTCGCGCCTCGGGTGTCTGCATCGGGAGCAGCAAAGCCTTGACGGGTGGTGCAGGCGTAAGACTTAGTAGGCGCCATGCCTAAGCGTGAGCCCCCGATCCCCGAAGGCTGCGACGCCACGATCCGCACGGCGGTCTTGCAGCACTTGATGCACGTGCTCCGCGGCGACGCCGCGGCGTCCGCGCGTATGGTGATCGACTCGGGCCGTATGGTCGGCCTCGGATTGGTGGCGATTGGGCCCGACCGCTTCGTGCGGCCACGACAGCGCATGCAGGGCGTGCCGATCGAGGACTTCCACCTGGAGCTCGACGCGACGTGGTCCTTCGACCAGTTCAAGCCTGAGTCCGCGGACGCCGTGCCCGCCGAGGTCCGTGAGACCTTCTGGGTGCAGGCCGGCATGCGAGAGGCGCTCGGCATGTACCTGGGGATCGACGGCCGGTTCGTCGGCTACGTCAGCGTGTACCGCGCCACCACATCGCCCCCGTTCAGCGACCACGACCGCGACATCGCCGACGCCCTCGCGCCGTGGGTGGTGAAGGCATTCCAAGCGGCGATCACGGTGGAGGACACGCGCGGCATGGCGGCGGGCCGCTACCTGTTCGAGCCGGGCGGCGCGCTTCGCTTCCAGTCCGGCGCCCTCGGCGACGTCGCCAAGGTGACGCTCGGGCGCTGCGCGGACGAGTTCCTGTCCGGTGCACGCCTGGCCGAGTCGATCCTCGGGGACTGGCGCCTGTCGATGTCGCGCCTCCTCGGCGCGGGCACGCATGCCGCCCTCGTCGAGGTGCGCCCGGTACACTCGGGGCTGGTGCCCGCCGTGATGACGCTGACCCCGATCAAGCGCCGCATCGCCGCCTGGGCCGCCCGCGGCGACACCGCCGGCGAGATCGCCAAGCGCATCGGGCGTCACCCGGAGACCGTGCGCGCGCACCTCAAGGAGATCTACGACCTCCTCAAGATCGGCAGCCGCGTGGAGCTTGCAGACCTGTGTCGCGGCCTGTGGACCGCAGACGCGGAAGACCCCGAGCCCGGCCAGCAACCAAAGGACGCCTGAGGGCGCCGGCCGGGCTCGTTGTCAGCAACGAAAGACGCGCGAACGCGTCATTCCGCATGCACAAGGTCATCCCCCCCCTTGCCCGCGTCCCCATAGAGTAGACCGCGCCCGTGACACCCACAAGTACCCGATCAGGGGAGGCTTCTCGGCGCCGAGCGCGCGCGCTATGCGGCGGCATGCGCACACGCTCCACGCGACTCGCCCTCGTCACCCTCCTCCTCGCTGAGCTCGCGGCCTGCCGCGGCGGCGGCAACGGCGGCGCACGCGGCGGCAACCACCGCGGCGGCGCCGGCGGTGGCAGCAAGTCCGGCGGAAACGAGCCCGCCGACGTGGCCGGCTACACCATCCAGAAGGTCACGCTGCCCGACGCGCCCGCGGCCGACACGCCCGCGCGCCAGCCCAACGTGATCCTCATCGTGCTCGACACCGTCCGCGCGATGGACCTGCACCTCTGCGGCTACGAGCGGCCCACCACGCCGTTCCTCGACGACTTCACCACGCGCCCGGGCGTCACGCACACCTGCCATGCGTACAGCCCCGGCACCTGGACCATCCCGAGCCACACGTCGTACTTCACCGGCGTGCCGGTCAGCGAGCACGGCTACGACAGCGTGTCGCACGGGTTTGGGACCGACCTGCCCGTGCTGTCCGAGGCCATGGCGGACCGCGGGTACCAGACGGTGATGGTGTCGGCCAACCCCACGCTCTCCGCCGCCTCAGGCCTGGACCGCGGCTTTCAGCATGTGACGGTGGCCAAGACCCTGCGCGAGCTGCGCGGCGACGAGACCCCGCGCGCCGTGCGCAAGCTGCTCAAGGCCGAAGCCGACCTGGACAAGCCGCTCTTCCTGTTCGTCAACGTGCTCGACGCGCACGACCCCTACCCGCGCGTGCCCGAGAACACCGGCTGGGTGCCCGCGCAGGACCCGGTCGACTTCCCCGTGTTCGACGTGGGCCAGGACAGCGAGTACCACCGCTACGTGCGCGGCGAGCTCAACGCCGCAGACACAAAGGCCTACGAGACCCGCGTCCGCAACGGCTACGACTGGGGCCTGGCCATGGCCGACCGCACCCTGTCGCTGCTGATTGAGGTGCTGCGCCGCGACCACTGGCTGGACCACGGCTACCGCATCGTCATCACGTCCGACCACGGCGAGTACCTGGGCGAGCACGGCCTGCTTCGCCACGGCTGCTACACCTGGGAGCCGGTCGTGCGCGTGCCGTTCGTCTACGTCGACAGCGAGCACCCGGAGGGCGTCAAGCTCCCCGAGCCCTTCCCGTCGCTGCAGGCCTACTACCTGATGATGAACGGGGCCCTGCGCGCGGACGTGCCGACGGTGTCGTTCTCGGAGTCGCGCGAGGGCGACGTGAAGGTGGGCGCGGACATGACCGCGCTGTGGACGTCGAACACGGAGAAGCTGGTGGCGTACCCGCCGGGTCGGTACCTGTACGACCTGGACAAGGACCCGGGCGAGCTGGGGCGCGAGCCGCTTGGCGAGCATCCGATGCGGGTGATCCTCGACAATTTTGAGGCGGAGCATCAGGCGAATTTGAAGGCGGAGCGGGAGAAGGTGGCGAGCCCAGAGCGGGTGATGGAGCTGCAGGCGTTGGGGTACGTGCAGTAAGCCGATTGTTCGGCACGATCGCGTCTGGGCCAGCGTGGTGGAGGCACCTCCGCATTTGTGCCCGGCCCGAGGGGGCGGAAGGGGTCCCGGAGTAGGCACAATGCCCGTCCTGAGGGTGCGCAGGATTTCCAGCTCTGGCGCGCCTTTGGCCGAGGATTCGCACTCGCAGTCTCCAGGCGAGATCGCCCTTCGGCGACCCGCATCGATCCGCTCGTCGGGCGCGTTGAGGTGAGCGAGCCAGCCGCCTCAGCCGCGCGCTCCGAGCGAAGCGCGCACCTCAGGCGACCCCTGGGTCGCAGGCAGGACCCAAGGGAGCTCTTCCGTCAACCACGAGGCTCGTGCTTCGGGTGACTAGGGGCGAGTGTCCATCTCGGCGTTCAGGCGTTTCACCATCGAACGCTCGTACCAACGCGGTGCGAGTCGCGACACCCACCACGCCAGCCACGCCACGCGCCCGACCAGCAACAACCGCCGGCGCCCCTCGACCGCAGCGACGACGCGACGCGCCACGTGTTCCGGCGCGAGCGCATCACCGACCACCGTGCGGGGGCCCTGAACGCCGCCGCCATCACCACCGAGGTGCGCGGCCGCGATCGCGGTCGCGATGAAACTCGGACACACCAGCAGCACATCGAGCCCGCGCTTCCCGTATTCGGCGCGCAAAGTCTCGAAACACCCGTGCAGCGCGTGCTTGCTCGCCGCGTAGCCGGAGCGGGCAGCCAGTGGCGCGAAGCCGGCCACGCTCGAGATCACAACCACCGTCCCGCGGCGCTCCAGCAGCGCCGGGAGTGCAGCATGGGTCGCGTTGACCGCGCCAAAGAAATTGACCGCCATCACGCGCCTGATCACCGCGGGTTCGGTCTGGGCGAACAGGCTGCGGTGGCTGACCCCGGCGTTGTTGACGAGCACATCGACGCCACCCAGGCGGCGCACCACCTCGGCAAGAGCGGCGCGACACTGATCTTCGTCGGTCAGGTCGCAGCGCACGGCGAGCAATTCCGGCAGCGCCAGATCACGCTGCAGCCGCCCCAGTGACTGCTCATCGACGTCGAGCGCCGCGATTCTCGCGCCGCGGGCCGCGAACGCGGTGCAAAGCGCGCGCCCGAGCCCACCGGCGGCACCGGTGATCACCACCACCCTGGAATCGAGTTCACGCGCCTTCATCATCGCTCCACGACGGGCGGCCAGCCTCCCGACCACGGTCATTGTCGGTTGTGAGCGCGCCGGGGGCGCCGGAAAATCAATCGCCCTCCATCCGCGTCCTGAAAACTACCACACGCAGTCTTGGGGTGCGATTCGCTTCCGCGCGCCCCGTTCACCGCCTCGCCGCGCGTCCTAGAGCGTGACCGGCGCGCGATTGAACTCCGCGTACTGACGTAAGCGATCAACGTACGACGTCACGCCCCGACCTTGACCTCAGACCGCCGCAGTCCACGCCCAAGGCAGCAGCTCCGCGATCCTGCTCGCCGGGTGCGTGTTGATCCGGACCAGCACATCCTGAAGGTACGCCTGCGGGTTCACGCCGTGCTTTTGGCACGTCGCGACGATGGTCTGCAGCTTCGCCAGGTTCTCGGCGCCCTCGTCCTTCCCCGCGAACAGGAAGTTCTTCCGTCCGATCGCCACGGGCTTCAGTGCCCGCTCCGCGGTGTTGTTGTCCAATGCGACACGCGCGTCGTCCAGGAACTGACGTAGGGCGACCTCTTGCTTCTGGGCGTACCGCATCGCCTTCCCCAACGGTGACTTCGGCGGGTTGGCCTCCAGGTGCTCGGCGACCCACGCGAAGAACGCATCGACGTGCGGCTTGGACTCGATCCGTCGCATGGCCAGGTGCGTCGGCGTGCCGACGATGTCCTTCTCGGCCGCTCGGTGCTCGACGTCGTACAGCCGCGCGATCCAGTCCATCGCGACACCGGCCTCGACGGGCGCCGATTCCAGGGCCCGGAAGAACTCCCGTCGGACGTGCGCCCAGCAGCCGGCACGCGTTCGCCCGTCGGGCGTCGTGACCGCGTTGTAGCCGCTGTACGCGTCCACCTGGAGGGTGCCTTCCGTGGTGCCAAGGATGCGAACCGGCGTCGCGCCGCTACGCGACGGGCTGTACGTGAACGCCACCACCTCGTCGCTCACGAACGTCCACACGTAGCCGCGCTTGCAGCTCCCCTCCGCAAGCACCGGCAGCGGCGTCTCGTCCGCGAACACGTGGTCGGCCGACGCCTCCCGCTTCAACAGCTCCTGGTAGATCCCGTCGATCTGGTCCGCCGCACGATGGAACAACGTGCACAGGGTCGCCCGGCTCACCGGCGAACCCACCCGCTGGAACTGCTTGGCCTGGCGGTACAGTGGCATGCCGTCCGCGCACTTGGCCACGGCGACATGGGCATGAAGCGCAGGCCCATACTCGCAGCCGTCGGTCACCTGCGGCGGCGCCGCGGCGGTGACGATGCCCTTTCCGCAACGGCACGCGTAGCGCTCGCGGATCCAACGGATCTGAACGACCTGGGCAGGGACGTACTCGAACTGCGTCGTCGTGGCACCGTCTCCGAGGGGCGCCAGGTTGGACTCGCCGCAGCACGGGCAGACCTGCGCCGCGACGGGGACCTCGATGACCCGCTCCTCGACCGGCCACGCGTCACGCGCGTCGCGGTTCTTGCGGCGCTGGTCGACGCGCTCGGCCTCGCGCTCGGCAGGATCCTTGTCGTCTTGGGCCTTCTTGCGGGCCTCGCGGCGCGCGTCGGGCACACGCTCAGCCTTGCGGCCGAACAACATGCGGCGCAGCTCCGCCAGCTCGGCGCGCTGCTGCGCGTTCTCCTGCTGGAGGACCGTCACGATGATCTCAACGATCGGACGCGTGTCGTCCGGCAGCTTCGCGATCAACGCAGCGATGTCGAGGGTGTCGCCCATGGCGACGTTTGATCACGAACGAGGCGTCGTGTCGATCCCCGATCGGATCGGAGTCCAGGGTTTGGATCGTCGAACCTGAGACGCATCGATTCCGTCGAGCAGCATCGCGAGCTGCGCGCTGTCCAGCATCACGGTGCGCGCGCCTGCTTCGAAGGCGGGCAGCTTGAACCGGCCGCGCTCGAGTCGCTTCGACCCCAGCACGTAGCCGCCGCGATCCCAGGCCAGGATCTTCGCCCGGTCGCGCGACCGGGAGAGGAACACAAACAGGTGCCCGCTGAAGACGTCGAAGCCAGAGGCGGTGACCAGCGCCGCAAGACCATCGAACCCGCGCCGCATGTCGGTGGTCGTCGTCGCCAGGTAGATCCTGACCGACGACGGCAGCATCAGCATCGGGCGACGCCTCGGATCACGGCCGCGAACCAGTCGGGCGGCGGCGGGACGTCGAAGATCAAGGCAGCGCCGCCGACGTGGACGGCGAAGGTGGGTCGGGCGTTCGTGAGCTCGACCTGGAGGAAGCCGCCCGGCTGATCGTCGGACCTGTGGTGGTGAATCCAG
>CAIOSP010000112.1 GCA_903861005.1 uncultured Pseudomonadota bacterium
CGTGCCCGACGCCGCGAGGGCGGCGACGGCGACGGCGCCGCGCGAACGACGGCGGGACATGCCCACCAGGCCCGCGAGGAGCGCCAGCAGCGCCGACGGCGACGCGCCCGTCTGGTCACAGCCCGAGCCCTGCGTCACGTCCGGCACCAGCGGATCCAGATCCCAGGTCACCTCGAACCCGTCGTTAAACGAGTCGTCGTCGGTGTTCTGGTCGAGCGGGTCGGTGCCGTAGTCGTGCACTTCGTCGCCGTCGGAGAGGCCGTCGTCGTCCGTGTCCGGATCGAGCGGGTCGGTGAGGGTGTCGTGGACCTCCTCGCCGTCGTTGAGGCCGTCGTCGTCGGTGTCGGGGTTGTTCGGATCGGTCTCGCCCGGGTCGACCACGCCGTCGCAGTTCACGTCTTCTTCGGCGTTGGTCAGACCGTCGCCGTCGTTGTCGAGGAACTGGCAGTCGTCGGAGGGGTCGTTCGGGTTGATCTCGCCCGGATCGATGAAGCCGTTGCCGTTGAGGTCCTCGTCGCCGTCCGGCACGCCGCCGTGATCCGTGTCCGGATCCTTGGGGTTGGTGGTCGTCGTCGGGTCCGTGTCCGGCACGAAGACGGCCGGGTCGGTGTCCTCGGTGCCCACGGTGACACCCGTCTCGGTGCCGTCCTGCAGCCCGTCACCGTCCGTGTCGGGGTTGGTCGGATCGGTGGCGCCGTAGTCGGTCAGCGGTCCGTCGCCGAAGAACTCGGTGCCGTCCGACAGGCCATCGTCGTCGGAGTCCGCGTCCTCAGGATCGGAGCCCAGGTCCTCTTCGGTGTCGTTGCACAGGCCGTCCCCGTCCGGGTCGCCGGTGACGTCGTCGCCCCAGCAGAGGTCGTCGGTGTCGCAGATGCCGTCGCCGTCCGTGTCAGGGATGCCGAGGCCGCCCGAGCAAGGCACGTCGCAGTCGTCCGGGACGCCGTTCTCGTCGAGGTCGATGGTGTCATCGCCGCCCGCGCACACGTCACAGCCGTCCGGCACCGTGTCGGCGTCGGCGTCGAGCAGATCATCGAAGCCCGCGCACACGTCGCAGCCGTCCGGCACGCCGTCGGCGTCGGTGTCGATCAGGTCGTCGGAGCCCGCGCACACGTCGCAGCCATCCGGGACCGTGTCGAAGTCGGCGTCCGCCGCGTCGTCGAAGCCGACGCAGATGTCGCAGGCGTCGGGGACGGTGTCGCCGTCGGTGTCGACGGTGTCGCCCACGCAGGTGTCGCAGCCGTTGGGGATGCCGTCCGCGTCGCTGTCCTGGCTGTCGTCGAAGCCGGGGCACACGTCGCAGCCGTCCGGCACCAGGTCGGCGTCGGCGTCCTGGAAGTCGTCGAAGCCGGCGCACACGTCGCAGCCGTCCGCCACGCCGTCGAAGTCGGTGTCGACGTTGTCGTCGAAGCCGTCGCAAGCGTCGCAGCCGTCCGCCACGCCGTCGAGGTCGGTGTCGGCGGTGTCGTCAAAGCCAGGGCAGGTGTCGCAGCCGTCCGCCACGCCGTCGGCGTCCGCGTCGAGCGCGTCATCGAAGCCAGGGCAGGTGTCGCAGCCGTCCGCCACGCCGTCCCCGTCGGTGTCGGTGGTGGCGCCGGTGCAGGTGTCGCAGCCGTCCGGCACGCCGTCGCCGTCGGCGTCGAGCGCGTCGTCGAAGCCCGCGCAGACGTCGCACGCGTCCGGGACGCCGTCGCCGTCGCTGTCGACAGTGTCGTCGCCCGCGGCGCAGATGTCGCAGCCGTCCGGCACGCCGTCGGCGTCCGCGTCGAGCGCGTCGTCAAAGCCGGGGCAGAGGTCGCAGTCGTCGGGCACGCCGTCACCGTCGGTGTCGGTGGTGATGCCGCCGCACGTGTCACAGCCGTTCGGGATGCCGTCGCCGTCGCTGTCGAGCTTGTCGTCGAAGCCGACGCACACGTCGCAGCCGTCGGGCACGCCGTCGTTGTCGGCATCGAGCGTGTCATTGGAGCCCGGGCAGACGTCGCAGCCGTCCGGCACGGTGTCGAAGTCCGCGTCGACGGTGTCGTCGAAGCCGGAGCACACGTCACAGCCGTCGGGCACGCCGTCGTTGTCGCCGTCGAGGTTGTCGTCGTAGCCGGCGCAGACGTCGCAGCCGTTCGGCACGCCGTCCAGGTCGGAGTCGAGGTTGTCGTTGGCGCCGGGGCAGACGTCGCAGCCGTTCGGCACGCCGTCACGGTCCGCGTCGAGCGCGTCGTTCGAGCCCGGGCAGACGTCGCAGGCGTCAGGCACGCCGTCGTTGTCGCCGTCGGCCGAGTCGGGGCCGGCGTTGCAGATGTCGCAGCCATCGGGCACGCCGTCGCCGTCGGTGTCGACCGCGTCGTCAAAGCCGGGGCACAGGTCACAGCCGTCCGGGGTCCCGTCGAGGTCCGCGTCGAGCGTGTCGCTGCCGTTCGGGCAGGTGTCGCAGCCGTCCGGGACGGTGTCGAAGTCCGCGTCGAGGTTGTCGTTGAAGCCGGCGCAGACGTCGCAGCCATCGGGCACGCCGTCGCGGTCGGTGTCGACGTTGTCGTTGAAGCCCGCGCACTCGTCGCAGGCGTTCGGCACGCCGTCGCCGTCGGTGTCGAGGGTGTCGTTGCCGGTGGCGCAGACGTCGCAGCCGTCCGGCACGCCGTCGGCGTCGGCGTCGAGCGCGTCGTCGTAGCCTTCACAGACGTCGCAGCCGTCCGGCACGCCGTCGAGGTCCGCGTCGGCGGTGTCCTCAAAGCCCGGGCAGACGTCGCAGGCGTCGCCCACGCTGTCCTGGTCTGCGTCGGCCTGGTTGGCGTTCGCGTCGGTCGGGCAGTTGTCGCAGCCGTCTGGCACGGTGTCCAGGTCGACGTCGATCAGGTCGTCGTAGCCGGGGCAGACATCGCAGCCGTCGGGGACGCCATCGCCGTCCGCGTCGACCGAGTCCGGCGAGCCGGGGCAGACGTCGCAGCCGTTCGGCACGCCGTCGCCGTCCGCGTCGAGGGCGTCATTGAAGCCGGGGCAGACGTCGCAGCCGTTCGGCACGCCGTCGCCGTCCGCGTCGAGCGTATCGTTGGAGCCGGGGCAGATGTCGCAGGCGTCGGGGACGCCGTCGCCGTCGGTGTCGGTGGTGGCGCCGGTGCAGGTGTCGCACGCGTTCGGGATGCCGTCGCCGTCGGCGTCGAGGCGGTCGTCGCCGGCCAGACAGATGTCGCAGCCGGTGGGCACTCCGTCGCCGTCCGGATCGACGCGGTCGTCGAAGCCGGCGCACACGTCGCAGCCGTCCGGTACGCCGTCGCCGTCGGCGTCGAGCGCGTCGTTGGAGCCCAAGCACTGGTCGCGGTTGTTGCAGACGCCGTCACGGTCGGTGTCGCCGGAGCTGTCCTCGCCGATGCAGACGTCGATCGCCTCGATGCGGCCGTCGCCGTCCGTGTCCGGCGCGGTGCAGCCCGTGCCGCCTTCGGCCTGGTCGCTGCCGCCCTGGGCGTCGGTGTCGACCACGTTGGGGTCGGTCTCGTCGCGGCAGAGGCCGGTCTGGTTGCCGTCCCACTTGCCGTCGTGATCGCGGTCTTCCTGACCGTCCTTGAGGCCGTCGTTGTCGGTGTCGTTGTCACGCGGGAGGGTGGTGGTGGTCGGGTCCGCGTCGGGGATGAACACGGCGGGATTGGTGCCGGACACGCCGGTGGTGACGCCGCGCTCGGTGCCGTCCTGGATCAGGTCGAGGTCGGTGTCGACCTTGTTCGGGTCGGTCTCGGTGGCCGACGTCGCGCCGTTGCGGTTCACGTCCTCGGCGCCGTCAGACAGGCCGTCGTCGTCCGAGTCGTTGTCGTTCGGGTCGGTCTTGGTCGTGGGGCTGGCGTCCAAGATCCAGCCGGGGCCGGTGTCCGGGAGGCGGACGCTGACGCCGACCTCAGTGCCGTCCTGCAGGCCGTCGCCGTCCGTGTCGCGGTTGAGCGGGTTGGTGGGCGCGTAGGCCGCGAGCGGGCCCGCGCCGAGCACCTCGTCACCGTCGGACAGGCCGTCGTCGTCGGAGTCGGCGTCGTAGGGGTTGGTCTCGCCGGGGTTCACGACCGAGTCGCCGTTGGCGTCCTCGGTCAGGTTGGTGAGGCCGTCGTTGTCGCAGTCGTCGTTGATGACGGTGGGCGCGCCGCGGCAGGTGAAGCCGGGCTCGATCGTGCAGGTGGACGAGCAGCCGTCGCCGTCGACCAGGCCGCCGTCGTCGCACTCCTCGGTGGGCTCGACCGTGTTGTTGCCGCAGGTAGAGATGGCCTGGAGCGTACAGTCAGGCGCACAGCCGTCGCCGGTAACGTTGTTGCCGTCGTCACACTGCTCGGGGGCCTCGACCAGACCGTTCTGGCAGACGCCCGTGCTGGTGGGGCCGCCGTTGTCGGCCGTGTTGACCGCGAGCGAGATGGAGCTGCCGATGGTGGCGCCGTTGAAGGTAACGCTGGCGGCGTTCTCGATGGCCTGGCCCAGCACCGGGGTGCCGACGAGCACGCGGAAGGCGACCGTGCGCTGGGTGCCGACGGCGATGGTGCCGCCGGTGGTGCCGTTGGCGCCCGTGCCGATGCGGGCGACGATCTTGCCACGGGGGGCCGGGGTGTTGAGCTTCTCGGCGCGGTCCGTGTCGACCGCGTCCGTCAGCGCGCCGAGCGCCGAGCCGTCGATCTGCAGCGAGCCGGCCACGTAGCTGGTGCCGGCGGGGATCTCGTCCGTGACCACCACGTTGGTGGCGTTGTCGCGGTCGTTGTCGCGCACGGTGATCGTGTAGACGATGGTGTCGCCGGGCTCGGCGATCTGGTCGGCGTCATCGGCGCCGCTCGGGTCCAGCACGCGCGCGGACTTGGTCGCGGTGACGTCCGGCGCCTGCACCGTGGTGGCGAAGGAGACGAAGAGCGCGCGGTTCACCTCGTTGGAGGCGAACGCGACGAAGTTCATGGTGGCGGAGGTGGCGCCGTTCGCGAGGCGCGAGCCGACCGCGTAGGAGTCGAGGTCCTGGCCCAGCGTGTTCTTGTGCGCGGGCGTGCGGGCCGTGACAAAGCTGCCCAGCGTCGAGATGGTGCTGTTGCCGTAGTCCGCGGCGGGGTTCACCGCGTTCGACAGCTGGTTGGCCGCGGCGGAGCCGTTGAAGCCGATGGTGTCGCCCTTGTTCGAGCCGCCGGCGTAGCGGTCGCCGTCCTGCGCCCAGTAGGTGGCGGTGGCGTCGATGGGGCCGAGCGCGGGGGTGATGAAGCCGGTCAGGGGAACGGCGATGTTGGCCGTGCCGTAGCTCACCATGCCGTGATAGAGCTGGATGTTACGGAACTCTTCCGCGCCGTCTGAGTAGACGACCGACAGCTTCCAACCGCCCGTGCCGTCGTCGTTGCCGGTGTTGAAGGGCACGTTCGCCACCCAGTAGGTGCCCGAGCCGCGCGCCTGGACGAACGCCGTGACGTCCTTGAAGTTCAGGTAGTAGCGGATGCCGGCGTTGAAGCCGGCCGTGGAGACGTCGCAGGCGGAGCTGGTCGCGGGCGTACAGGCCGGCGAGTAGAACTGGTCGGTGGTCTGCGACGTGTACGCGGCGTCTCCGGGGCCCGCGAAGAGCACGCTGCTGAAGGTACGGACGCCGGTGGCGGGGCGCACGCCGCCGCTGTTGGAGAGCTGGCCGTTCCAGTGCAGCGCCGCGTAGACGACCGTGGCGCCGGGCGGGATGGTGAGCGTGGCCGCGGTGCTGTTGTAGGTGTCGCTGCTGCCGCCAGTCCACGCCGACGCCGGGGCGCCGGGAGTGGCGTCGTCGTAGTCGGCGTTCTGCGTGTAGATGCCGTCGTTGTTGTTGCCGGAGGTCAGGTTGGCGTCGGCGTTGATGGTCGTGCAGTTCTGGCCGGAGCGCGTGCTGTCGCACTCGTCCGACGCGTTGCCGATGTTCATCAGGTTGCCGCGCAGCGTGTTCGTGTAGAACGACGCGAACGACGTGGTGAGCGGGCCGGGCGCCGGCGCCATGTCCACCGCAGACGGCGACGTCAGCGCCGTCTCGTCGCTCTCTCCGTCCACCTGATTCGGGTCTTCGCAGGCGGCGAAAAGGACGGTCGAAAGCAAAACAAGTACGGGCATGGCGGACAGACGCATGAGATCCCTCGGAGCTACAGCGCAGATATACTCCGTCCCCTTTACGAAACGCTAACCAAAAGCGGTACGAGTCCATCCGATACGGGTCAGGTTGAACGGCGCCGAACGGCCCGTCCCCTCCCCGCTCTCGCCCACGATCCCCACCACGACGGCGGATCCGCGCGCTCGCACGCTTGACGTCGCGGATCCGCTGACGATAGCCGACTTGCGCCTACCAAATCGCGCCGCCTCCTGGCGCGTACTCCAAGGGGAACCCGATGAACCGCCTTAGCATCGCCGCGATCGCCACCCTCGGCGTCGTCCTGCTGACCTCCATCGCCTGCAATGGCGACGAAGAGGATCCCGCCGCACCCGCCGACGGCACCGCGCCCGCCGCCGCCGCGCCCGCCGATGGCGCCGCTCCGGCCGCCGCCCCTGCCACGACCTCGGGCCCCAAGCCCTGGCTGGACGACACGCCCAACCCCGAGTGGACCTGCGCCGCGTTCTGCCTGGGCACCTACACCTGCAGCGTCGACGGCCCGTCCAAGTGGGACAAGACATTCCGCACCAGCGTGGGCCGCACCGCGGCCGAGGCCTTCAACAACCTCTACACCAAGTGCGAAGCGGACGGCGCGAGCGATATCGTGCAGGGCTTCCACTGCATCAACGGCCAGCCGCTGTACGACTGGGCCGCGCTCGCCGACGTCTGCACGCGTACACGCTGAAGCGTTGCGCGTACAGCCTGAGCGAAGCGGCGCACCCGCTTAGCATCGTCCAACCTACCTGACCGCCTACTCCACGCCCCACGGCGTGGCGGCCCACGGCGTGGCGTCACCTGCGCCGGCCGCGGGGGTGGCGCACGCGTCCGTGGCCCACGGGTCCGCCTTGCCGCGGCTCGCACAGTCGGCCTGCTGACGTTCGGCGGCGGTGGGCTCAGACCAGAGCGGCACGATCACCGCGCCTGGCGTCGCGAGCATGTCGGGCACGCCCTCGCGCGCGTGCGCCTCCACTACCGTCACGGTCGCGAACTCAGCGCCGCCGACGAGCGCGTCGTGAAACGCGGACGGTGAGGTCCAGCCGACCGTGGCGACCGTCAGGAACAGCGCCACGTTGAGCGCGAGCTCCGGACCGGCCGAGCCCCTGCGACGCCGTGCGATCATGCGGACCTCCACCCGTGGCGCCGTCCGACGTCCACACCTGATCCAATCGGCACGTCCGTGAAGATCCGCAGCGAAATGTGCGGCTGAGAAAGCAAGAGCGGGAGCGTGGCGAACCACGCTCCCGCCGCATCGCACCGGTCGGGCACCCGGGTCCCTAGGGACTAGAGCGCACCGGCCCGGCGACTACTTCTTGGTCGAGCCCAGGCCGCCCTTCGACGCGGTCGCCGTGTTCTTCGTGGCCACGACCTTGTAGGTGGTCTTGACGGACGAGCAGCCGCTGCCGCCGCCGGACGAAGCCACGGAGCCGGCGCCCGACGACGTGGTGGTCGAGGTCACCGGGACGACGACCGCCGGCGTGATCACGGTCGTGACGACCGCGCTGCCAGTCAGCAGGCTGCAGCCGCTGCTGCCACCCGACGTGCTGTGCGACGCGGAGCTGGAGCTGCTGGAGGACGAGCCCGTGCTGCAGCCGCTGCCGCCGCCCGAGGACGAAATCGAGCCGCCGCCGTGGCCTTCGTCGTCGACCGACCCCGAGGGATCGACCGCGCCGTTCGGCCCGCCCTGGCCCTGGCCGGGGTTGGACGAGTCCACGCCGTCCACGTTGTTGCCGTGGCCGTTGTTCGACGCGCTGCCGCAGCCGCTGCCGCTGCCCGTCGACGTGGAGCCGCCGCCCGAAGAGGACGACGTGCCGCCGCCGCTGCAGCCGCTGCCGCCGCCGGAGTGGTCGCTGTCGTCGTCGTCCGAGTTGCTGGAGGTCTGATGATCGCTGTCGTCGTCATCCGAGTGGCCCGAACCGCCGGAGGTCGGCGTCGGCGTCGGCGCAGGCGCGCAGGGCGTGCTCACGGCGCCGCCCGACGTCGCGTGGTGATCGCTGTCGTCATCGTCCGAGCTGCCCGACGAGCCCTCGTGGCCGTCATCGCTGCCCGACGAGCTGCTGTGACCGTCGTCCTCGGCCTCATGGCCCGACGACGAGCTGTGATCGCTGTCATCGTCATCCGAGTTGCCCGAGCTAGAGCCCGAGCTGGCCGGGAAGCCGCCGCCGGAGGTCGTGCAGACCGTCGGCGAGCCGCCGCCCGAGCCGCTGCCCGAGGTCGAGGTGCCGCCGCCCGAGGTGCCGCCCGAAGCGCCGCCCGAGGGAGGAGCCGGAGGAGGCGTCGAGGTACCGCCGCCCGACGGGGTCGTCGTGCCGCCGCCCGAGGGGGCGACAGGAGCAGGGGGCGTGGTGCCGCCGCCCGAGGGGGCGACAGGAGCCGGGGTCGTCGTGCCGCCGCCCGAGGGGGTCGTGACGCCGCCGCCGGTGGAACCGCCGCCGGTGGTGCCGCCAGTGGTGCCGCCAGTCGACGTCGCGCCGCCGCCCGAGGTGGTGGTGGTGCCGCCGCCGCCGGTGGTCGACGAGCTGCCGCCGCCGGAGGTGCCGCCAGTCGTGCCGCCGACGCCGCCGGTCGGGTCGGTCACGCCGCCAGTCGTGCCGCCGACGCCGCCGGCCGGGTCGGTCACGCCGCCGGTGGTGCCGCCGGTGGTGCCGCCGTTGTCGCCCCAGGGGTCGGAACCCCAAGAGCCATCATCGCCCGCCACCACGCCGTCAGTCGGCGGGAGCGCGGGGTCGTCGATCGTCGGGGCGCCGTTGGTCACCACGCCGTTCGGCGGGGTCCAGGTGCCGGGTGCGCCAGACCAGGGGTCCACGCCGCCCGCCGTCCCACCGGGCGTCGTCGGGGGGGCCACCGGCGCGGTGCCAGGCTGCGTCGACGGATCGCCCATCGCCGCAACGGCGGCCGCATACCCGTCGTCGCCGAACTGGTTGGCGGGGACGCCGGGACCGGAGGTCGCGATGTCGACGCCAGCGCCGTCGGCGTACTCCGAGCCGGAGCCCATGTTGTTTGCGGTATGGAGGAAGAGGCCGGCGAAGGCGTCGGGGAAAGCAACCCCGACCATGCCCATCGTACCGACCAGCGCGCCGAGTACAACGTACTCAACGGACACTGTGCCTCGGCGACTCCGAATGTTGGTCTTCATGTGGACTCCTGCCCCTAGTTCAATGCTGAGGTGATTTCGCGTCTCTGCGAGCACGGGCTCTCGAAGCTGTCTGCGAGAACTTGAGCCACGCGTGGGACGGGCTCGTCTTCCCCAATCGGCACTCGCCGGGGGTACTTGAGAAAATTTCCGCTCTGCGATGGCAGTATCTGCGGAGTTCGCTGCGACCGGAAACCGTGCCGGATCCGGCGCGGCAGCATCCGGCCATATTATCGGTCTTGACGGACTTTTCGACATCGGAAGAGGGTACCGAGTGGATCGCGAGCGCGACGCACGCCGCGCTGCTCGCGCCGACATTCGTCACAGTACTGGTGGATCCAGCGACCGCCGCACCGCAAGCCGCCGTCCGCGGGGCTGGGTGCGAGGCGGTCAAGCCAGACATCAGCGGAGCGCGCCGTCGGACGCCACCGCGGAGCCATAGGTGGCCTGCGTCGCGGGCTCGCCCATCAGCTTGCCGGGCACGTCAAAGCGCAGCCCGACCCACAGCACCACCAGGCACATGAGGATGACGTACTCGATCGCGATGGATCCACGTCGTTCGGTTCGCATGCTGCTCGCCCCTTCATCCGGTGGACCGCACACCCCGCTTTCCCCAGGGGAGTGTGGCCCTTCTCCTGGTTCGGTCTGAACCACACGGACTTGAGGCAGAGTTTCCGCAGAAGCGATCAGCCGCCCTGCAGAATGCGTCGGACGGCGGCGTAGTCGTCCTCGCCCACCGAGCCGCTGCGGACGCACCGGGTGCGCCCTTTCGGATCCACCATGAAATGAATCGGGATGAGGGTCTCTGGCGGCAGGTCAAACTTGTGGAACCAGGACTCGAGTCCGCCCTCCGCCACGCGCAGGTGCACGTCCAGCTCCGGGTGCCGCTCCGCGAAGTTCGAGAGCTTCCGCTTCTCCTCGTCCACCGAGACGTAAGTGACCTCCACGTCCACCCCGTCCGCGGCCAGGGCGCCTCGCCACTTCTCGATCAGCGGCATCTCGCGCAGGCACGGGCCGCACCAAGTCGCCCAGCCCACCACCCAGCGCGAGCGACCCGCGGCGGGCGCGGTCGCGCCGTCGGCCAGATCAGGCCAGCCAAAGGGCTTGGCGAACGGCTCGGCGTCATGCTTCGAACAGAAGCCGTCGACGGCCCGACGTTCGGCCTCAACCTGCTCGGGGGTGGGCGCGGGACGGGCGGGACGCTCCGCGGCGGCGCCGTCAGCGGAACAACCCGACGCGAAGCCCCACACCAAGATCGCCGCCAAATCCAAACGCAACGCCGCCTCCTCGAAGTGCCATTCGATCGCCACCTATCGGACCATTCTAGCGTCGACTTGAGCCGATCATGGACCCGATCAGGGGCCAAAACAAGGCCGCATACCGGCGTGCGCAGCGCCGAGGCGCCTCGACGGCCCCCTTGCGCCACGGTTACGCCGGGCGGCCGCGCGAAGACTTGGGCCCACCGGGCCCCTCCGCGCCAGAGGTGACGACATGTCCCAGGTCGATGCAGCCATCGCGTCGGGCCGCTGCGCCATCGCCGTGTCCGGCGATCTCCTCCGGAGCGAGGGCGTCATGCTCGCGCTCAAGGAACGCGCAGCGCTGCGCCCCATGGCCCTCGCAGGCCCCGCCGTCAGCCCCGTGGTCGCCGTCAGCGACGCGGCCCTCGCGCGCGCCGTCGCCCGTCCGGGCGGCGTACTCGCGATCGTCGAGCCCGGCGCAGCCGACGCGCCCATGGTCGCCAAGCTCGCGGCGCTGCTGAACGCGTCCGCGAACAAGCCGACGATCCTGGTGGTCGCGCGCAAGTACAACCCGCTCGAGTGGGCGGGCCAGTTCCGCGGCTACAAGATCGAGAACCTCAAGGAGCGCGGTCAGGACTTCGTCGCCGGGCTGGCCAAGCCGCCCGCGGAAGAGGCCGCCCCCGCCTCAGACGCCGCCCCCAAGGACAAGAAGAAGGCGGCCGATCCGGACGCCCCCCGCTTCGCGTTCGTCGGCCGCGAAGACGAGCACGCGCAGATCTCCGAGTTCCTCAAGGTTGGCGGCCCCATCGTGGTGTCGGGACCGCGCGGCATCGGCCGCACGCAGCTCGTCGAGCACGCGGTCACGGCCGGCGGCTACAAGCGCCTGCCTGACCTAGCCCTGGGCCGCGGCGTGGGCGCGGACGCGCTCCTCGCGCGCCTGGCCGAGGCCTGCCTGGCCAGCGGCAGCGGCAAGCTGTCTGAGGTGCTCAAGGCGCCCCACACCCCAATCCAGGCCATCGACGCCGCCCTCGCCTCGCTCCAAGAGGCCGCGGGCCTCGACGGCGTGGTGATGGTCGTCCAGCACCTGCAGGTCGCGTCCGGCCGAGACGGCAGCTTCTTCCGCAAGAGCCGCCTGGAGCTCCTGGTCGAGACACTCCTGACCGCCACCTACCCGATGCGTCTGGTGTTCACGTCGGTGATCCAGCCGGTCTTCTTCCGCGAGGGCCGCGCCGCCAACCTGCGCCGCATCGAGCTCGGCGGGATCAAGGGCCGCTTCTTCTTCGACATCTTCGACGCGTACCGCGCGCCGGAGTTCCCCCGCGAGAAGTTCGGCTCGATCTCCGAGAAGCTGGCCGGCAACCCGCTCGCGGCCCGCACGTTCGCGATCGCCGCCCGTCATGACCCGCTCCTCGTCGACAACGAGAAGTTCTTCCGCATGGAAGGTCCGGACGACACCGAGGCGATCGAGAAGCAGATCGCCAAGCGCGTCGAGCGCCTGGACACGCGCAGCCGCGAGACGCTCGCGCTGCTCGCGCACCTCCGCTACCCGGTCGACGGCCAGTTCCTCGCGGACCTGGGCATCACCCGCAAGGAGCGCACGTTCCTCATCGGCGAGGGTCTGGTCGACATGCTCGGCACCGAAGAGGGCGCCAAGCGCTTCCGCGTCCACGCGGTCGTGCAGCGCTGCCTCGGCCTGCGTGAGACGTCGGACTTCAACGTCCTCGGCTCGCTCGGCGAGCTGCTCGCCAAGCGCGCCGGCAGCCTGGAGGGCGTCGAGAAGCTGGCGCTCCAGCAGGAGGCCAACCGCTGCTTCGCGCTCGCGCGTCGCTTCCCCGACCTGATCGACACCGGCTACCCCGACTACGACGCGATCGTGGAGTCCACGATCGGCCTGGTCCGCAGCCGCGAGCCGCGCTTCGACCTGGCCGCCCAGCGCGTAGCCGAGCTGCTGCGCCGCGACCCGTCGAACGCCGACGCCCACCTGCTCAAGCTTGAGGTCCTTCGTCACCAGGACGCCAAGGCCGACGCCTGGAAGGCCGCCGCCGAGGAGGCCATGACCCTGGCCCCCGTGCCCGAGATCTTCCACGAGGTGGTCACGCATCACCTCGCGCGCAACGCCCGCGGCCAGGCCATCAAGGTCCTGGAGACCGCCGTCGAGGTCCTGCCCGACCAGTCGCGCCTGCGCTGCCGCCTGGCCGCGCTGCTGTCGCGCCAGGGCCGCCGTCCGGAGGCGATCGACCACCTCATGCGCGCGATGGAGCTCGACCCCATGCTGCCCGACGCCTACGGCCTGCTCGGCACGCTGCGTCGCGACGAGGGCGCCGAGAAGCTCGATGAGGCGGAGACCCTGCTGCGCGAGGCCGTGCGCCTCGCCCCCACCGACGTCGTGCAGACGTCGCGCCTGATCTGGCTGCTGCTCGACATCCACAAGGGCGTCGCCGAGCGCCGCGACAGCGTCACCGAGGAGATCAAGACCCTCCTCGACGGCCTCATCCAGGCCGACAAGAACTCGTGGGAGGCGCACCTGCTCTACGCCGTCGCGCTGCGCGAGATGGGCGGAGATCTGGAGCGCGCCGGCTGGTTCCTGGGCAAGGCCCGCAAGCTGGCCGTCAACCGCCGCGCGCTGGGCGCCCGGTTCGAGCTCGAAGGGGCGCTGCTCGACGTCGCCCGCGGCAAGCTCGAGGACGCGGAGCGCAACCTGCGCCGCATGGCCAAGGCCGACCCGTCCAACCCCCGCATCTTCGCCGGCATCGCCGCCGTGCTCGAGAAGCAGGGTCAGCCGATCGCCGCCCACGCGGAGCTCATGCGCGCCATCGAGCGCACGTCGCCGTTCAGCCTGGATCGCCAGGTGATCGAGATGGGCCTGGCCCGCCTCCGCGCGGCGATCGAGTCTGGCGTGGCGTTCACCGCGCCGCCTCCGGCCCCGAGCGACGCCCCGGCTGACGCGGAGGCCTCTGACGAGCCCGCCGTGGACCCGGGCGGGCCCGCGCCGTGGGACGCCGCCTGGGAAGAGGGCGGCAGTAGCGAGCCCGTTGTCGAAGAAGGTCCGTCTGGCGACGACGACCTCGCGACCTGAGGCTATTGAGACGCTGAGCGCGCCTTGTGGCGAGGTGCGCTCAGCTGCTTGTGTGTTGTCGAGGGAGTGGCGTGAACACGAACATGATGATCGGCACCGGCGTGGTGCTCGTCGGCATCATTGGCACCATCTCGGCCTTTGTCCCCAATGATCGGCGGGACGAGCCGGGCGTGCGCCTCCGTCGGATCGCCTACCAGGTGACCATCTACGGCGTGCTGCCGATCCTAGGGGGCGTCTTCTTCTTCGCCGCAGGCTGGACCGAGCACCCCTGAGCGCGACGTCTCGACCGCGCCAGAACGCCCACCACACTGACTCTTCGCGCGACGGCGACGCTGGCCACGACGCACGCGCGGCGCTACCTGTCCGTCACGCAAGAGGACCCCAATGAAGCGCTTCTTTCCCCTGGCCATCGTGCTCGTCGCCTGCTCCACGGGCACCGACACCAAGAACGACACCGACGGCGACACCGACGTGACGGGCGAGACGGGCGACACCACGCCGCGGGACACCGACCTGCCCACGTCGTGCACCGCCGACACGCCCGCCAGTGGCTCGGTCCTCTACGGCACGGTGGTCGACGCCGACAGCCACGGCCTGGGGCCCTCCAGCGCGCGCATCCAGTTCTGCCGCTCCACCACCTGCGTGACGGCGCCCTGCCGCGGCATGGGCGTGTGGGGCTTTGACGCGCTGACCGCGGGCTGGGGCTCGTTCGAGGCCAAGCCGCTCGACAGCGACACCAACTTCGCGATCCTGTTCCTGCCGCTCAACCTGGAGGAGGGGGCCGCCCGTCCGTTCAGCGTCGAGCTGCCCCGCCTATCGCCGTCGGTCGCGCTGCCCGCCAGCCCCGCCCCGCTGGAGCTGACGCCCGGCCTGTTCCTGACGCTGGGCACGGGCGACCTGATCCCGCCGGCGCTGGAGTCGGTCGTCACGTCGGTGTCGGCGGTCGATGGCCTGGACGCCGCGCCCCCGATCGACGGCGTGCCCGGCACGGTGCTCGCGGTCTACTTCTTCGCCCCGTTCAACCACGTCGCCGCCGACGAGACCGACGCGGTCCCCGATGCGGACCACGGCATCCCCTACGAGATCGTCGACGCCTGGGGCCTGGGCGCGGGCGGCGGTGAGGTCTGGATCGGCGACTATGCCAGCTCGTCGTGGATCAAGGTCGGCGACGTAATCGACGGCGCCACCGCCGGCCGCCTCACCACGGCCAGCAACCTGCCCAAGCTCTCCACGCTCGTGGTCGTCCGCAAGCCGTAGAGCGACCAGCGCGCCCAGATTGCCGCGACCTCCCCGTCGCCCCCGACTACCGGCGGGCGACGGAGGTTCTCAGATGCAGCCCGCGCGCGCTACAATGCCGGACATGAGCCAAGATCGCGCCACCTACCAGGACGTGCTCGACGCCGATCCCCGCTTCACCGCGGAGCTGATCGACGGGGAGCTGACGTTGATGGGGCGGCCCACATACGGGTACAACCGCGCCAGCAGCCGAATGAGCTACGACCTCACCGGCTCGCACGGCGACGACCGGCGCGGCGGCGGCTGGGTGATCTTGCCCGAGCCGGAGCTGTGGCTGGGTCCTCCCCGGGCGCCGAACGCGCGCGTCCTGGTGCCCGACATCGCCGGATGGCGCCGAGAGCGCTTCCAGATGGACCCGACCGCGGTCGGCCACCTCATCACCCCCGACTGGGTCTGCGAGATCCTCTCCCCGTCCACAGTCCGCCACGACCGCATCCGAAAGATGGCGATCTACGCCGAGGTCGGCGTGCCGTTCGCGTGGATCGTCGACCCGATCGCGCACACGGTCGAGGTGTTCGAGCTGGTCGACGGCCGCTGGACGATCGCGCAGACCGCCGCGGGCGACGTCACCGCCGCCCTGCCTCCGTTCGCCGACACCCCGTTCGACCTGGGCCCCTGGTGGGGCAGCCCGCCGCCGGGCTGAGGCCTACTCCTCGCCGCCCTCGTCGTCGTCGTCGTCGCCGACGTCTTCACCGCGCGCGGCCGCCGCGGCCTGCTCGGCCTCGGCCGACATGGCGTGGCGATCGTTGCGGCGACGGGCCCAGCGGGGCTCCCAGCGCGACTGCTCAGGCGCCACCGGCACCGGGAACTCGTCGTCGCGGGTGGCGATCCAGTGCTGGCGGGCCTCGGCGAGCGCGCGGTCCCAGCGGGCGAGCATGGGCGGGATGGCGAAGGGCACCGCGAGCAGGCCCTCCTTGGCGCAGTAGTTCTCGAGCTTCTCGACGATGCCCAGCGGCTCCAGGCTGTAGATGCCGAGCGCCGGGCCGTGCTTGTCGCGGTGCAGCAAGATCACCGCGCGGGCGAGCTCCAGCAGCTCAGGCAGGGCGGCGGGCTGAAAGCGGGCGGGCGGGCTGTCGAGCGAGCTCATGCCGGTGAGCAGGAACACGCGCTGGCGGACCTCGTCCTCGTCGTCGGCGTCGGGCAGCATCCACGCGAAGCCGAGGACACGCGCCTCGTCGTCGTGGCCGATCACCTCGCGCAGCTCGCGGATGCCGTCGACCTTGCGCGACCAGCGGACCATCAGCTCCTCGCCGCGTCCGCCGGCCCGATGGCCCTCGTACATCTCCACGTCCTCAGCGCCCTCGGGGATGTCGGCCGGGTGGCCGTCCTCGGCGAAGGCCAGCAACGTGCGGCGCGGGAAGAGCGCCGCGATGAGGTGCGCGAGGTCGGCCTTGGCGTGCGGCAGGCCGCGGCGCGCGTCCGACGCTGAGTCGTCCGAGAAGACGGCCCCGCTGATCACCACCCGCTGGACGCGGGGTGCCGGTTCATCCGCCTCGAAAGGCTCGATCCACCGCTCTCGACCCCGACAGAGACGACCCGGATCGTACGGATCGATGTCGTCCACGCTGTACCCAATCGCCATGACCATGAAGCGCAACCCTGCCCTGGATCGGCATCCTCAACCCTAGGGCATGGGCCCCCTATCTCCTCCGGACCGCGCTATCCTCCCCGCGTGGAGCGCCGATGGCCCATCCCGTGCTGCTGCTGGTCGAACGCCCCCTCAAGCGCGTGGTCGTCAGCACCCTGACCGAGCACCAGGCGCTTGTCCCGAGGCCCGACGCGGACGTCGCCGCCGACGTGGACGCGCTCGTCGCCCAGGCGCCCGCGTGGGTGGTGATCGGGGAGAACGGACCCGGCGTCACGGCTGGGCTGGAGGACGCCGTCCGCCGCCTGGGCGCCGCGGGGGTCCGCACCAAGCTGGTCACCGACGGCCGCGGGATCGACGCCGACGCGATCGGTCGGCTCGCCGCCTACGGCCTGGGCGCGCTGATCGCCCTGCTCCACGCCGGAGACGACGTTGTCCACGACGCGATCGTCGGCGAGCCCGGCGCGGCCGCCCGCCTGCGCACGCTGCTCGCGGTCGCCATCCCGGGCGTGCGTCGACACGTTCGCGCGGTGCTGACCCCGGTCGGCCTGCCCACGCTCCCCGCGCTGGTCGAGGCCTGCGCGGGCTGGCACGCCCACCTGGAGCTGCACGGCGCCCTGCCCCTGACCGCCAACGTGGACGCCGCCCTCAGCGCCGCCTGGGCCGCCGCCGCCGCGCACGAGGTGGAGCTGGTGCCGCTCGAGCTGGGCCGCGCGCCCAAGGTGGGCCCCGCCCCCGCCCGCGACCCGCTCGACGTCGACCTGAACCTGGTCCGGCTGGTCGAGGCGGGCGCACCCTGGTCGGCCCCGCGCGCGGGCACCAAGGTGGGCCCCAACGCCGCCGCCGCGATCGAGGCGCTGGGCGGCCTGGATCGCCTGGGCGCCACGCTGGGCGCGCACGGCGCCACGCCGGTGGACCTGCCACGCTGCCTGGGCGGCGTCGGACGCATCGCGGGCGCCAAGGTCTACGGCTGCGACGACTGCCCCGCGGCCTGCGGCGGCCTTCCCGGCCCGTGGGACCCCGCCCTGCTGCGCGTCCCGCCCGCCTGGGAGGGCGTGCGCGGCAAGAAGGTCGCCATCTTGCACCCGTGGATGACCGACAAGGTGCTGACGCTGTCGACGCTGCCGGGCCTAGCGCGGTCGCTGAAGGACCAGGGCGCCGACGTCCGCTGGATCTCGGCGTGGGAGGAGCTGGAGACGGGCGTGATCCCCACCACCCGCGACGCCGCGTGGCGCGCGCGCGCCGACGCCGCCAAGGCCGTCACCCTGACGCTCGACCTGGCCGACCGGGACCTGGTGATCGCGCCGACCTGGCCCGCCGCCGCCGCCGCCTTCCCCCTGCTGGGCCCCAAAGCCCGGCTGGTCGTCGCCGACTGGCACCTGCTCGACGGCTTCGACAGCTTCAAGCCGATCGTCGCCGCGCACGGCGGCTGGCCCGAGAACGTCGTGGTCCACGCGTGCTTCCGCGCCTTCTCCGTGCTGTTTCGCAGGCAGGGGATCCCGCCGCGGCAGATCCGCTGGCGCGCCTACCCGTTCGACACCGCCGCGTTCCGACCCGGCCCCCCGCCGGTCTCCGCCACCTGGGCCTTCGCGGGCGGGAACCAGCGCCGCGACTGGACGACGCTGCTCGCCGCCGGGGCGCGGCTGGGGTCGATCCGCCCGGTCCGCCTGCTCACCCGCGACGTGCCCGAGGGCACCAGGTCCGGCCCGGTCATCGCCGAGGGCAGCGTGCCGCTCGCCGAGTTCTACGCGGTCCTGGCGAGCGCCCGCTACGTGGTCGTCCCGGTGGTGCCGCACCCCGATCAGGGCGCCGGCATCACGCTCGCCGCCATGGCGCACGCGGCCGGTCGACCGGTCATCGCCACCGCCGCACCCGGCCTGGCCGAGCAGGTGATCGACGGGATCGACGGCCTGCTCGTCCCTGCGGGCGACCCAGCCGCCTTGGCCGCCGCCATGACGCGACTGGACCAGGACGACTCCCTGTGCGCCAGCCTGGGCAAGGGGGCGCTCGCCGCCGCCCGCCGCTTGTCGACCGATACCTGGGCCGAGGAGCTGCGCTACGGCGGCGTCTCGCCCATCTGAGGGGCTGACTCGTCGCGGTGGAACAGCCCGATCTGGATCGGCGCATCCGAGCACGGCGCACAGCCCCACATCGTGTTGTTCACCGGGTCGATCGGCAGGACCATCGGCAGGATCGTCGCCGACACCACCGGGTCCGGTCGCGGCGCCTGCACGCCGTGCAGGTGGTCGGCCAGGCCCACCCAGCGCCAGCGCACGTCCGGCGTCGCCTGGGACAGCGGCACCAGCTCCACGCCGCGGAACAGGTGCGCCCACACGCGCTGGTGGTTGTGGTTGTCCGCGCCGTCGTCGAACGCGACCTTGGTCCCCGGCGGCAGGGTCTGCAGCGCGGTCCTCAGGGTCGCGTACTCCACCTGCCACGGGAAGGGCGGGTACGGGGTCAGCGCGAAGCCCCACGACACCGTCAGCGCCACGATCGCCGCCGCCGCCAGGGCCCGGCGCTCCCACAGCGCCGCCAGGGTCACGCCCGCCAGCGCGCACAGCCAGACCTGCGCCGGGAGCTGGTAGCGGATGCGGTCGGCCAGGAAGCCCTGGTTCACGTAGGCGAGCGTGCTGAACGCACAGAGCGCCGCGATCCCCCAGGTGGCCCGACGCCGCCGATCGACGACCACCGCGGCCACCGCCAGCAAGGCCAGCGCCGCCGGCGTGCGCGACGGGTCGAAGACCATCGCCCGGCCCGCGCGGCCCACGAATTCGAGGAGGATGGAGTCGTAGGTCTGCCAGAACGCCGCGAGCTGGAGCCCCCCGCCGTCCGGCGCCAGGAAGGCCCAGTTGTAGAGCCGCCACGCGACAAACGCCGCCACACCGGCGGCCCCGCGCCAGCGCCCCATCGCCATAGCCGCCAGCACAAACCCGACGCCGACCAGCCCCTCCAGCGGGCGCAGGTGCGTGACCAAACCCGCGCCGATCACCAGCATGGCGTCGCCGAGCCTTCCGCCGCGCACCAAGCCGTGCACCGCCAGCACCTCCATGGTCACCAGCGGCACGAACGCGGTCTCGGTGGGCGCCAACGCCAGCGGCAGCGGGGCCAGCGCGTAGAGCGCCGCCGCGAACACCGCGGTCCGCTCGTCGTAGAGCGAGCGCATCACCGCGTAGAGCTGCGGCACCACCAGCGTCGCCAGCAGGGCGTCGATCCAGTGCACGCCGTCCATCGGCCAGCGCATCAGCCACAGCGGCCAGGTCAGCAGGGCGGCGCGGCCCTCGCCGTAGAGCAGGTCGGGGCTCGACAGGCCGTAGGCGTCCAGGATGTGCTGGTAGGCGGTCAGGTCGTGCATGTGCACGCGCGGCGCGTAGGTCGCCACGTGCGTCAGGACCGACAGCAGCGTCAGCGCCAGCCCGTTGCGGGTGCGGGGGACGGTCGCCAGCAGCAGCGCCCAGGCGATCAAGCCGAGCGGGACGAACCAGCGCCAGTCCGCGAGCAGCGTGAGCTGGGGGGTGTCGTCGAGGTCCATGCAGGGCATCCCGCGCGCGGCGCAGGGGGCGTGTAACCTGATGGTTCTCGACGCAGGTTGAATGGCGCCCCAGGCCCCCGTGCTACCCTCCCACCATGGAGCCCCCACCATGAACACCGTCATGCGCCGCATGCTCGGCTTGATCGCCGCCCTGGTTGGCGTGGCGGTGGTCGCGGCGGTGATCGTCACGCTCCAAGCGCCAACGTCCGCGCAGGGCGACCTGTGGTGGTGGCTCAAGGCGCAGCGCGAGCTGGCCCGCAGCCGCCCATCCGTGCCCATCGCCGACCCGTCGTTCGGCCTGCTGGTGCTGGCGCTCGTGTTCCTGTGGGCGCGCTCCGTGTGGCGCGGCGACGAAGACCCCAGCGCCCCAAGCTGGCGCGCCCGACGCTCCGAGCCGCAGCCCGCGGGCGCGGACGTGCTCGCCGACCTGCTCGGGCAGCGGCGCGAGGTGAAGCTGGTCGACCTGCCGCAGATGGACCCGGAGGCGGGCGGGGATCACGTGGAGCGCTGGCGGCCCGAGGATGAGCCTGGTCCGCGGGGCTGAGCCCAGGCCCGCCATGCCAAGCCCCGGCTTGAGCGCCCGCGTCGCGCCCCACCTCGCCGATCCGCCCCCCGACCGGATACCGGGGCCGCCCCGGAGGCCCTCTATGGCCGACAAGACCTTCTTCATCACCACGCCGATCTACTACGTGAACGGCAAGCCCCACGTGGGTCACGCCTACACGACCATCGCGGCGGACACCGCGGCGCGCTGGCAGCGGCTCAAGCGCGGCAGCGCGTTCCTGCTCACCGGCACCGACGAGCACGGGCAGAAGGTGCTGCAGAAGGCGAACGAGCGCGGGATGACGCCCACGGCGCACGTCGACGACATGGTCGTGCATTGGCACGCGCTGCGCGACACCCTGCGCATCGAGTACGACCGCTTCATCCGCACCACGGACGCCGACCACATCGCCACCGTGCAGGCCACGCTGCAGGACCTGCACGACAAGGGCGAGCTGTACGAGGCGACCTACACCGGCTGGTACTCGCCCGCGGCCGAGCGCTTCTGGACCGAGAAGGACCTTGTCGACGGCAAGTGCCCCGACACCGGCATGCCCGTGGAGAAGGTCGAGGAGACCAACTGGTTCTTCAAGATGGGCTCGTACCAGCAGCGGCTGATCGACCACATCCAGGCCAACCCCGCCTACATCCGGCCTGAGTCGCGCCGCAACGAGGTCCTGGGCTTCCTGGACAAGCCGCTGGGCGACCTGTGCATCAGCCGCCCCAAGTCGCGCATGGGCTGGGGCATCGAGATCCCGTTCGCGCGCGACTACGTCACCTACGTGTGGTTCGACGCGCTGCTCAACTACGTGACGGCCTCCGGCTGGCGCCCCGGCACCACCGACGAGTCGTGGAAGAAGCTGTGGCCCGCCGACTTTCACCTGGTCGGCAAGGACATCCTCACCACGCACGCGGTGTACTGGTCGACCATGCTGATGGCGTGCGGCCTGCCGCTGCCCGGCGCCATCTACGCGCACGGCTGGTGGCTGTCGGCCGACGGCGACAAGATGAGCAAGTCCAAGGGCAACGTGATCGACGTCGACCTGCTCGTGCGCAGCTTTGGCGTGGACGCGGTGCGCTTCTACCTGCTGCGCGAGATCGCGTTCGGGGCGGACGGCAAGTTCAGCTACGAGGGCTACCTCAACCGCTACAACGCCGACCTCGCCAACGACCTGGGCAACCTGTCGCACCGCGCGCTGTCGATGACGTGCAACTGGCTGGGCGGCGTCGTGCCTGCGGTCGAGGAGTCGACCGGAAACGAGGAGCCGATCCTGGCACTCGCGGCGGACGTGGTCACGCGCTTTGACGCGGCGATGGACGCGCTGCAGTTCCAAGACGCCACCGGCGCCGTGTTCGACCTGGTGCGCGCGGGCAACAAGTACATCGACACCACGGCGCCCTGGGCGCTGAACAAGGCCGGCGACGTCGCCAAGCTGCGCACCGTGCTGCGCACCACGCTGGAGATCACCTACCTGTCGGCCGCGCTCCTCTCGTGCGTGATGCCCGACAAGATGGGCGAGCTGATCGGCAAGCTGGGCCGCACGCCCGCGCTGGCCGACGACGACGTCCGCGCCTGGCTCGCCGCCCCGCCGACGCTGCGCTCGCTGCCCGAGTCCACCCCCCTCACCTTGGGCGATCCGCTCTTCCCGCGCTTCCGCGAGATGCCCGCCGAGATCGCCGCCCTGTTCACCGCACCCCAGGAGTCCCCCGTGGAGACCAAGCCCGAGGCGCCCGTCGCCGCCCCTGTCGCCGCGCCCGCGCCCGCGCCCGCGCCCAAGAAGGAGATCGCCGAGGCCCCGGCCGAGATCCAGTACGAGGACTTCGCCAAGGTGAAGCTGCGCGTGGGCAAGATCGTGTCCGCCGAGAAGCACCCCAAGGCCAACCGCCTGCTCGTGCTCCAGGTCGACATCGGCGAGGAGAAGCCGCGTCAGATCCTGGCGGGCATCGCCGAGAAGTACACGGCCGAGCAGGTCCTCGGGCGCACGATCATCGTCGTCGCCAACCTGGCGCCGCGCAAGATGATGGGCATGGAGTCGCAGGGCATGCTGCTGGCCGCCAGCCTCGACGACGCGCTGTCGCTGGTGACGGCCGACATCGGCCCGGGCGCCTCGGTCAAGTAGGTGCGCGGGCTGGACGATGCGGGGGGCGCGCCTAGACCCAATGCCGGTCACTTAGGCCAGTTCCTAGGCTTCGCCGATCCCTTTTGGGAGGTCGGCGGCCTCGGTTTCGCTGGTAGTTGCTCATCTTGATCTTTACGTGGCGCGGGTACCTGCGTTCGGACCGTCTGGGCGGAAGCA
>CAIOSP010000113.1 GCA_903861005.1 uncultured Pseudomonadota bacterium
CGTGCTTCCGCCCAGACGGTCCGAACGCAGGTACCCGCGCCACGTAAAGATCAAGATGAGCAACTACCAGCGAAACCGAGGCCGCCGACCTCCGAAAGGGATCGGCGAAGCCTAGGAACTGCCCTAAGTGACCGGCATTGCCCCTAGGGCGCCAGCACCGTGATGGTGCCGCTGGTGCCCGTGGGCTCCGCGCCGCGCCCGCCGAGCAGCACGCCGAGCACGGTGCCGGTGACCACCGCCACCGCCGAGCCTACGCCCACGCCCACCCACACGGGCCACTTGGGGCGGTGGGTCGGGTCGCCCTTGGGCTGCTTGGCCGGGGTCGCCGCCACCACGGCGACCGGCGCCGCGTGCGGCGCGAGCAACGCGCGGGCGAGCAGCAGGTTGCTCCCGACGTCCAGCGGGGCCGCGAGCGCGGCGCCCTTGGCCCCACCTTCGAGCGGCGTGGTGCGGACGAGCGCTGTCACAGCCGCGGCGATCTCTTCGTCGGTGGACGCGCCGCTCAGCTTGAGCACGTCGGTGAACGCATCCGCGTCGGGCATGTAGAGCTGCACGAGCATGTTCGCGCCGTCCCGACCGACCAGCAGCAGGCCGTCCACGTGCGCGCTCTCGCCCACCGCGCGCAGCAGCGTCGCAAGCTGCTGGGAGCGCGCCGCCGGGTTGGCCTTGGCCACGCCCAGGGTCAGCGGCGTCAGGGGCACCTTGAGCGTGCGCTTGGCGCCCGCCAGCGCGTCGACCGACACAAAGCCGCCCAGGCCGTCCGTGGAGCGCACGGTCACCAGGTGCGAGCCCACCGCCAGATCGGACACCGTGGCCGGGGCGTCGCCCACGCCGCGCCCGTCGATCCACACCTTGGGCGTGGCTTCCAGCGCACCCTGGGCCTCGACCACCACCGTGCAGGTGTCGGACACGGCCGTCTCGTGCTCCTCCTCCCACACGGCGATCAGCTCAGGTGGGTAGGCGGCGGGGTCCGGTCGACGGTCCGGACGGACGGCGAGCGCGTCCATCACCGCGTCGCGGGCTCCGACGTCGTCACCGACGGACAGGCGCACCGACGCGAGCAGCATGCGGGCGTCCCACAAGTCACGCGCCGACACCACCCACGGCGCCGCGGCCACGAAGCCGTCGATCGCGCCGTTGAGCGCGGCGGTGGCATCCTCGCCTTCGGCCTGCTGCCAGAGCCTCCGGCCCTCGTCGACCTGACGGCGGGCGTCGCGGAGGAAGGCGGACTCGAGCACCACGTCCTCACGGCCGGCGAGCTTGCCGCCGGGCTGGTCCAGGCGCACGGCGGTGGCCTCGCCCGACGCGTCGACCGCCTTGGCGAGCGCGTCCGACAGCGCGATCTGGGCGTCAAGCGGCCGCTGGGCGTCGTACACGCCGATCACCGCCACCTCTCCCGCTCGGGCGAGGGCGCTGGTGAACAGACACGTGATGAGCGCGATGCGACGCATGTCGGCCTCCGTGGCTTGGCTAGCACCGCCGACGCCCCACCGCACCCGGCGCGGACTCACCCGGTCGCCGGTGGTGTTAGTCCGCTGCCCGCCTCCGGAGCCGCCTTGAACCGCCACCCCCTCGTCGCACGCACCCGCCGCCTGGGTCTGGCCGCCGCCCTGTTGGCGGGCCTGCTCCCGGGGACCGCGCGCGCGCAGGACGCGCTCACGTTGCTGCACCAGGGCAAGATCGCCGACGCGCTGGTGGCGGCGGAGCGCGAGGCAGGCCTGCGCCCCGACGACATGGACGCGCAGGAGCGTTGGATCGACCTGCTGTTGGGCGTGGGCCTCCCCGGCATCGCGCAGCGCGCCTGCGCCGAGCGCATCGCCGCGCACCCCGATCAGGCGGACTCGTTCTACCTGGCCGGTCGCGCCGCGTCGGACGTCGGCACCAGCCGCCAGCACTACGAGCGCGCGCTGTTCCTCGACCCCAACCACGCGCGCAGCTGGATGGGCCTGGGCGCGCTGGACCGCGCGGTGGGCGCGTGGGGTGACGCGGCCGGCGCCTACCAGCACGCGCTCCAGCTCAACCCGGACCTGGGCGAAGCCTGGGGCGGCCTGCTCGCCGTGTTCTCCGGCACGGGCGACTCGGCGGGCGGCCTGAAGGTCGCGCGCGCCGCGCTCACCCGCGTGCCCGATCTGGCCGAGGCCTGGCTGGCGATCGCCACCTGGACGCCGAACGAGGGCCTGAAGGTGCTCGACGAGGCGGTCACCCACGTGCCGTGGGACACCCGCGTGCAGACCGCGCGCGCCATCGCCCTCGTCCGCGCGAACCGCGCGTCGGAGGCGGCGGCGGCGGCGGACAAGGCGCTGGCGGTCGACCCGGGCAACCGCGACGCGCGCCTGGTGAAGATGGCCGCCCGCGCGATCGTCGGCGGGTCGCTCAACGCCAAGGGCTTCGACGCGATCGCCGCCGCCCGCACCGTGGCGCCCGGCCCCGCGGCGGTGGCCGCCTGGGACGCGATCGTGGCCAGCTGGCCGCGCTGCCCGCTCGGCTACGAGGGCCGCGCGCACGCACGCCCCGCGACCGACAGCGCGGGCGCCCGCAGCGACCTGGAGACCGCGCTCCGCATCGACCCGAACGACGACGAGGCGCTGGCCGGCCTGGGCCTGATGCTCGTCACGTCGGGCGACAAGGCGCGCGCCGCCAGCCTGCTGTCGCGCGCCGCCACCGCGCGCCCCTACGACGCGACGCTCGGCCTGGGCGCCGCGCGCGCCGTGTTCGAGAGCGGCGACAAGGTGGGCGCGCTGCGCTTGGGCGCCATGGTCTCCGCGGCGCACCCCTTCGATCTGGTCACGGTCCTGGGGTTCGCTGAGCTGCAGCAGCGCGGCGGCGACGTCGAGGCCGCCTACCAGACGGTGCTCGAGCTCGCCGGCCGCGTGCCGGACCTCCGCGTGCAGCTGGCGCTCGCGTCGGCCGCCCAGCAGGCCGGACACACCCGCCAGGCCGCGGACCTGTACGACTCGCTCGCCGCGCGCACGGGCCGCGCCGAGCTGTCCGCGCTCGCGCGTCGACTGCGCGCCGGGTTGGTCGCGCCGCAGCCGCAGCCGGATCCCTGATCGGTGACGACCGGCTCGTCGCGCACCAGGCCAGGGCGCGGCGCCTCGATCCCCGCGCCCGACGGCCGCAGCCGTGACCGGCCGTCTCTAGGGCGGCGTCGCGCGCACCGTCACCGATCCGCCCGCCGTCACGTCGACCGCCTCGGAGTGATCCAGGCCGACCGCGTCGTTCGCCACCCGGATCGTGTGCTTTCCGGCGGACAGCACCACGCCTGAGAACGGCGCCGTGCGGGGCAGCTTCTTGCCGTCGACCCACACGTTGGCCCAGGCCGCGCCGCCGCCGAGCACCACGCGCAGCGCGCCTTCGCCGCCAGCGACGCCGCGAGCGCTCGTCCGCTTCGGTGTGACCGAATTGTGGTTCGCCACCGCGTCCGTGGCCGCCGTCCGCGCCGCCGCGCGCGCCGCCGCCTCAGCCTGTCGGGCCTCGCGTGAGCCGGGCTCAGGCGCGGGCGGCGGCGCGGCGGCCAGCGTCCGCTCCACCCGTGTGCGACCCCCGCCCGTCACGCGCACCGTCTCCACGGAGGCGTCGCGCCCGTCGGCCTCCAGGCGGACCTCGTAGGTTCCGGGCACCAGCCCGTCGACCTCGACGTGGGTGCCCGTGCCGCGCGCGACGCCGCCCACCGACACCCGCGCGCCCGGGTCGACATCCACCACCACCGATCCGGTCGCGGCCATCGCCACGGTGGGTACGGTCGGCGGCACCAGCCAGACCTTGGCCACGCCCACCACCACCAGGCCCAACGCCACGGCCACCACCGCCAGCACCCCCCGCAGGCGGGTGACACGCAGGCGCTCCGCACGCGCGGCCCGCTCCGCCTGCTCCCGCGCGCGCAGCATCTCAAGCGCCGCCGCCGTGCTCTCCGCCAAGCGGACCTTGTCCGCGGCGATGTCCTCCGCGAACAGGCCCTGCAGCCAGCTGGCAAACGACTCGCGGACCGCGTCCTCGGTGGTGCCCGCGAGCACGGCCGCGCGCAGCGCGTCGCCCAGATCGCGCGCCGTGGCGAAGCGCGCCGCCGGATCGTGCGCGACCGCGCGCATCACCACCGCGTCCAGGACCTCGCTCACCGACGCGTCCACCTTGATGGGGCGCGGCAGCTCTCCCGCGCGGAGCCGCGCGAGCGTCTCGGCCTCGTCCGCGCCGCGAAACGCGCGGCGCCCCGTGACCATCTCGTAGAGGATCACGCCCAGCCCGAACACGTCCGCGCGCCGATCGACAGCGCCGCCGTCCAGGCCCTCAGGCGCCATGTACGCCGCCGTCCCGCCGATCGCGTCGTCGGTCTTGGCGGTCAGCGAGCCGCGCGCGTGGGCGATCCCAAAGTCCGCGACCTTCACGTCGCCGTCGAACGAGAGCAGCAGGTTGCCCGGCGACACGTCGCGGTGGACCAGCCCCAGCAGCTGCCCCTGCGCGTCGGTGCGGGTGTGGGCGTAGTGCAGGCCCTTGCACGCGGCCAGGATGATCCAGGCGGCGAAGGTGGGCGGCACACGCTCCCCGGCGCGAGACACGGCGCGCAAGACCTGGTGCAGGTCGCGCCCGTCCACGTGCTCCATCACCAGGTAGAAGTTGGCCCCGATCCGGCCGAAGTCGTACACGCGCACCACGTTGGGGTGCTGCAGGCTGGCGGTGACGCGCGCCTCGTCGACGAACATCTCCACAAAGCCCGGCGACTCGGACAGCTCGGCCCGCACGCGCTTGAGCGCGACGAGGTTCTCGAACCCGCCCGCGGCGAAGGTCTTCGCCTTGAAGATCTCGGCCATGCCTCCGGTCGCGATCCGATCGACCAGGAAGTACTTGCCGAACGCCTCAGGATGAAAGGTCTCCACGTCCCTCCCCACGCGACGTCAGGACACACGCCGTCACGCGTAGGACGTATCCTGTCCGATCAGAGGTCGGTGTCGGTCCCGCCGCCCACGTCTCGGTACAGGTTCACGTCGTCGCAGGTCCACTCGCGGCGGAGGACCGCAGGGTCGCCGAACGTGTGGCAGCTCTTGAGGTCGTCCTTGGACGCGTCCGCGAACGAGTCCTCGCACGCGGTGATGTCGGCGTCCGACCACGTGGTCCCGCACTCGGCGGCGTAGTCGGCGAGCGTGCCGCAGAAGGTCTGGCACGCGTTGCCACAGCCCGACAGCGCGGCGGCAGCGAAGAGGATGGCGAAAAGGCGCATGCGATCTCCGTAGGGCGGCCCTAACGCCGCGGCGTGTCCTGGCGCAGGCCCAGCACGTCGTTCATGGCGTAGCGACCGGGGGCTCGACCGGCGATCCAGCCCGCCGCGCGCAGCGCGCCTCGGGCGAAGGTGTCGCGGGAGGTGGCGACGTGGCCCAGCTGGAGCCGCTCGCCCTCGCCCGCGATCCACACCTGGTGATCGCCGACGACGTCGCCGCCGCGTACGGCGTGAAACCCGATCTCGTCGGCAGGGCGGGCCCCGACAATCCCATCGCGGCCGTGCTTCGCGACGTCGGCCAGCACCAGACCGCGCGCCTCGGCCGCCGCCTGCCCCAACAGCCACGCGGTGCCGCTCGGCGCGTCGACCTTGCGGCGGTGGTGCGCCTCGACGATCTCGACGTCGTAGTCGGGGAGCGCGGTCACGGCGCGGCGGACCAGATCCGCCAGCACATGCACGCCCGTGGAGAAGTTCCCGGTGACCAGCACCGGCGCACGCGTCGCCAGCGCGTCGATCGCGGCGGTCGTGTCGGCGTCCGCGCCGGTCACGCCGCTCACCAGCGCCCGCGCGCCGATCACCGCCAGCGCCGCCTTGAGGCCCGCGGGCAGCGAGAAGTCGATCACCACGTCGGCGTCGGCGAAGCAGCCCTCACCGACCGCGACCACCGGCACACCCATCGGCGCCACACCGGCGAGCACGCCCGCGTCCGTACCGAGCACCGCCGAGCCCGGCGCGTCGACCGCGGCCACGACCCTCAAGCCCGGGATCTCGGCCGCGCAGGCCACCACGCGGCGGCCCATCCGGCCCCCGGCGCCAAGCACGGCGAGGCGGATCATCCGAGCAGACCCAACGCCTCGAGCAGCGCGCGCGGCGACGGGCCCGAGTAGCTGGCCAGCGGCAAGCGCGGCTCAGGCCGACAAAGGCCCAGCTCGGCCATCGCGGCCTTGCATGGCACCGGATTGGAGTCCGTGAACAGGAAGCCGATCAGCGGCCAGAGGTCCATCAGGATGCGACGGGCCTCGGCCAGTTCGCCGCCGACGAACGCCTCGTAGATGGCGACGGTGTGCTTGGGCGCCACGTTGCTGACCACCGAGATGCAGCCCGCGCCGCCCTGCGCCAGCAGGCCCAGGAACGAGAAGTCGTCGCCCGACAGGATGGGGCGCTGCGTCGCGGCCATCACGTCCGTTCCGTAGCGAAGGTCGCCTGTGGCTTCCTTCACGCTGACCACGCCGGAGATGTCCGACAGCTCGGCCAGCAGCTTGGCCGGCAGCGTCTGCGCGGTGCGGCCGGGCACATGGTAGAGCACGAGCGGAAGCCCCACCGCCGCCACGGCGCGTACGTGCGCGCGCAGGCCGTCGGGGTTGGGCTTGTTGTAGAACGGGAACACCATCAGGCCCGCGTCGGCGCCCAGGCGCTGCGCCCGCTCGGCGTTCTTCACGGTGGCGCGGGTGCTGTTCGACCCGATGCCCGCCGTGACGGGGATCTGGCCGTCGGCCGCCGTCAGCGCGAGGCGCAGCAGCGTGTCCTGCTCGTCCTCAGACAGCGTGGGCGTCTCGCCGGTGGTGCCGCAAGGGACCAAGCCGTGGATGCCCGCCGTGATCTGACGCTCACAGAGCGCCTCGAACGCAGGTAGGTCAAGCTCGCCGTCCGCAAGAAACGGGGTGACGAGCGCCGTGTGGATGCCGTGCGTGGGGGGCCTGGGTGCCATCAGAACTTGATGCGTGCCATCAGCTGGCCACCGAACACCGGGGCCTTGAAGCCCTGGAACGTGTCGTCGGTGAAGTTGCGGTAGAGCGTGCCCGGGATGAACGTCGCGAACGTGCCCGACAGCTCGACGTGGTCGATGCCGCTGTAGTGCAGGCCTGCGTCAATCTCGAAGCCGTAGGAGCGACGGTCCGGCGTCTTCTGGGCGGTGGGCACCTTGGCGGTGCGCGCGGCCAGGAAGGAGACGTCGGCGAAGAAGCCCGGCAGGATCTGGTAGGAGACCTTGGGCTTGAGGAACATCACGTTGCTGACCGAGTCACCCGTCAGCGTGGCCGCGTAGGAGCGGTCCTCACCCGGCACGGACGACTGGAGCACCGGCATGGGCTGCTCAAACATCACGATGCCCAGGTTGTAGTCCCGGTCGAACGTGAACGTGCGGAGCTTGGTGTCGGTGTTGTCGCCGTCGCCGGTGGCGACGCCCGCTTCGACGTGCGCTTCGACCTTGTCGGTCTTGACGCTCAGGTCGAGCACGGAGCCGATGCCCAACGACTTCACGCCGTTGATGCCGCCTTCCAGATCACCGCTGCCTGCCTGCACCGCGACCTCGCCGGCCACGCCGACGATGCCCAGGTGGATGTCGAACGCCGCGTCCGCCGTGAACAGGTTGAACTTGGTGTCCGCGCCCGTGCTGCGCTTGTACTGCAGCTGCGCGCCGCCCGTGATGCGCTCGCTGCGGTACGCGCCCGCCAGCGAGAACGCCGTGGTGTCGTCGGTCTGATTGATCAGGCCCTCCGCGTCCACGTCGGCCGCGGCCTGGATCCAGATGCCCTGGAAGGTGTGCTCCCAGGAGATGCGGTCGGCGCTGTCGCCGTAGTCGGCCAGGGTGCCCAGACCGTCGTTCTGCCAGAGGCCGAGGCCCCAGTGCAGCGGCTGGCGGCCGAACTTGAACGTGCCGATCTTGGTGTGGAACTCACCCCAGACCCGCTGCAGCGTCAGGTTGGACAGCGCGCTGCTGGAGTCTGCGCCGTCGACCGGCGGGACCAGGTCATCCGTGAAGATGGTGGGCACCGCGACCTGCGTGACCGGGTCGATCCAGGACTGGGGCTTGTCGCCCCACACCACGCCGTCCAGGCCGCGGATGTCGGCGAAGAGCGCGACCTTGTCCGTGACGAAGAACTTGGGGCGCAGCCACAGGCGGTGCTGCACGTACCAGGTCAGGCCTTCGTTGGCGTCGATCGTCCGATCCAGGGACAGCGTGTCAAACAGCCGCCCCCGCATCTGGTAGAAGCCATCAAATTGGACCTCGGCCGCGTTCGCGTCGGCGAAGCACAGCGAAGACATCAACAGAGCGAACTGAAACGGCTTCACCGGAAGGGCCCCCCGGGGCGCGAACGTGCGGGTCTATCCCGGCACCACCCTGCGGCAACCGCATGCGCCCGCACCGGACCGATCGCTCACCAAGGTCAGAGCGACATGACCACGGCGTCGATCTTGGAGATCACCTCGTACATGCCCAGGACGTGGTGGGCTTGCCCGACGCGAACCCGAATGCGGACCGCGATCCACTTGCCCCCCGACGACGGATTCTCGTCCACGTGCTCCACCTCACAGTGCTCGTCGCACCACTCGGTGATCGCGGTGACGACGGTGGTCTGTCCGCCGGGCTTCACGATCACCCGAAGCGTGAAGGGACCCGGGAATTCATGGGTGTCCGCCAGCAGGGCGAGCATCTGCTCTCGTTCCATCACGACCTCCACTCCACAACCCTATCCGACCCCCTGCCCCTTTGCGGGGCGCGCGTGTGCGGGTAGGCTCACGCTGCGAGGGACTGACGTTGAATTGGCCGCCGCGTCTGCTGCTGTACCGCGACCACCTGCCGTGGTGCCTCGACGCCACCGGCGCGCGGCTCGACGAAGCGGCGTTCGACGCCCTGGACTGGCCGCGGGCGTTCGCTGAGATGGCAGCCTTGGAAGGCGGCGCGGTCGCCAACGCCTCAGAGAACCGCCAGGTGGGCCACTACTGGCTGCGCGCCCCCGAGCGCGCCCCCACCGTCGGGCTGGCCGCGGCCATCGGCGACGCCAACCTGGCCATGCGCGAGCTGCTCGACAAGATCCGCTCCGGCGCGGTCGGAAACGACGCGGGCGAACCGTTCACCGACGTCGTGCACATTGGGATCGGCGGGTCGGCGCTCGGTCCGCAGATGCTGGTCGGCGCGCTCGGCACCACCGACGGCTTCCCGGTCCACTTCCTCGACAACGCAGACCCGGACGGCATCCACTCCACGCTCGCGGCGCTCGGCGTGCGCCTGCGAACGGCCGTCATCGTCGTGGTCAGCAAGTCGGGCTCCACGCCGGAGCCTGGCCACGCGCTCAACCTGACCCGCGCCGCGCTCGCCGCGCTCGGGGTGGCGGCCGCGCCCAACCTGATCGCCGTGACCACGCCCGACAGCCCGC
Organism: uncultured Pseudomonadota bacterium; assembly: GCA_903861005.1. Taxonomy (GTDB): domain Bacteria; phylum Myxococcota_A; class UBA796; order UBA796; genus CAIOSP01. The sequence goes on from CAIOSP010000113.1 coordinate 9,367, forward strand.
TCGACCGCACCGCGGCCGCGGAGGGCTGGCTGGCGCACCTCCCCCTTTGGTCCTGGGTGGGCGGACGCTGTTCGGCCTTGTCGGCCGCGGGCCTGATCACCGCCGAGCTGGCCGGCGTGGACAGCACCGCCGTGCTGGCGGGCGCGCGCGACATGGACGCGTGGACGCGCGAGACCCATCCCTGGCTCAACCCCGCCGCGCTGTTCGCCGGGGTCGCGTGGATCGCCGGTCACGGCCGTGGCGACCGCGGCATGGTCGTGCTGCCCTATGCAGACCGCCTCGCGCCGCTGTCGGCCTTCATCCAGGCGCTGTTCATGGAGTCGCTGGGCAAGCACCAGGATCGCGACGGCCAGGTGGTGGAGCAAGGCCTGACCGTGCTCGGCCACAAGGGCAGCACCGACCAGCACGCGCTGGTCCAGCAGATCCGCGACGGTCGCGACGACTTCATGGCCCTGCTGGTGCAGGTGCTGGACCTCCGCGGCGACGGCACGCCCGCGGCGCTGGCAGCGGGCGATCAACTGCAGGGCTTCCTGCTCGGTACGCGGCGGGCGCTGACCGAGCGCCAGCGCGCAGTGCTGGTGCTCACCGTCCCTTCGGTCGACGCGTACGCCATGGGCGGCTTGGTCGCGCTGATCGAGCGCACGGTCGGGCTATACGCCAGCCTGGCCAACCTCAACGCCTACGATCAGCCCGGCGTTGAGGCCGGCAAGCGAGCCGCCGACGCGCTGCTCGACCTGTCGTCACGCATCCGCGGCAAGCTGGTCGCGGCGCCCGCCCACGTCGAGACGCTGGCCGCCGCGTGCGGCGCGGACCCAACCGATGTCCTCTACCTGCTCCGCCGTCTGTCGCTGACCGGTCGCGTGATCGTCGACGGCAGCCCGGTGACGGGGCTCTGGCGGCTCCGATGAACCGTGCCGTGCTCCTGCTCGTGGTGCTGACCGGCTGCGGCCTGCTCTCCGACGGCCCGCCGTCCGACGCCAAGGTTGAGGTGGGGCACACGCCGCAGGTGATCTCGCGGCCGATCCTGCCGTTCACGTTGGGCGGCACCACCGACCCCGTGCCCAAGGCCGTGGTCGGCCCCGGGCAGTGCCGGATGATCGAGGGCGGCGGCCCCACCCGCGACGGCTGCGTCACCGATGAGGTGCACTGCGGCGACACGGTGATCGGCGCCACGCGCGGCGGAATCCAACGCTATGACACGGCGTTCTACCGACGCAATTTCTGCTGGCCCGACACCGTCAGCCACGACGGCGGCGACGAGCGCGTCTACAAGCTCAAGCTGCCCCCGGGCGACATGCGGGTGGTCCTCACGCTCGACACGCCCTGCGCCGACCTCGACGTGGCCGCCATGTGGCTCAACGGCGACACCTGCCCATCGCCCGAGTCCGTGCTGCCGCGCTGCGAGATGGCGCGGTCCGACGGCACCACGCGCGAGCGGGTGGAATTCGCCAGCCAGCGCGGCGGCGAGTGGTGGGTGCTGGTCGAGGGCAAGGCCGCCGACGAAGGCGTGTTTGGGCTGTCGGTTCAGTGCTTCGACGGCCTGCACTGATCAGCGCGCGGGGACGCTCACCGCGCACGACGACAGCTTGCGGACGGGACCGCCGTCGTCCGGCTTGAACCAGACCTCGGCCGTACCGGTGAAGCCCGGCCCCTGCGGCACAGGGAACGCGCTCTGCATGTAGAACGCGCGCGTCGGGTCAGACGAGAAGCCCACCCGTTCGCGCGTGCCGGCGCCCAGCGCCGCGTCGTTCCAGGGCCCGTGCTCGGACACCAGCCGCACCCAGGTCCATCCCGCCGCGCCCGGGTTCACGCGGGTGCGCAGGTCCAACGTCCCGGGGCCCGGCACCGTGACCAGGAGAATGCCCGGGGCTGCAGGCTCGGCGGCGGGCACACGCGCCACGGCGCCACCCTCCCGTGCGAAGTACGCGGCCGCGCCCACCACGGTCATGATGGTCTGCTGCGCCTGCACCAGCCCGGCGGACATGTGCGGTCGGTCGACCGATCCGCCAGCCTCAAACAGATCGACCGCCACGCCCGGGCTCTCGATCGACATCGCGGACGCGTGCAGGCCGCGCATGGCCGGGTCGGCCATCACCCATGACGTCATCCGCGCCTTGCCTACGCCCGGCGCCAGGTGCTTCACGTAGGGCGACGTGAGCCACTTCGACGCCGGGCCCCACGCGCCCGCGCGCACGTCCACGCGCCACGTCGCGCCGTCCGTCGACCGATGGTACCCGCTGCGCGGCACGCTCCACCCTGCGCCGTCGGCCACGCGCAGGTAGGCGACCATCGCGCCGTCCTCCTCGGTCACGCGCCAGCGCGGGTCCGCGGCGAACACCTCGAAGAGCGACTTCTGGATCGGGAGCGTGACCGCGTCGAACGGCGTGCGATCAAAGCTCATGTCGAAGGTGATCTGGTGGCGGCTCAACGTCGTCAGGTCGAGCGCCAGGTCCACGCCCATCAGGTCGGGACGGACCAGCTGCGCCTCCAGCGGCGACAGCAGCGACGGCAAGATCGGCTCCACCGGCGCCACCACCACAGGGGCCGGAGGCGTGACGGCCACGGACGGACGCGCGCTTCGGCCCGCCCACGCGGGCTGAGGCCCGACGAGGGCGATCAGCGCCACGACCTGCATCAGCCTGTTGAACACGGGGCCCCCCGCCATCACCTGGAACGTACGCACGCCAATCGGCTCGACGATCCCACAGTTCAACCCTGTCCGCACACTTCCGACCGATTCCTGACGTTTCGATCGGGGGCGTTCCCTGGGTCACCAGGCGTGGTCGGAGAAACCTCCCGCAAAAGCCTCGGCCAGACCTTCAAAGAGCGAGCGCGGCGCGAAGCCCAGGTCGCGCTGCGCCGCGGACGTGTCATAGATCACCGACACCGGCAGCGGCACCGGGATGACCACTGGCCCCTTGCCCGACGCGCGCTTCCAGGCGCGGCCCAGCTCAGTGAACGCGGTCGGCTCACCCGCCAGGTTGTAGGACCGGCCGATCGACGCCGGACGCCGCCAGGCCGCCACCGCCGCCAGCGCCACGTCCGCGCCGTGCACCAGCGGCATACGTGCCGTGGGGAGCGGCAAGATGGGCGAGCGCATGTAGCGCGCCATGGTCGGCAGGAACTGGCGGTCGCCCGACCCGTAGATGGCGCACGGGCGCAGGCAGGTCAGCTGCAAGCCCAGCTCCCCCGCCACGCGCCACGCGAGCTGCTCCGACAGCGCCTTGCTCACGGCGTAGGGGCGCGCCTTGCCCTTGTCCGCCATCGTCAGCTGCTCAGACCCCTCATGGTTGGTCCGCCCGACGCTCCGCCGGTACACCGCCGTCGAGCTGACATGCACGACGCGCCGCACGCCCGCCGCGTGGGCCGCCCGCAGCACATTCTCTGTGCCTTGGATGTTGGGGACGGTGAACGCCTCCCAGGACTGGGCGCGGATGGTGTAGACGGCCGCGTTCGACACGACCACGTCCATGCCCTCAAACGCCCGGGTCAGCGCGTCGCGGTCGAGCAGGTCGGCGCTCGCCCAGTCGGCGACGGCCGGGCTGGTGCTGCTGGGCACGGTGCGAACGACGCCTCGGACCGTGGCACCGGCATCGGCAAACGCGCGCACCAGGTGTCCGCCCAGGAAGCCGGTCGCGCCGGTGATCGCGATCCTGACGTGCCCCTTATCCATCGGCCCTCCCGCAAGTCTCGCCGCCGCGCTAACTCCGATCCCGACGCACGCCTTGCGTTTTGCGACCAGTTCGGGCCATCATGGCGCCCGCCGGACCGCCTGCCCCCTCGGAGAGCCCCCGTGAGACGTGCCGTCCCTGTCGTTTTCCTGCCGCTCCTGCTCGCCGCCTGTCACTTTGGCGGAGGCAATGGCGACGAGCCAAAGACGCCGTATGACGCCTACCTCCGCGAGTACGCGGCGGACGTGAAGGGTCCTTGGAACCGGTGGAAGGACGCGGAGTGGCGCACCCACACCCAGGTCGTCCCCAACGACTTCACCAAGGCGCAGCAGTCCGTCGCCGCGTTCGAGGCGTGGCGCGACAAGGCCGCCGACCCCAAGTGGGTCCGTCAGGCGCGCGACCTGATGCGTGAGGCCGAGAGCCCCAGCGCGCTCAAGCCCACGGTCGAAGAGCAGGCCGGCATGGACGCGATCGCCCGCACGGCGCGCCTCTACCCGGCCAACGACAGGGAGCTGATGACGACGATCGACGACAAGGCTGGCCTGCAGGCCCGCTTCCGTCGCCGCGCCGAGTACAAGCTCGACGGTGAGGCGGTCCACCCGGACGAGCTCGCCCAGCGCTACGCGTCTGAGACCGAGGAGGACAAGCGCGTCGAGATCTGGCGCGCCCTGGTCGGCCCCGCCGCGGACCTCAAGCCCGGCTACGCCGAGGTGCGCGACATGCGCAACGACCTGGCCCGCCGCGGCGGCTGGGACGACAACCTCCAGGCGCAGCTCGACACCTACCACATCACCGGCGACGAGCTCGCCACGCTGATGTCGGACATCGAGCTGGGTCTGCGCCCGCTGTACCAGGAGATCCACACCTGGGCGCGCCACGAGCTGGCCGCGCAGTACCAGGTCGACCCGCCCGATCTGATCCCCGCGCACTGGCTCCCCGCCGCGCTCGGTGAGGACTGGAGCGGCCTGGTCCACGTGGACGGCCTCGAGGTCGACCCCGCGTTGGGCGACATGGGCGCCAAGAAGATGGTGCGCTCGATCGAGGACTGGTACGTCTCGACCGGCGTCCCCGCCTTCCCCGCCACGTTCTGGGACCGCTCCAGCCTGCTGCCGGTGCCCCCCGGCGCCCGCGTCGGCAAGACCCGCGGCGCCTCCACCTGGGACATCGACCTCAAGGGCGACGTCCGCGTGCTGCTCAGCGCCCAGCCCACCGCCGGCTGGATGCACGCCTCCACGCGCGAGTTCGCGTTCGCGCACGCCTACCTGCTGCGCGCCGACGCCAAGATCCCCGAGGCCATCCGTCAGGAGCCGCCGCGCGCGATGCTCGGCGCCCTGGGCGTCTGGGCCGACCTGGCGGCGTCGCGCCCCGAGCGCCTCAAGAAGTCCGGCCTCATCACCCAGATGCCGGACGCCACCCGGGCGCTGCTCGCCGAGGCCCTGCTCTACGTGCCCTTCGTCGAGTTCGGCGCGGGCACCGCGGTGCCGTTCGAGCGCGAGGTCTTCGCCGCCGCCCTGCCGCCCGGCCAGATGAACACCCGCTGGTGGGGCCTCGCGGCCAAACACCAGGGCGTCATCCCGCCTGAGACCCGCACCGAGCGCTGGGCCGACTTCCTGTCGATCGACGCGCTGTCGGACGCCCCCGGCCGCTACGTCGACTACGTCCTGTCCGTCACGCTCGCCTTCCAGCTGCATGACGCGCTCTGCCACAAGCTCGCCCTGGACCCGCGCACCGCCGATCTGACCGGCCGCAAGGAGTTCGGCGACATGTTCAAGGCCGTCGCCACCCGGGCCGACGTCGACGACTGGCGCAAGCTCACCGAGGAGCTCACCGAGGCCCCGCCGTCGGCGGACGCCATGGTGCGCTACTTCCAGCCGCTGATGGCCTACCTCCAGGCACAGAACGCCACCCGGACGCCCACGCTGCCCTCGCTGCGATGAGCCACCTGCATGTGCTGATGCGGTCCGAGCGCTGGGCCGTCGTCGCCAAGCCCGCGCGCGTCGCGTGCCACCGCAGCGAGCTGGTCCGAGACGGCGTCACCGTCGCGGACCTGGCCCGCTACCGGTTCCGCACGCCCATCCACCTGGTCCACCGACTGGACCGGGCGGCGTCGGGCTGCCTGTTGATCGCGTTCGACCCCGAGATGACCACGGTCCTGCAGAGCGCGCTCTCCGACGACGACGCGCAGAAGAGCTACCTGGCGTTCGTGCGCGGCTACTTCAAGTCCGACGACGTGGTCGAGGTGGCCAACGACGTGAAGGACTCCGACGGCATCCCTCGCGACGCGCGCTCCTGGGTGCAGTTCCTCGGCCGCGGGCAAGAGCCCCGCTGTTCGCTGCTCTTGGTGAAGCCCGAGACCGGCCGCTACCATCAGGTCCGTAGGCACGTGCGCGACCTGAACCACCCCGTCCTCGGCGACTCCATGCACGGCGACACGCGGGTGAACAAGACCTGGCGCGAGGAGCACGGCCTGAACCGGCTCGGCCTGCACTGCCACTCGCTCGACCTGCCGCTCCCGGGCGGGGCCCGCCTGAAGGTCACCTGCCCGCCGCCCGAGGACCTCGCGAAGATCTGGCGCGCGCAGCCGTGGTGGGAGGACGCCAAGCTGCGCCTGCCGGACCTGGCCCTGACCTCGCTCGATCTGGACCACGAAAGCGAATAGGCCGCCGACCCTTTGGGAGTGGCCATGACCTCCGTGCCGCAGCCTCCGTCGTCCTGGCAGCCGTCCACGCGCGCCCTGCACGACGGCATCGACGCCCGAATCCGCGCCACCGGCGTGCCCGGCCTGCACCCCACTGACCCCACCGTCATGCACGACCTGATGGGCTCGGACGCGATGGCCGCGTGGCAAGAGGGCAAGGAGGCGAACGCCTTCCTCGGCGAGACCTGCTGGAGCGAACTGCCCACCGTCTACGCCCGCTACGGCACGGACGAGGCCCGCGCGCTCATCCGCGCGCTCAAGGGGCTGTACGGCGCCAAGGGCGCGATCGTCACCGACTGCGGCGCGTCTGCGGTCGCGTTTGCCATCGACGCGCTGGTCACGCCCGGCAGCCACGCCATCCTGTGCCGCCAGATCTACGGCAAGACGCGCGCGCACCTGGAGTGGACCGCGCAGCGCGTGAGCGCCCAGATCACGCTGGTCGACCACCTCGACGCCGCCACCCTGCACGCTGAGGTCCGGCCCGAGACCAAGCTGGTGATGGCCGAGACCTACAGCAACCCGCTGACCCGCGCGGTCGACCCTGACGCCGTCTCCACCGCCGCCAACGCGCTGCGCGCCGAGCGCGCCCCGGACCTGCGCATCGTGCTCGACGACACGGTTGCCACGCCCTGGGGCCCCGCCCGATCGCTGCTGTCCTACGACGGCATCGACGTGGTCGTGTCGGCCGGCACCAAGGCGGTCGTTGGCCAGGACCGCGACACGCTCGGCTACCTCGTCTCCAACCGGATCGGCTTCCTCAACATCGTGATGGACCTGCAGGCCATGCGCGGCGGCACGCTGTCGTGGCGCGCGGCCGCGTCGATCGTGCGCGACCTGGCCCAGGCCGCAGCGCTCCACGCCACCCGCTGCGCCACCGCCACCCAGGTCGCCGCCTTCCTCGCCACGCGCGCCGACGTCGAGTCCGTGCTGCACCCCTCGCGCCCCGATCACGTGGACGCCGAGGTGATCGCCCGCGCCTACGCGCGCCCCGGTTCGCTAATGGCGTTCCGCGTGCGCGACCTCGACGAGGCCGGCCACCGCCACCTGACCGACGTGATCGCCATGACCAAGGTCATCCGCTACGCGCTCTCGTTCGACGGGCTGGTCACCAAGGTGAACCACCACACCACGGTCAGCGAGTACTTCACGCCCGCGCCGCGCCTGCGCCGCCAGGGCATCGACCGGCTGGTGCGCCTAGCCGTCGGCACCGAGGACCCGCAGGACCTGATCGCGGCCCTGGCCTGGGCGCTCGACCACCACCGCCAGGTCTCGGTCGAGCACGTGAAGGACTGGCAGGCGACGCGCAAGGTCGAGCTCGGGCTCAGCTAGCGAGGCGGCGCCGCGCGTCTAGTGCCGCTCAAGCCAGCGCTGTGAGAAGGTCTCCTCCTCCAGCGCCACGCCGAACGTGATCGACGTCATCTCGATCGTGGTCGACGTGCCCTGCTTGAGCTTGTCGATGATCACCATCTTGGCCGGGAACTGGCGACCGCCGTCGTAGGTGCGGATGTCGCTCATGTCCCAGACCTTGAGCAGCATGCCCGACACCGCGTACAGCTCCTGGCTGATCGGGATGTGCGACTTCTGGTCGATCCAGCTGATGCGCTTGGGGTACGCCACGGTCGCGTCCTTGGCGATCATCTCCACGCGCCAGCACAGCACGCCGTTCTTGGTCTCTGCGCCCGTCACCTTGGCCGTGTACTTGTCGCGCAGCTGGGCCGCGCCCATCATGTCCTCGTAGGACAGGTCCGAGCCCATCATGCCCTGGCGCAGCATGTGGCCGCTGATCTTCTGGACGCTCTCCACGCTGGGGAGCCACATCCACATCTCGTCGCCGCGGCGGAGCATCTTGGTGCCCTTGTCGCGCGCCGGGTCCAAGTACTCGATCGCCGACTCGGTCTCGCCGCGGCCGAAGGTCTGCATGACGAACGTGCGCGTGCGCTGCGGGCTGACGACCGTCATCTTGATCGTCGCCGTGCGGGTGGCGAAGGTCATGTTCTTGTCGACGTAGGAGAGCAGCTGGTCCGCCGTCGGGACCGCGACCTCTCCCGCCACCGCAGGCTGGGACAGCGACGCCACGACCGGCAGCGACGACGCGAGGAGCAGCGCGAGCACGAATCGACCGTTCAAGAGATCCTCCAAGACGTTCAACCCGCGACCAGGGACGACCCGTCCCCGCCGCGACTACCTCGACCGCATCGCGTCGACCGGCTGGATCGACGCGGCGCGCCACGCTGGGAAGGCCGTCCCGACCAGCGCCGTACACAGGCCCAGCGTGAAGGCCTCCACCACCACGCCCACCGTCAGCAGCGCGTAGACGTGCGACTGCACGGGCACGCCCGCGCTGTGGGCCATCTTGTCGCCCAGGTTCACGCCGTAGACCTGCAGCGCGTACGCGGGGATGCAGCCCAGCGCCACGCCGACCGCGCCGCCGATCGCCGCGATGAACAGGCCCTCAACCACAAACAGCACGACGGTGCCCGGCCGCGTCAGGCCCATGGCGCGCATCACGCCGATCTCGCGGGTGCGCTCCATCACCGACATCATCATGGTGTTCCACACGCCCAGCGCGCACACGAACACGATGATGCTGCTGATGATGCTGTTGACCACGCCAGTCATGGCCACGATGCCCGCGGTGGAGGGCTGCTCGTCCCACGCCTGAACCACGTCGTCGGAGAAGGCCGGGTCCGCGCGAAGCTCGGCCGCGAGCGTCTTGCCCTCGGTCTTGTCGTCGCCGTAGATCAGCAGCTCAGTCGCGCCGTCGTCGACATCGGCCATCCAGCGCAGCGGCTCCAGCGGCAGGAAGATGCCGTTGTCCACGAGCTGGTTCCCGCCGGACGCGATGCCGACGACCTTGGCCTTCACCGGCGCCATCGCGCCGTCCTGCGTCATGCCGAGCGCGATGATCGTGTCGCCGACCTGGGCGTGGATCGCCTCAGCCACGGTGCGACCCAGCACCGTCTCCCCGTCTGCCCCGGTGAACATGGTGCCGAGCACGATGTCCTTGCCCAGGTGGAGCTGGTCCGTGTACCAGCCGATCGGCGCGCCGACGGCCAAGCCGAACTGGTCGCCGATCTCGTCGCCCTTGGTGAGCGTCACGCCGGTCACAATTCGTGGGTAGGCTGCGCGCACGCCGGGGAGCTTCATGGCGGCCGCGGCCAGGTCGTCCGCGTGCTGCAGGTGCTCGCTCAGCGGCATCAGCTCCTCACGCGCCGCAAACGCGGTGGTCATCACGCGCGCGTGCCCGCCGAACGACGCCATCGTGTTGGTGAGCGTGCCGAACACGCCCGTCAGCCACGCGAGCGCCACGGTCAGCAGCGCGGTGCCAAACACCACGGTCCCCGCGGTCAGCACCGTGCGGTGCACGTTGCGTCGGACATTTCGCATCGCCAGTCGCAGAAGCAGCATGGGACTACCTGCCGAGGCCGCGTCGCGCGCGGAGGAGACCGACCCGAGCCGATCGGACGAAGGGGATCATGCGCGCACCGCGTCGGCGGGCGCCATGCGGGCCGCCATGCGCGCGGGCAGCACCGACGCGATCGTCGCGATGCCCACGCCGAACGTCCACGCGAGCACCACCCACTTGGACTCGTACGCGACGTAGAGCATGGTGGAGATGGGGATCGACATGCCGCCCGAGCGGTCGATGGACGCCGACAGGTCGATGCCGTGCGTCGTGAAGTACATGACGATCGCGGTGGAGATCGCGCAGCCGATCGTGGAGCCGACCACGCCCAGCACCACGCCCTCGGTCAGGAAGAGCGCCAACACCTGGCTCTCCGCCATGCCCAGAGCGCGCAGCGTGCCGATCTCGCGGATTCGCTCGTAGGCCGCCATCAGCACGGTGTTCGCGATGCCCATCGCGCTCATCGCCATCAGCACGCCGACCAACATGTTGAGCGCCTTGCTGCGCATCTTGTCGATCTCGAGGATGTCGTGCGTCTGGGCCATCCAGGTCGAGACCTCGCGCGTCGCGCCGCCGTGCGCCTTGAACGCGGTGGCGAACGCGTCGACAGCCTCCTCGTCGTGATCCGCCAGGCGCGTGGCGACGTGGCTGATCGTCCCGTGGGCCTGGAGCAGGTTGTCCGCGAGGTCCATCGGCACAAACACGGCCGAGCGATCCACCCACGGGTTGGACGCGGCGACGATGCCCGCCACCGGCATCTGCAGCGCGTTGATGGCGCCCGCCGCCGTGCGCACCTGCATGGTGAGCTGGTCACCCTCGTGCAGCGACAGCAGCCGCGCCACGCTCGACGCCACCAGCACGCCCTCAGCGCCCGACTTCGGCACGTGCCCCACCACCTTCCACGCGTCGCGCGGAAACACCGCCTCGTCGCGCGCGGGGTCAAAGCCGATGCCACGCACGCGGATGCTGTCGGGGCCGTGGATCGCCGTCGGCACGAACATCAGGCGCGTCGTCCAGGCCTGGGTGCTCGAGTCCAACCACGTCGCGAGGTCCGGCTCCACCGTGAACAGCGCGTCCACCGGGTGAGTCAACCGCTCATCCGGGTAGTCGAGCGGCTGCAGCACCGCGTCGCCCGACACCACGTCGATCTGCGAGCGGATCACGTTCACCCGCAGCCCCGCCAGGAACGCGTGGCCCACGATGAGCGACATGGTCCCGACGATCACCGCCACCAGGCTGAGCGACGACCGCACGACGTTGCGTCGGACGTTGCGTGCGGCCAGCTTGATGAGGATCACGCGCGCTCCTCGTCGCTGACGATGTGGCCGTCGCGCAGCGTGACCACGCGTCGGGCCCGCGACATCACCATCGCGTCATGCGTGGAGCAGACGAAGGTCGCGCCCTTCTCCTCGTTGAGGCGACGCACCAGGGCGAGGACCTCTTCGCCGGTGTGGCTGTCGAGGTTGGCCGTGGGCTCGTCCGCGATCACCAGCGCGGGCTCCTTCACCAGCGCGCGGGCGATCGCCACGCGCTGCTGCTGGCCGCCCGAGAGCTGGTTGGGGTAGCGCGCGTGCATGCCGTCCAGGCCCACCGACGCCAGCATGGCCCGCGCGCGGTCCCGCACGTCGCCCCACTTCTTGCCGGACAGGTGCAGCGCCATCTCGACGTTCTCGGCGGCGGTCAGCACCGGCACTAGGTTGAACGACTGGAACACGAACCCGATCCGATCGGCCCGCAGCGCCGCGAGCTGGCGCGAGCTCATGCCCGACGTGTTCTGCCCGTCGACGAACACCGAGCCCGCCGACGGCTGGTCCAAGCAGCCGATGAGGTTGAGCAGCGTGGTCTTGCCCGAGCCCGAAGGCCCAGCCAGCACCGTGAACTCACGCGGCTGGATGACGAGCGACACGCCCTCGAGCGCGTTCACCACGCCCGCGCCGTCCCCGTACGTCTTGCGCACCGACTCAAGCTGACAGGCGGCGACCATGGCCCCTCCGCACCGGTGGCTATCCGGTGCCAGGGTCGTGGCACACGTCGCGACCCCGTTCGTGGAGAGATACGACGCGGCCGAGGTTCCGCCATGCGCCTTGCTTCCCTCGCTTGCCTCGTGCTCCTCGCCGCCTGCAACGGGAGCGGCACCCCAGACGGCGACACCGACGCCGACAACGACGTGGCCGTCGACACGGACGCCCCCGCCGAGTTCGACGTGCTCGACCCGTCGAAGTGCACCACCGACGTGGCGTTTGACGGCAAGGGCTTTGACCCCGCCTACGCGCTCCCCCATGGGGACGATCGGCTCGTGGCGCAACTGTTCCCGCTCTTCGCCATCCTCGAGAATGACCCCACCTCGCTGCAGACGATGGACGACGACGACACGCTCACCCAGTCGGCTGCGTCGGTCCGTGCTCGCCTGCAGGGCGTCTCGTCCTGCGCGGGCGACTTGGGCTGCATCACTGAGGCCGTCTTGCTCAGCGACGCCGAGATCACGTTCGCGCGGGAGCGCTTGATCGCGTTGTTCGGCGGCCAGAACACCGCCTTGATCGACGACCACCTCAAGCCCTCCGGCGCCTTCATACGCTGGGCCGGCGACGCGAACCCCGACCTGATCGGCGCCGCGTGGGATGACGAGGTGTCGCGGGCCAAAGAGCTGGTGCAGGGCTTCGTCCTGAACCGCGACCCCAGCCAGCAGATCGCCATGTTCGCCGAGGCCGCCGCGGTCCTGCCGTCCGACGCCCCGATCTGGGCGCCCATGGCGCACCTCGCCGCCGCGGGCCTGCGCCATGACGGGCGCGACGAGGCCGCCCGCTACGAGCCGATCGTGGAGGGCGAGAACGCCGCGGCGATCGCCCGGATCCCCACCCTTCATTGGGACAAGTGGCGCTTCGCCGCCATCGTGATCCCCGGTCAGGGGCCCGACGACGCCGAGACCGCGCTCAACCCGATCAGCGCCCAGCGCGCCGACGTCGCCGTCGCGCGGTGGCGGGCGGGCTTGGCGCCCTTCCTCATGCCGTCCGGCGGGCACGTCCACCCCGACCGCACCGTCTACGCCGAGGCGATCGAGATCAAGCGCTACCTCATGGAGACCTACGACGTCCCCGAGGCCGCCATCCTGGTCGACCCGTACGCGCGCCACACCACCACCAACATCCGCGACACCACGCGCATGCTCCTACACTACGGCATGCCGGTGGACGCGCCCGTCTTGGTGACCTCCGACCAGATCCAGTCGGCCTACATCGCCACGATCCTGGCGCCCCGATGCCAGTCGGAGCTGGGCTACATCCCGTGGCGCGCGATCACCGCGCTCACCATCAACGACTCGTGCCTGCGGTCGTCGCCCGACGTGCTGTTCATGGACAGCTCGGACGAGCTGGATCCCTGAGGCACGTCGCGCTCGCCTGAGCGAATCCGGGCCCGCTCGTCACGAGCGACTCACGCTTCGCTGGCCCACGGTCCTAGCCCGCCTCGGCTACGACGAACGGCGCCTCGACGTCCCCCAGCAGCGCCGCCACCAGCGCGGCGGCCTTCGGGTGGATCACCTCGTAGCGGCGGTTCCGACCCTCGGGCTGCACGGTCACCACGCCGGCGTCCCGCAAGATCCCCAGGTGGCGGCTGACCAGCGGCTGCGGGAGCTGCAGGCACTCCGTCATGGGCCCGACGCAGCACCCCCCATCCAGCAAGCCCGCGACGATGCGCAGGCGGATCGGGTGAGCGAGCGCGGCGAGCAGGTCGGAGGCGTCTTCGAGGTCTTCGAGCTTGACGTATGTCATATCCGACATATAACATGAACCAGCAGACGCGATCAAGCGTTCTTCGCGGAGGTTCAGATGTCGTTCTTCCAATCTTTGTTCGGCGGCGGCGGCGGCGGCGGCGCGAGCACCAGCGTGGACAGCGCCAAGGCGCGCGAGCTGGTCAAGGCCGGCGCCCTCCTGATCGACGTGCGCAGCCCCGGTGAGTTCTCCGGCGGCGCCATCCCCGGCGCCAAGAACGTCCCGGTCGACCAGATCGGCGGCCGCGTGGCCGAGCTCAACGTCGGCAAGCCCGTCGTGCTCTACTGCCGCTCCGGCGCCCGCAGCGGCAGCGCCACGGCCACGCTCCGCGCGGCCGGCGTCGAGGCCTACAACCTCGGGCCCATGTCGGCCTGGTAGGCCGCCCTACCCGACGCGCACCGTCGAGCCGGTCGGCGACTTCTCCACCAGCACATGGCAGGGGATCGCCTTCTTCACGCTCTCCACGTGGCTGATCACGCCCACGCGGCGGTGCGCGCCGATCTCGTCGATCACCTGGAGCGCCCGGTCCATGGCCGACGGGTCCAGGCTGCCGAAGCCCTCGTCGATGAACAGCGTGTCGAGCTCGATGCCGCCGGCCCGCTCCTGGATCACGTCCGCGAGCCCGAGGGCCAGCGACAGCGACGCCATGAACTTCTCGCCGCCCGACAGCGTCTTCACGTCGCGTCGATCGGCCGAGTAGGCGTCGAACACGTCCACGTCGAGCCCCGCGGCCTTGCGGCGATCGGTCACGTCCGCGCGCAGCGCGAAACGGTAGCGGCCCTCGCTCAGCACCTGCAGCCGCGTGGTCGCGCGCGCGAGCACCTGGTTGAGCCAGCCCATCAGCACGTAGGTCGGGAAGTCGACGCGCCGCGCGTTGTCCCCGCCCAGGTCCTTGGCCAGCTGCAGCAGGCCCGCGCTGTCCTGGGTGAGCGCGTCGATCTCCGCCTGCAGCGCGACATGCCTCGCGCGACGAACGCGCAAGTCGGACAGGTCGCGCTCCGCGCCCGCGCGCGCCGCGGTCGCCGCCACCGCCGACGCCGCGGTCGACTCCGCCTCCTGGCGCAGCAACACCAAGTCCGGCGCCGCGCGACCCGAGACCGCCGCGCTGAGATCGCGGACCTGCGTGTCGAGTTGGGTGACCCGCTCCACCCACGCGTCGACCTGCCGACGCAGCGACGCTTCGACCGCGGGCGCGCGCACCGCGGCCAGCGCGTCTTCCGCCGTCCAGAACCCCTGCGCCACCAGCGCCTCGGTCACCGCCGCCAGCGCCGCTGCCGTACGTGCCCGCAGCGCCGCGAGCGAGTCCGACGTGGTCGTGACCGCGGCCGCCGCCGCCGCGACCTCCGACTCCAGCGCGCTCCACGCGGCGCGCAGCGCGAGGATCGCCTCCCGCTCCGAAGCCGTGCGCGTGCGCGCGGCGACCAGCTCCGCGCGAGCGCGCGCCAGCGCGGCCTGCACGTCGTCCACCGCCCCCACACGCGCGATCAGCGCCGCCTTCGACGCCTCGGCCGACGCCTGGTCGACCGCCGCCTTGGCCGCCGCCTCGTCCGCCGCGGCCTTGCGCGCGCGCACCAGCTCCAGGGCCTTCTCGCGCGTGGGCCGGGTCGCCAGCGTGGCCTCCAGCGTGGTCAACGCGTCGGCCGTCCGACGCTGCTCAGTGTCCGCCTCGACCTTCGCCTGCTGCCAGGCCCCCACGTCACCAAAGCCGGCCGCGACCAGGCGCTGTGTCGCCTCCTCGGCCACCTCGAGCAGCACGCCTGCCTTGCTCTCCACCTCACGCTGCGTGGCCGCGTCCGCCGCCACCGCCGACGTCGCCGACGCCAACGCGCGCTCCGCGTTCGCCACCGACGCGCGCAGGTCCTCGTCCCCCGCGCCCCCATGGGCGGGCGCCGGGTGGTCCACGCTGCCACAGACCGGACAGGCCGCGCCTTCCGTCAGCGTGCCCGCCAGCCACGCCGCCGCCTGCGCGTCCCGACGCGCGCGCGCCGTGTCGAGCGCCACCCGCGCGGCCTCCTCCTCGGCCTGCAGTCTCGACGCCGACGTCCGCGCCGACGCGCGCCGCTTGTCCAGCTCTGGGGCGTACCGCTCCGACCAGTCCCGGATCCGCTTGGCGTCCGGCGCGAGCGCGTCCAGCGCGCCGACGCGATCCCGCGCCGCCCGGGCCGCGTCGGACGCGGGCGTCCGCGCCGCCGCCGGCGCCGCGAGCTCGGCCAGCGAAGCCTCGGCCCCGGCCACCGCTTGCGCCGCAGCGCCCACCCGCTCGACGGTCGCCGTCACGGCCTCCGCGGCGGTCCTGCACGCCGTCTCCGCTGAGACCAGCGACGTCAAATCGCCGACGCGCGACTCCAGCCCGACCTGCGCCTCCTCCGCCGCGCGCAGCGCCGACTCGCGCGCGGGCAGCGCGTCCACCTGCGCCCGCATGGCCTCCCGTCGCGCGGTCGCCGCGTCCCGCGCGCCGGTCTGCCGCTCCAGCAGCGACGCCGCCTCGCCCACCTGTGCGCGGAGCTTGGCCTCGGCGTCGATTGCCAGCTGCGCGAGCGTCGCACGCCGGCTCGCGTCGAGCGTCTGCCGCGCGGCGTCCGTCGCCTCGCGCTGAGATTCCACCACCGCGCGCTCCGCGGTCGCCGTCGCCAGCTGCTCCAGCTGACGCGCAAGCAGCCCCGCCGCGTCGAGCGCGGCGCGCGCCGTCTGCGCCGCCTTGTTGGCTCCTAGCTCCGTCTGCGCCGCCTGCGACACGGCGCCCACCAAGGCCGCGTCCGCCGCGTCAAGGTGTGCCTCCAGGTCCGCCACCTCGGGGCCCGCGAGCAACCCACGCCGCACCTCGGCGAGCGCCGCCTCCTTCTCCTTCACCGCGGCCAGGATGCCGCGCACCGAGTCGTCCGCGCGCGTCTTGAGCAGACGATGCTCCTCGATCGGGAACAGGCGCTCCAGGATCACGCCGCGCTGCGAGGACTCCATCTCCAGGAAGCGCTGGAACTCGCCCTGCGGGAGCACGAGGATCTTGGAGAAGTGGTCGTGAGAGAGCTTGAGGATCTCGCCCGCGAGCTTGCGGTTGATCTCGCCAGGCTTTCCGGGGAACGGGGTGCGGACGCCATCGGCGCCGATCTGCTGCAGCGTCGTGATCTCTTCGACGACCGTGCCGCCGCCACGCTTGGCCGCGCGCACCGTGTACGGCGATCGGTACACCTCCCACACCGCCCCGCCGCACGCGAACCGGAAGCGCACGTAGGTGCTGACGTCGTCCGCCACCAGGTTGGACCGCACCTGATCCGACGCGCGCGTGCCGAGCGGCTGCCCGTAGAGCGCGTAGCTGATCGCGTCGAACAGCGTGGTCTTGCCCGCGCCCGTGTCACCGCCGATCAAGAACACCGGGTCGAGCCTGTCGAACGGGATGAGCTGCTTGTCGGCGTAGGGCCCGAAGCCCTGGAGCTCAAGCTCGAGCGGCCTCATCGTGCGTCTCCGCCGAGCGACGCGCGGAGCGTGGTGAACGCCGCGAGCACGTCCGGCGGCGCCACGCCCCCGCGCAGGTGCTGCTGGAAGTCGACGAAGTCCGCGCCAAGGTCATCGCGATCGCGGGGGCGCTCGGCCGCCGAGGTGGGCAGCCCGCTCACATCCACCACCGGGTTGTTGAGCTGGAGCAGGTTCGGGTAGCGCGCCCGCAGCCGCAGCATCGGCTGGCCCGCGAGCACCGCCTCCTCAAGGGTGATCGACAGGTAGTCGTCGCGCCACGCCTCGAACGCATCGCCGCGCAGCAGCGTGTCGAGCGTGCCCGACAGCGTTCGCAGGGGACGCAGTGGCGTGATCACCTTCTGCGTGGCGAGCGGCAGCGCGCCCGCGCGCACATCCACCGACAGCACGCCCTTGGTGTCGCCAGACTCAGAGAAGCTGTACTGCAGCAAGGACCCCGAGTAGCGCGCGTGGGTACCCACCGACTGCGGCCGGTGCAGGTGACCCAGCGCGACGTAGTCGAACCCGCCGAACAGCGCGCCGTCCACCGTGGTGGCCTGGCCGATCAGCGTGCGCTCCGAGTCCGACACCTTGCCGCCCTGCGCGAAGCAGTGCGCCACCGCCACCTGGGTGAGGCCTGGGCTCTGCCGCGCGCGGATCTTGCCGACCGCCGCCTCGAGCGCCGCCGCCTGCGTGGTCGGCCCGCCGTCCGCCGACGCCATGCTGCCCGGCCACAGGAACGGAATCGCCCACACCTCAGCCTTCTCGCCCGCGGCGGTGGTGATGCGAACGGGGTGCTCGACGCGGTCCGCCTCGCCGCGGATGTGCACGCCCGACCGCGCCAGCAGGCCCTGGGACCAGGCCAGCCGCACGCCGTTGTCGTGGTTGCCCGCGATCAGGACGATGGGCAGCTCAGGCGCCACGCCACGGACGTGGTTCAGCCAATCGCCAAGCAGCGCCACCGCCGACTCCGGCGGGATGCCACGATCGAAGATGTCGCCGGCCACCACGAGCAGATCGTGCGGATCGTCCACCAGCAGCTGCGCGAGCTGATCGAGCGCGTGCCGTTGATCGTCCAGGAGCGATCGCTCGTGGAGCACCTTCCCGAGGTGCCAGTCTGACGTGTGAAGGATGCGCATGACCCCGCCTTGGGCGCCGTCTAGCGTGCGGCGCGGCGGGGTCCAGCGCGAAGCGGACAGGATCTGTCCGAACGAAGCGCGCGTCGACGACGCGTCGCGAGGGTCAGGCGCCCGTGCCCACCTGGCAGCTCACGCCCGTCCCGCCGATCCCACAGTACCCGCCCGGATTCTTCCACAGGTACTGCTGGTGAGAAGGTTTTGATACCCTTTGTACCTTTCTTATTCTGCGAACTGCCCACGTCCTACGGAAGAGTGCCCACGATGAGGACGACAGGCCCCAGGACCTCCGCCCCGTTGGCGGCATCGAGGTTTCGGACGGCGGGCGCTCACGCGCGCCGAGACCCGATGCGTGTCCGTCATGCAGAGCCAAGCTCACCCTCCGCCGACGATCGTATCGAATGTCCCACGCGCACGTTAGAGCGTCGACGCCGATGTTCACGGTAGACTCCTTAACCTTGGCACCGCCACGATGTCTGCCGATGGCGATTCCACGCCCGAGTCCATCGTGAAGCCAACCCCAGCGCCCCAGGGTTCGCCCTGAACTTGGCGATCGCGGTGTCCGCCCCGTCGATCGCAGAGGCACGCCAAGCCGTCATCCTAGACCTCACCCATCACAAGGGGTTCAGCATGCGACCGTCCCGCCCTGGCTTCAAGCCCACCGACCCCGCGATCCGCGCGGCCCTTCCCCCGCGCCTGCTCTCCGCGGCCGCCGTGACCCGTACCGGCGTGCCCGTCCGGGCCCCGCGCTGGGTGCCCGGCGACTACGTGTTCGTGCCCCACCGCGGCGTCAACGTGCCCGTGATCGGCGTCGCGTTCGACAACCGCGCGAGCCGCCCCGCGATCACGTCCCCGTGGCGCATCCAGACGGCGCGCGGCGTGGCGATGGCCGAGTCCTACTTCAAGCCCATCCGGCCCGACCGCCCTACCGTGTTGTACGAACACATCGACGGGCGCTGGATTGAGACAGCGCGGAACGACGCCGAGTAGCCGGGATGCCGCTGGCCTGCCGACCCGTGTCGAGGGTCATACAGCGCCCCGTAGGCCCCTGACTAGGCCGGATACGTGTCCGTCATACAGACGCAAGGTGACCTTCGCCGTCGATCCTATCGAATGTCCCACGCGCGCTTTAGCGCATCGACGCCGATGATCACGGTAGGGTGGTCTCTAGATCCTGGCGGCGGGGTGGTCCCTTGAACGTGGCGGTTGACATCCTGGCCCAGCTCATGCGGCTGTCGGGCAGCGCGAAGCGCGGGCGCGTGACCAGCGCCGCGCGGCCGGTGGGTCTCGGCCCGTGCGACGTGCTGACGATGGCGGAGGCGATCGCGATGCTCGGCATGCGGGAGCCCGACGCGCGCCGGTGGCTGGCGAACCACAGCCTGGTGCATGACGTCGCCGGGCGCGAGCGGGTGATCGCCGGGGACCTGGCGGAGGCGATCCGCGGGACGGGGAAGACGGGGCTGTCGCCGCGGGCGGTCGCGCCGGTGCGGAAGCTGCCGATGTCGACGAGGGTGTAGGACAGCGCCTGTACGCATGGCCAGCTACGACGTCCCGGCCGCAGACCAGACCGAACTGCGCGCTCGGGGAACCCGCGATGTCTGACCCCGTCCACCGACGCCTCGACGAGCTCGACCGCGACCAGCTGGTCGCGCTGGTCCATCGCCTGCTCGACCGTGAGCCCAGCCTGGCGGACCTCGTCCAGATCCCACTGCCGAGCGAGCGCCGCCCCATTCAGCCCGAACCGGTCGCCGCGCAGGTCACGGAGATCCTGCTCACGATGGGCGACGACTGGCGCGCCTCGATGCGCGCGGAGCGTGAGCTCACACCCTTGGTTGGCCTCGGGACGCACTTCCTCGACGCGGGGGCCGTGGCCGACGCACACGTCGTCTGGCGCACCATCGCCCTCACCGTCCTTCGCCACTACCTGTCCATCCGGGACGAGGAGAGCGAGGTCGCAGGCATCGTGAACGAGTGCGTGACCGGCCTGGGCAAGTGCCTTGACCAGACCACGGACTGCGCCGCGCGCCGCGCGATCCTCGACGACGTGTTCTCCGTGTTCCGGTGGGACTGCCTGGAGCACGGCAGCTTCGGGATGGACGAGCCAGCGGCGACCATCCTTGTCGAGCGAACCACTGCGGTCGAGCGCGAGGCGATGGCGGCTATCACCCTCGCGGCGCTCCCAAGCGGAAGCCACAGCCACGCGCGCTGGCACCGCCAGCACGGCGGACGCCTCGTCCTCCGTCTCGTCGGCGACAGCCTCGGACCGGTCGAACGTGAGCGCGTACTGGCAGCGGCCGAACTGGACGCCGAGCGGCTTGACCTGCTCGTCGCCGCTGGCCGTGTTGCCGAGGCGATCGCGTTGGTCCGGGCGGCGCCGGGCAGCGACGTGGCGGACCTCGCCGATCGGCTGATCCGGCACGGCCACCGGGAGCCCGCGCGAGACGCGGTCCGCGACCACGCAGGCATGCTGTCGACGTCGAACCACCACCTTCGCTCGTGGATGCAAGACCACGACCTTCCACTGCCGCCGAAACTCGACTCGCTTCTGGAGGCGCTCAGCAGCTTCAACGTGCGGACCGACATCGGCCACTACAAGGCGCTGCGCGAGGCCGCCTGTGCCTCAGGTCAGTGGCCGCGCGTGCTCGACCACCTTGAAGCCATCGACGCCACGCGCTCAAAGTACCAGCCCGTTCGGGCACGGATTGCCGCAGATCGCGGCGACGTCGGGGGTGCGCTCGCCGAGCTCGACGGCCTGAAGGACAGCACCTGGCGGGCGGCGACGGAGGACGTCGCGCGATCGTTGGAGGTGTACGACGCGGACGCGGCGCTGGCGCTCTACCAGAAACTGCTCGACGACCTCCGCGCACACGGGACCGCCCACGCCAGGAAGCGGGCGGACGAGGTCGCGGAGCGCATTGCCGCCGCGCGGGCGTGGCCATCGAGGCGATGAACGACGCCAACAGACTCGACGAGGGTGGGCCGCCGATGTAGTTCTCTATTCGAATAGTGGAGCACTACATGTTCGTTCGCCGGAAACGGGGACAGGTCGCGGTCGTTCACAGCCGTCGCGTCGGCGGGCGGGTCCGCCAGCAGGTGATCGCGACGTTCGCCTCGGCCGCAGAGCTCGAAGAGACGCTGGGGCAGTTCGACATTTGGCAAGCCCAGGTCGCACGCGAGTACCCGGACGTCGAGGCGGACTGGGACCAGGTGCGCGCCGATCTGGCGCGGCACCGGCTGCGCCTGGAGGCCGAAGCGACGCCGCTGCCATCCCCCATCGCCGACTTCGCCGAGGCGCTGGCGGCGATGCTTAGCCGGACCAGCCCGGCACGCGCCGGCGACCGCGCCATGCTCGACCAGTGCCGCCCCGCTCTCGCGCGCGTCGCGGACCAACTCGACCGGGTGCTGGGCCGGTCCTCCCAACCGGCCGACCTCGCCGTGCGAGATCGCAGCGCCGACGAAGTGTTCGACGAGGGCATGGAGCAGTGGTGGTCCGGTGACCGGGATCTCGCCATCCGGAGCTTTCGCGAAGTGCACAGCCTCGATCCCCTCCACGCGGACGCGCACAACCATCTCGGCCTCGCTGAGATGGAGCTCGGCCGCCTCGACGAGGCCGAAGCGCACTTCCGCTGCGCGGTGGACGGCGGCGCCCGGCACCTCGAGGCCGACGGCGGCTTCCTCCCATGGGGCATGCTGGAGAACCGCCCCTACCTCCGAGCGCAGGGCAACCTGGCGCACGTGCTCGCAGTCCGCGGGAGATGGGACGCGGTCGCCCGGATCTACGAACAACTCCTCGCGTGGAACCCCCGCGACAACCAGGGAGTCCGGTACCTGCTCGGCGACGCGTACCACCGGCTTGGGCGCACCCGTGATGCGATTGCGGCCTACGAACGCGCGGACGAGGACGCCGGCCCTTGTTTCGGACTAGCGCTCGCACTGCTTGAGTCTGGCCGACCCGCCGAAGCCGACCGCGCCCTCATCCGCGGGATGGTGCAGAACCGTTACGTCGCGCCGATGCTGCTCGGCAGGCCCTGGACCCGCGTGCGCGGTTGGCATGGCTCAAATGTCGCCGAGCCCGAGTGGGCCGCCGACTACGTGCGGAGCTCGGGCGACCTCTGGCGACGCTCCCCGCACCTCCCGAGGCTCGTGGCGGTCCATGGCCACCCGGCCGTTCAGGCCCAGCTCGCAGATCTCGATGACTGGATGGTCGCGATGGAGGCCGCCCCGAGCGGCGAGGCGCGCCGTGAGCTGCTCGCAAGCCGCGAAGCGATCCTCGGGGCCGTGAGCATCGCGCGGGTCGAGCGTGCGCTCGCTGGGGAGCCGTGGACGCCGCGTCCCCTCGAACCGCCGAGTCGGTTCGCTCGGGGTGGTGCCTTGGTGGTCGATCTCCGGCACTGGCAGCCCGACGACGGCGATCCCTACTCGTTGCCCGCACCCGTACGGCGGCTGGCGACGCACGTCGGCGGCATCGTCACGGCCGTGCTGGAGCAGCGACGCGCAGACCCGGTCGACACTCGCGCGGACTGCCGACGTCGCCCGGGTCGGCACCCATGCGGCGGGAGCATCCGAGCACAACTCGTCGAGGACACCGTGGAGTGGGCCTGTCCGAGGTGCGGCGACCACGGGTTCGTCACGGGGTGGTCAGGGACGATCTGGGATGCTGGGAACGGGTGACACCGAGATCGATGGCCTGCGCTACGCAGCGTCCAGCGAGGTCGTCGCCGATCTGCTCGGCAGTCCCCGTCGTGGGCCCGCGGAGGCGGAAGCCCTCATCACGTGGATGCTCGCGCACCAGGACGAATGGCGCACGTGATCGCCCACCGCGTGCTACCCGACTCACACCGCCGCAAGGTCCTCCGAGGCATCGCTTGAGCCAGATCCCCGCCGCCGAATCGCTGACCGTCGAGTTCAAGTCCGACATGAAGGGGCTGCCCAATCGCGACCTCGTGGAGGCCGTGGTTTGCTTGGCCAACACGGACGGAGGATCGCTTTACCTGGGCGTAGAAGACGACGGCACGGCCACCGGCCTCCACGCCTCGCACGCCAACGTGACGGGCCTCGGCGCGCTGATCGCGAACCGCACCTCGCCCGCGATCGCGGTGACGGTGTCGACGCTCGTCATCAGCGGCGTCTCCGTCGCCCGCATCGACATTCCGAAGGCCGCGCAGCTGGTCGCCACCCGTGACGGCGTCTACAAGCGCCGCAGGCTCCAGCATGACGGACGCCCCGAGTGCGTTCCCTTCCTGCCCCACGAGTTCGCGCATCGTCTGTCGGGGCTTGGCGTGGTCGATTCCTCCGCGCTGCCGCTCACCGGCGCCACGCTCGCCGACCTGGACCCCGCGGAGCGCGCACGCCTCCGTCAGTTCGTCGAGCGCTTTCACGGCGATCGGGCCTTGCTGGAGCTCAGTGACGAGGAGCTCGACGGTGCCCTGGGCCTCACCACCCGTGTCGACGGCGTCAGGGTGCCCACGCTGGCGGGCCTGTTGCTGATCGGTCGAGACGAGTCGCTGCGACGGCTGGTGCCCACGCACGAGCTGGCCCTCCAACTCCTTGATGGTGAGGAGGTTCGCTTCAACGAGTTCACGCGTGCGCCGCTGCTGCGGGCCTTCGAGTGGCTGGAGGCCTCGCTCGGCACCGTCAACGTGGAGAAGGAGATCCAGGTCGGGATGTTCCGCGTTCCGGTGCCGCTCATCGACCGACGGGCTCTGCGCGAGGCGATCGCCAACGCCCTGACCCACCGCGACTACACGCTGCTCAACGCCGTCTACATCCGCCTTGAGCGAGACTTCCTCGTCGTGAGCAGCCCCGGCGGCTTCGTCGATGGCGTCAACCTCACCAACCTGCTGACGACCGCTCCGCATCCACGAAACCCGAAGCTGGCAGACGCGTTCAAGCGTATCGGCCTGGTCGAACGCACAGGCCGGGGGGTGGACCTGATCTTCCGCGGGGTGTTGCGCTTCGGCCGTCCTGCTCCGGACTATGCACGCAGCACGTCGCAGATGGTGACGCTCCGTATTCCCACTGCGGAAGCGGACCTCGCCTTCTTCCGAATGGTTCTGGACGAGGAGCA
The DNA here is from genome assembly GCA_903861005.1 of uncultured Pseudomonadota bacterium. Taxonomy (GTDB): domain Bacteria; phylum Myxococcota_A; class UBA796; order UBA796; genus CAIOSP01. The sequence goes on from CAIOSP010000113.1 coordinate 33,559, forward strand.
GCGCCTCGCGTCACCGCTGCCGATGGACACGCTGATCGCCCTAGGCGCGCTGCGGGAACATCGACGACTCACCCGTGCGGAGCTGGCCGCACACCTGCACGCCACCGACGCCGTCGCGCTGGCCACCCTAGAAACGCTAGTCGAGCACGGACTCGTGACCCCACACGGGAATGGGCGCGGTCGGGCCTACACGCTCGCTCCGCAGTTGTATGCGAGACAGGGCCGACCTGCCGACTACACGCGGCAGGCCGGGTTCGACGCGCTCCAGCAAGAGCAGCTGGTGCGAAACTTCGTGCAGCAGCACGGTGCGATCGATCGCACGGGCACGATGGAGCTCTGCCGGATCAGCGTCGATCAAGCGAAGCGCTTGCTCAGGCGAATGGTCGAGGATGGCACGCTGATGAAGGTCGGAATCAGCAGGGCCACCCGGTACCTGCTCCGGTCTGGGGCCTGACTCTGCCCCTATTTGCGGGCGCGCCCATAAGTTCTGGACGCCCGCCCGCATTCAGCACAACTGTGCTTCACCCGATATTTTTAACGATCCCGACGCGGCCGATCGGGGTGTAACTCGGGCATTTGCGGGCGGTTGCGGGCGCGCCGAGACCGAATCACTGCGCGTCACGTCACCACCCGCAGGTGCGCCGTCGCCGCCGGAGGCCCGGCTTCGTCGACCTGGAGGCGTCTCGGGGGCCTTGAAACTGGTCAGAGAATCCACTGGATTCGGGGCGTTTCGTCCGCCCATCTGTGACCACTCCGCCGTCACGCGCCCGTGCCGATCGGACACGAAACGCCGGTTCCACCTATACCGCAGTACCCGCCCGGATTCTTCCAGAGGTACTGCTGGTGGTAATCCTCAGCGTAGTAAAACACCGGCGCGTCCAAGATCTCCGTCGTCACCACGCCAAAACCTGACTCCGTGAGCCGCTTCTGATACGCCTCACGCGTGGCCTCGGCGGCGGCCTTC
>CAIOSP010000114.1 GCA_903861005.1 uncultured Pseudomonadota bacterium
GACTCCGACGGACGCGTCGCGCGCTCCCACGTGGCGGTCGCCGTGCGGCGGTGTGGACGCACCGGAGACGACGAGCTCACCGACGACAAGGCCGAGCTGCTCGACGCGGTCCCCGTGACCGCCGCCGAGCGGGCGCCCGGGGCCCTGCCCGTCGATCCCGGAGTAGGGCGCTCCGGGCGGCGCCTGGGCCACGGACCTCACCATCCCGCCACACGATGAGCCTCGGGTCCTACCCTGGAGTGGGGTTTGATGAGGAGGGTCTCCGACATCCGGTTCCACACTCGGGCGTCGGCCTTGGGTGCCGATGACACAGACTGAGCTTGCCTCACCGACCGATTCGCCTGGAGAGGATGTCCTCGCGTCGTACCGCCCCCTGCCGGGAACGGTCGACGAGATTATCGGCCAAGACGGCGCGCCACACGCGGACGTAGGAGTGCTGGCCGAGCGGCTAGGCGCGCTGCCTCCGGAGGAGCTGCGGCGCCGGTAGGAGCGGGCGGACATGGCCTTCCGCACGGGCGGCGTCACGTTCTCGTCATGACCGACGTCTACGGCCCACAGCGCAGCCTGGACCGGGCGTCGTGCCGCGCGCGTGGGTCCTGGGGTCGCCTGGCTAACTGCCGCAGCTGCAGGGCCTCAAGCCGCCGCACGGCGTCTACACGCGCATCTCCGGCATCGATCTCCTCCGCGGGCCGGACGGCACCTTCCGGGTGCTGGAGGACAACCTGCGCTGCCCGTCGGGCGTGTCCTACGTGTTGGAGAACCGCGCGATCCTCAAGCGCACGCTGCTCAAGATGTTCGAGAAGCTGCGGGTGGCGTCGGTCGAGGAGTACACGATCCGCCTGCAGCTGGCGCTCGCCATGAGGTCGGCGCGCGCGGACATCGATCCGGGCGTGGTGGTTCTGACGCCGGGCCCGTACAACTCGGCGTACTTCGAGCACAGCTTCCTGGCGCGTCGCACGGGCTTTCCGCTGGTGCAGCCCGCGGATCGGTTCGTCGACAAGGACCGCGTGTTCGTGAAGACCACCCGCGGCCCGCGCCGCGTGGACGTGGTCTACCGGCGAATCGATGACCTGTACCTGGACCCGACCGCGTTCAAGCCGGACAGCGCGCTCGGCGTGCCGGGCATCCTGGGCGCGTGGGGCAGGGGCAACGTGACGCTCGCGAACGCGCCTCGCGACGCGGCCCGCGCGCCTCGCGATGAGCCGGCCGCGCGCAGTCGCGCGCTGTCTCCGATCGGTGCCCGCGCGGCGGCCGGCGCGTCGGCACCGCCTCGTCGATCACCATGGACGTGTCAGTCTCGCCGCCGCGGACCTCGGTGTCGGTGGTCGACGTCGTGCAGTCGGTGTCGACCGACGCCTCGCCGCGGCCTTCGGCCGAGCACGGCATGACGGACGTCTTCTTCCGCGACGGACGCGGGGTGGTGCAGTAGGGAGTGGGGCCGGAGGAAGTAATGCGCACCGCCCTGATCGCCCTGGTCCTTGTCGAGAGCCTCGCCTGCCACACCGAGCCCGCCGCGCCGCCGGTGGCCCCCGCCGCCGAGGCCGTCGCGCCGTCCACCGAGGCGCCCGCGACCGACGCCCAGGCCGCGCCCGCCCCGGCCCTCCCGGACGACGCGCTCATCCAGGTCTGGCTGCCCGCGTCGGGTGAGCTGGCCCGCGTCGCCGCGGATGGTCGTTACCTGGTGACGTCCAAGGGCGGCGTGGAGGCGCAGCAGACGCCCAAGTCCAAGGACGACCCGGACGCCAAGGTCGTGTCGCCCGAGGCCCTGGCGCGCATCGGCGCCGCGCTCGACACGGTCAGCTTCTTCGAACTGCCGCCGCAGGTGGACGGCTCGATGCGCGTGGCCGAGATGATGACCGAGTCGACCGGCCAGGAGGCCAAGGCCGTGACCGTGGTGATCTCCGCGCGGCGCGACGGCAAGGTGAACACCGTCACCGTGCAGGGCGACCCGACGGTGGTGCCGTCGCTGGGCGCGCTGGCCCCGATCTACGCGGCGGTGGATCGCGAGGCGATCGGCGGGTGGGAGAAGAAGTAGCACGCGGCGCATTCGCCGCAGGAGGCCCGATGTCCTCGCTCCGCCCCGTCACGCACGTCAGCACCGCGCACCGTCAGAAAGAGGGCGGGGGCTTCATCGTCCGGCGCCCGTTCCCGACCCAAGGGCTGGACCACCTGGACCCGCTGCTGATGCTCGACGAGCTGGGGCCCATCGTCTACGGCCCGGGCGAGGCGATCGGCGCGCCCGACCACCCGCACCGCGGGTTCGAGACGGTGACGTACATCCTCGACGGTGAGTCCGCCCACGCCGACAGCGCAGGCCACGCCGGTACGCTCACCGCGGGCGACGTGCAGTGGATGACCGCGGGCGCGGGCGTGGTGCACCGCGAGATGCCGTCGCTGCGAATGCAGCGAGAGGGCGGGCGTATGCACGGCTTCCAGCTGTGGGTGAACCTGCCGCGCGCCGAGAAGAGGGTGGCGCCGCGCTACCAGGAGATCGCGTCGAGCACGATCCCCACCGCCACCTCGCCCGACGGGCTCGCGACGGTGCGCGTGATCGCGGGCGAGGCGCTCGGTGTGTCGTCGGTGATCGCCACGCGCACGCCGATCCTGTACCACCACTGGACGCTCGCCCCCGGCGCCACGGTCACGGTGGCGCTGCCGCCCGACGCGCGCGTCGGCGTCTACGTGTTCGAGGGCGCGGTGACGGTGTCTGGCGTGGTGGTGGGCGACGGACAGCTCGCGGTCCTGGGCGACGGCGACACGGTCACGCTCTCCGCTGACGTCGCGTCCTCCGCGCTGGTGATCGGCGGCAAGCCGCTGCGCGAGCCGATCGCGTGGGGCGGGCCGTTCGTGATGAACACCCGCGAGGAGGTCATGCAGGCGTACGCGGACTTCCGCGCCGGGAAGATGGGGGCGATCCCGCCGGAGATCGTGCGCGCGTAGTCGCGGCGAGTCGGGTAGCCTCGGGACGAGCGCGGTTCGTGTTCGTCACAGACGCCGGCATTGTGAAGCCGCACGCCGCCACGCCGCCACGCCGCCACGCCGCCACGCCGCCACGCCGCCACGCCGCCA
>CAIOSP010000115.1 GCA_903861005.1 uncultured Pseudomonadota bacterium
CTGCGACGTGAAGGTGACCGACAAGTCCGGCGACCTCGGCGCCAGCGGTGAGGTCCGCATGTGCGGCCGCTCCGTCGCCGCGTGGCCCGCCACCGAGCGTCAGACGGGGCCCTACGAGGTCACCGTGGCCACCTTCTTCGCGGAGTCCTGCTCGGGCTGCACCGACCCGGCCGCCACCAACTTCGACTCCGAAGCCGCGATCGACGACGGCACCTGCACCTACTGAGCCGCGCCGGGCGTTCGCGTCGCGCGCGCGCCGACATCCGACCGCATCGTTTGGGTCAGATGTCCGCTTGGAGCCACTTACTTAGGTGAGCCCTTCACGTTGATCGTGAAGCTCAGGCGGTCCTGATTGCGGGGGCCCATGAACGACGCCGCGAACGGCTTGTAGCCGAGCGCCGTGTGCGAAGACTCGAACTTGCCGCTGGCCGCGAACGAGGTCGGCGCGGCGGTCACGTTCATGTTGACGCTGAGGGGGATGGGCTTGCCGCGAAAGGTGAGCGTGCCGTCCACCTTCACCGCGCCCGAGTTCCCGGAGCACTTGGTGCCTTGGAAGCGGACCTCGGTGTAGTGCGTGGAGTCGAGCTGGCCTGCGCTCCACATGTTCTTCTGGAGCGACGCCTTGTCCGAGTCGTCGATGGTGTTCTCGTCCAGGCCGGCCTTGGCGCGCAGGCCGGGCGGATCCACCACGAGCGAAGCGACGGGGACGTGGATGTCGATCGCGCACGCGCCGCCGGCCTCGGACGGCCACGTGACCGATCCAGTGAACTTGGACGCGTAGATGACGTGGTTGTGGCCCAGGCGGGACAGGGAGGCGGTCTCGTCGTTGCGGATGACGACGTAGACGTCGCTGCCGGAGGCGGTGAGGGCGTAGGTGGTGCTCGTGGGAGCGGCGGCGGGCTCGTCGGCGGCGGCGACGGAGAGGGGCATCGTCGTCAGGCCGAGGGCGAGGGCGTAGGCAGGGCGCATTCGGACTCCATTCTCTTTGGGTCGCGTCAGGCGTGGCGCGTGTTCTTCGTAGCCGTGGACACGTGTCTCGTGCCTCCTATTCGGTCCTGCGCGCGAACTCGTTCGATCCGCCGATTGAGTACACGTAGACTTCACATCCAGATCGTGAAGGATCGTCCGACGACCGCGTCGACTTTCACGCAGAACCTTCGACACGGACCCGAGGTGTGGGTACAACGGCGGGAACCCTTCGGGGGCCCCCGCGTGCGTGTCACGGCGGGGAAGGAACGGTACACATGAGCCAGGACGAGACCAAGTTCCACGGCGCGCGGCTGGCTGTGATCGGCGTGGGCGGCGGCGGCTGCAACGCGGTGGACACCATGGTCGAGCGCGGTGTCGCCGGCGTGGACTTCATCGCGCTGAACACGGACGCGCAGGCGCTCGCCAATTCGCGCGCGCCGCAGCGCTTCCAGCTGGGCCGTGACCTCACCCGCGGCCTGGGCGCCGGCGCCAACCCCGCCATCGGCCGCGAGGCCGCGCTGGCGGATCGCGAGCGCATCGCGGAGCTGGTCCAGGGCATGGATCTGGTCTTCATCGTGGCCGGCATGGGCGGCGGCACCGGCACTGGCGCGGCCCCTGTGGTCGCCGAGGTCTGCCGTGAGGTGGGCGCGCTCACCGTCGGCATCGCCACCACGCCGTTCGCCTTTGAGGGCCGCACGCGCGCCCGCCTGGCGGTCGACGGCCTGTCCACGCTCAAGGAGCAGGTCGACACGCTCGTGATCATCCCCAACGACCGCCTTCTCGGTCTGGTGGATCCGAACACGCCCATGTCCGCCGCCTTCTCCATGGTGGACGAGGTCATGGTCCGTGGCGTCCGCGCCATCTCGGATCTGGTCCGTGACACCGGCCGCATTAACGTCGACTTCGCCGACGTCCGCACCATCATCTCCGACCGCGGCGCCGCCTTGCTGGCCGTCGGCACGGGCCGTGGCGCGCACCGCACGGTCGACGCCGCCGCTGCCGCCATCTCCACGCCGCTCTTGGCCGAGGTGCGCGTCCAGGGCGCGCGCAACGTGCTGATCAGCGTCACCGGCCCGTCCGACCTCACGCTGCACGAGGTGAGCGAGGCCGCCACCTTGATCGGCGACGAGGCCCACGAGGACGTGAACCTGATCTGGGGCTGGGTGATCGACGATCGCCTCGGCGACCGGGTCGAGGTCACCATCCTGGCCACCGGCTTTGAGGACATGGGCGCCCGCTCCGGGAACACCGCCTGGCGCCCCAAGACCACCGCCGCCACGCGCCGCGTCTCGCCCGAGGAGCGCGTGAACCGCCGCACCGGCGGTCGCCCGGTCGTCGACGTCGAGGACTACGACGTGCCGTCCTTCTTCCGCAAGGTCGAGTAGGCGCGTCGGGCCGCCCGGCGCACGGCGGGCGGACGAGCAGGTCGACGCCGAGGCGCCGACCCGCACGAGCGTTGGACTAGAGGACGCGACCCAGCGCGTCGACCGACGCGATCTGGCTGTCGTCGCCGAGGATGGCGATCGCCTGGCGGACCGCGTCGATCAGCTCGCCGGAGAGCACGACGAAGGGATCCTGGTCACCGTGGACGACCACGCGCCATGCGCGACGCTCGCCCTTGATGGACGACGAGGCCTGCGGCGTGGGGGACGGACGGGCGGCCTTGACCGGCTCCTCCGCCGCGCCACCCTGGCTGCGCTGCCAGGTCTGCACGAGTTTGTCGATCTCGCGGCGAGTGATGCGGCCAGCGGCCGGCAGGCCCTTCTTGATGCGGAAGTTGCGGACGGCGCCCAGGCTCATCCCGGCGATGTCCGCGACGACGCGGTCCGGGACGCGGCCGAGCAGCGGCCCGAAGTCGTCCACCTTCGACAGGCGACGGCCGCGCGGCGCGGGGCGACGGCGTGGGCCGTCGTAGCCGGGGATCTCGTTGCGGGCGCGGTAGCTCGCGACCGTGCGGATGCTGACATCCGCCATGCGGGCCACTTCGCTGTCCGGCACCTTGCCTAGTAGATGAAAGTGTTTTTCAATCCGGCCGTCTTTGCTGCCAGATCGGCGCTCCGGATTGAGGTCGTCGTCCGGCTCCGGCGGCAGGTCCTCTTCGGGCTCTGGAGGGAGCTCGTGGATGGGGTGCGCGTCGACGCGAATGCGGCGTCGAACGCCGCGTCGCGCGAACTCGGCGGCCAGCGTCGCTGGCTCCACGCCGACCCGCTCGGCGATGTCCCTGAGCGAGAGATCGTCCTTCAACCGGACCGCTGCATCCCACCAAGAGAGGGCTTGTCCGTCGGCTTCTGTGCGTCCCATGGCGTCTCCTTGGGGTTCCCGCGTCCGCGCTGCCCTCAAAGGGGGCCTGTGCATGTAGGATCTATACAGATCTGTAAGCACACGTGCGTGCGGGGAACCCTTACCGTGCAACCCGTTCGAAATGAGACGGGCTCATCCACCCAGTCGGGTGGATGAGTTGCCGTTTGCAGATCAAGCGTCGGGGTTCTCGTACACGGCCGCGGCGCCCATGCCGCCGCCGATGCACATCGACACCACGCCGTAGCGCACACCGCGGCGGCGCATCTCGTGGATGAGGGTGGCGGTGAGCTTGGCGCCCGTGCAGCCGAGCGGGTGGCCCATGGCGATGGCGCCGCCGTTCACGTTCACGCGGGACACGTCGATGCCGAGCTCGCGGACGCAGTACACGGCCTGCGACGCGAAGGCCTCGTTGATCTCGAACAGGCCCACGTCCTCGATCTTGATGCCGGCCTTGGCCAGCACCTTGGGGATCGCGTAGCGGGGACCGACGCCCATGATCTCCGGCGCCGTGCCGACGACCTGGTAGCCGCGCATGATGGCGAGCACGGGCAGGCCGCGCTCGACGGCCCAGGCGCGGTCGGCGATGACCGCCGAGGCGGCGCCGTCCGAGGTCTGGCTGCTGTTGCCGGCCGTGACCGAGCCGCCGATCTTGAACGCCGCCTTGAGCTTGGACAGACCCTCGAACGAGGTGTCCGCGCGCGGGCCCTCGTCGACGGCGAACGAGATCTCGCGCCACGCGCCGTCGAGGAAGACGCGCGTGGGGACGGGGACGATCTCGTCCTTGAAGCGGCCGGCGGCGATCGCCGCGAGCGCCTTGGCGTGCGAGGTCACCGCGAACTCGTCCTGCGCCTGACGGGACACGTCAAAGCGGCTGGCGACGTTCTCGGCCGTGATGCCCATGGGCGCGTAGGTGTCGGGGCGCTCGGAGATCAGGCGCGGGTTCGGGGCCGGCTTCTGGCCGCCCATCGGGACGATCGACATGGACTCGACGCCCGCGCCGACGACCACGTCCTGCCAGCCCGCGAGGATCGCGGTGGCGCCCTGCGCGATGGACTGCAGGCCCGACGAGCAGAAGCGGTTGATGGTGACGGCGGGGACCTCGTCGGGCAGGCCGGCGAGGAAGCCGCCGGTGCGCGCGACATTGGTGCCCTGCTCGGCTTCCGGCATGGCGGTGCCGACGATCAGATCGTCGATCTGGCTCGGGTCGATGCCCGCGCGAGAGACCGACTCCTTGACCACGAGGCCGAGCAGATCATCAGGACGGGTGTCCTTGAGAGAGCCGCGCCGGGACTTGCCGACCGCCGTACGGACGGCGGAGATGACGGCCACTTCACGCATGGGGGATTCCTCGGAGAGATGGGGAGAGTGCCGATCCGCGCCGCGCGCCGGCGAGTCCGGTGGCGCAGCGCGGTGGGGGATCGGAGCTAGTTGCGGAGCGGCTTGCCCGTCTGGAGCATGGCCGTGATGCGGTCGCGCGTCTTCTCTTCGCCGCACAGCGAGAGGAAGGCCTCGCGCTCGAGGTCGAGGTAGCGCTGCTCGGTGAGGCGCGTGCCCGCGGGGACGTCACCGCCGGTCAGCACCTTGGCGAGCGCCTTGCCGACGGTCACGTCGTGATCCGTGGCGAAGCCACCCTCGTGCATGTGCCACAGGGCGGTCTCGATCGCGGCGCGGACGTTGCCGCCGCCGGCCGGCGCGGTGCGCATGGCGGGGGGCTTGTAACCGGCCTGCGACAGGCCGAGGGCGAGCTTCTTGGCGGCCGAGATGCGCGCGTCCTTGTCGAGGATCAGGTAGTCCGTCGGGCGCAGGAAGCCGTAGGTGCGGGCCTCCTCGCCGGACACCGACACCTTGGCGGTGGCGATGCGCTCGAACACCTTGCCGAGCAGCGGCTGGGTGTCGAACTCGACGTCCGACGGGATGTCGCCCGTGTAGCGCATCACCAGCTCCTTGCAGCCGCCGCCGCCGGGGATCAGGCCGACGCCGACTTCCACCAGGCCCGCGTAGAGCTCGCCGGTGCCGATGGTGGCCGTGCACTGCATGGCGACCTCAGCGCCGCCGCCGATCGTCAGCCCGTGCGGGGCGACGATGACAGGCTTGCGGCTGTACTTGGCGCGCATCATGATCTGCTGCATGCCGTTGACCATGGCGTCGATCTGGGCCCACTCGCCCTGGCTCGCCGCCATCAGGATCATCAGGATGTTGGCGCCGGCGCAGAAGGCCTTGCCTCCCTCGTTCGCCACGACCAAGCCTTCCAACTCGCCGTTGTCGAGCTTGTCGAGCGCCTTGCCGTACAGGTCGAAGATGCCATCGTCGAGCGAGTTCATCTTCGTGTGGAACTCAAGCAGGGCGATGCCGTCGCCCAGGTCGCGCAGCGACGCCGACGGGTTGTTCATCAGCGGCTTGGCCTTGGCGGCCACGTCGGCGATGAACGTGTGGTTCGGGTTGAGCGGCACGTGGACCGCCTTGCCGTCGACCGACCAGTACGTGAGCACGCCCGACGCGTCGCGGACGTAGAACGACTCGCGGCCCGCGGCCAGCATGCTGTCGACCCAGGCGGGGACCGTGCGGCCCTCGGCCTTCATGCGCTCGACGCTCTTGCGGACACCGATCGCGTCCCAGGTCTGGAACGGGCCGATCTCCCAGCCAAAGCCCCAGCACATACCGCGGTCGATGTTCACCAGGTCGTCCGCGATCTCGGGGATGCGGTTGGCCGAGTAGATCAGCGTGTCGGCGGTGACCTCCCAGGCCACCGTGCTGCCCAGGTCGTCGGCGGCGCCCCACACCATGGCGGCGTTCTTGGCTTCGACGGTCTCGGCCTTCTTGGCGGCGCCGGTGCACGGGAAGCGCACCTTCTCTCCGGGGATGTACTCGCCGGTCTTGAAGTCGATCGTCAGGATGTCCTTGCCGACCTTCTTGTAGAAGCCCGCGCCGGTCTTCTGGCCGGTGCGGCCGCTGGCGACCAACGCCTTGACGGAGTCCGGCAGGACGAACACGTCACGGCGCTCGTCGTTCGTCGCCATCTGGTGCACGTTCTCGAAGACGTGGCCCAGCGTGTCGATGCCGACGACGTCCGCGGTGCGGAAGACGGCGGAGGACGGGCGGCCCATCGCGTCGCCGAACAGGGCGTCGACCTGGCTGACCGTCAGGTTGTGCTTGGCGACCGCCGCGAAGGTGGCGGCAAAGCCGAACACGCCGATGCGGTTGGCGACGAAGTTGGGCGTGTCCTTGCCCCACACGATGCCCTTGCCGAGCACGTCCGAGCCGAAGTCCCCGAGCGCCTTGGCCACGGAGGGCAGGGTGTCCTTGCCGGCCACGAGCTCCAGCAGGTTCATGTAGCGGACAGGGTTGAAGAAGTGGGTGATCAGGAAGTGCTCGCGCAGCTCCTGGTCCATGTTCACGATCAGGTCGCCCAGCGGGATGCCCGACGTGTTGGACGAGACGATCGAGCCCTTGCGGCGGTTGGCCGCGATCCACTCGTAGACCTTGAGCTTGATGTCGAGGCGCTCGGCCACGACCTCCACGATCCAGTCACAGTCGGCCAACAGGGCCTTGTGGTCCTCGTAGTTGGCCGGGGTGATCATCGACGTCAGCTCAGGCTTGAACAGCGGGGCCGGCTTGAGCTTGATCGTCTGCTCGACGCCCTTGAGGGCGAACATCGTGCGCGACTTGAAGTCCGCGCCCGCGTCCTTGGGGACGATGTCGAACAGGACGCTCGGAATGCCAGCATTGGCGAGGTGCGCGGCGATGCCGGCGCCCATGACGCCTGCGCCAAGCACGGCGACCTTGCGGATGCGGAGAGCGGGAGCGGTGGAGGTCATCGAGGGAGTCCTCTCTGGTGTGCACGGGAACGCGAGCCGGTCGCGACCACGGGGAGGGCGGGTCTATGGCGGAGGCGCGCGGCCCGCATTGAAAAAAATGAATGACGATTCAGAAGGTCAGATGGGACGCGCCGATGTCGCAGGGAGGGGCCTCACCCGGCTAGAGCCGGAGCCTCGGAGTGCCGATGCTCGCCTTCTTCGTCGTCCTGGTCTCCACGCTGGCCGCCCCCGCTCCGCAGCCCACCTGGCAGGGCACCCTCGACACCGTCTCCAAGGCGGTCGTGTCGATCGAGGTGACCGCCACCCGCGACTTCGACACCGAAGACGCGGGCACGTCTTACGGCACGGGCTTCGTCGTCGACGCGGCGCGCGGGTTGATCCTGACGAACCGTCACATGGTGCACGCCGGGCCCGTCAACGCCCGCGCCACCTTCCTCGACAACGAGGAGGTCACGCTGCGCCCGATCTACCGAGATCCCGTGCACGACTTCGGGATCTACCAGTTCGACGTCAGCAAGGTGCGCTTCATGCCGCTCGTCGCGCTGCCCTTGGCGCCCGACGCTGCCCGCGTTGGCCTGGACATCCGGGTGGTCGGCAACAACGCAGGGGAGAAGCTGTCGATCCTCGACGGCACCCTGGCCCGCCTGGACCGCAACGCGCCTGAGTACGGCGGCGACACCTACAATGACTTCGACACGTTCTACTACCAGGCGGCGTCCAACACGTCGGGTGGAAGCTCTGGATCCCCCGTGGTGGATCTGCTCGGCCGGGCGGTCGCGCTCAACGCGGGCGGCGCCACGCAGAACGCGTCCAGCTTCTACCTCCCGCTGTTCCGGGTCGCGCGCGCGCTGGCGCTGATCCAGCAGGGCTTGCCGGTCTCCCGTGGCACGATCCAGGCGAATTTTATCCATCAGCCGTGGGAGGACGTCGTCCGGCTGGGCCTGCGCGACCAGACCCAGGTCGCCGTCCGCGCCGCCGACAAGGACGGCGACGGGATGCTGGTCGTCACCAAGGTGCAGGTGGAAGGTCCCGCCGCGCCCTTCCTGCGTACGGGAGACGTGCTCGTGAAGGTGGACGGCAAAATCGCGACCGGCTTCCTGGCGATCGACGACACCCTGGACGCCCACGTCGGTGGATCCGTCACGCTGTCGATCGAGCGCCTGGGCCAGCCGATGGACGTCACCATCCCGATCGGCGATCTGCACGCGATCACGCCGGACGAGTACCTCGACGTGGGGCACGCGATCCTCAACGACCTGTCGTACCAGCAAGCGCGCAACCACGATCTCCCCGTGCGGGGCGTGTATGTCGCCAGCACCGGTTACTTCTTGGGCACGGGCGGCGTGTCCGAGGGCGACCTCATTACCGCGGTCGACGGCGTCCCCACGCCGGATCTGGCGACGATCCAGGCGCAGCTGGAGACCAAGGCCGACAAGGCCCGCGTGCGCTTGCGCGTCGTGTCGGACCGCGACCCCAAGCGCCCGCGCGAGACGGTCGTCACGTTTGACCGCACCTGGTTCGGCATGTCGCGCTGCATCCGCGACGACGTCACCGGCACCTGGCCCTGCGTGGTCTCCCCGCCGCCGCCGCCCGCCGCCGCGCAGGCGCCGCCGACCGTCTTGTTGCCGACGGTCGGGGACAAGCTCACCCGCCAGATCGGCGCGGCGCTCGTGCTGGTCGGCTTCCAGGTGCCGTACAGCACGGGCGGCCTTAGCGGTCAGAGCTTCGTCGGGACCGGCGTGGTGGTCGACAAGGCCCGTGGGCTCGTGGTCGTCGACCGCGACACCGTCCCCGTGGCGCTGGGCGACCTGACGCTGACCTTTGGCGGCACCGTGCGCGTGCCGGGCACCGTGCTGTGGCTCAACCCGCTGCACGACTACGCGATCGTTCAGTACGACCCTGCGGCGATCGGCGCGGTGCCGGTGAGCGAGGTCGCGTTCGACGGCGGCTGGTCGAGCAAGGGCGACAAGGTGCGCGTCGTCGGGCTCGACTCCTCCGGCAACGTCGTGTCGGACGGCTCTGAGGTGGAGGCGGTCGACGCGCTGTTCGTCCCGGCCGCGGGCACGCCGCGCTTCCGCGACACGAACGTGGAGGTGATCAGCCTGGGCAAGGTCGAGCGCTGCGTGGGCGGCGTGATCGTCGACAAGCACAAGCGCGTGGTCGGCCTGTGGGCGTCGTACTTCTTCCCGCGCAACCGTGAGCGCTACTTCTACGGGCTGCCGAGCGCGTACATCACGCCGGTGATCGACGCCGTGCGGCGCGGCGAGACGCCGACCTACCGCGCGATTGGCGCCGAGCTCTCCACCATCAGCCTCGCCGACGCCCGGGAGCGCGGCCTCGATGACGGTTGGGTCGGTCGCTACGCCCAGAGCAAGGAGGACATGCCGCGCCTGCTTGAGGTGGAGCAGGTGATCGGCGGGTCTGGCGCGGACGGCGTGCTGCAGCCCAACGACATCCTGGTGGCGAACCGCGGCGCGCCCATCCTGCGCATGCGCGACGTCGAGACTTGGTCCAAGGGCGACGTCGTGCCGCTCACCGTGCTGCGCAACGGCGCGCTGGTGTCGGTCGAGGTGCCCACCACGCCGCTCTCCGGCGACGGCATCCGCGACGCGTTGAACTGGGCGGGCGTCGTGCTGCACGCGCCGCACCTGGAGGTCGCGTCCCAGCAGGGCGTGCCGGCCACCGGCGTCTACGTCGCCTGGTACTGGTACGGGTCGCCCGGCGCGCGCGACGGCCTGCGCCCCGCGCGCCGGATCGTGAAGGTGGGGGACGTCGAGATCCACGACCTCGACCAGTTCATCGCCGTCGTCGGCGCGCTGGATCCCCACAAGCCGATCGTGCTCACGCTCGAGGATTTGGACCGCCACATCGAGGTCCGCCCGATCGAGCTCGATCTCGACAAGTGGCCGACCGAGCGCATCCGCGCGACCGACGGTCACTGGACCCGTGAGAGGCTCGCGCCATGACCCTTCGGACGTTGGTGGTGATGCGGCACGCGCACGCGGCCGAGGGCGCGCGGACGGATCACGAGCGCCCGCTGACGCCGCGCGGTCAGCGCGAGGCGCGCGCGCAGGGCGAGGTCGCCGCGCGCCTAGGTTGGACCGTCGACCACCTGCTGTGCAGCGACGCGGCGCGCACGCGCGAGACCTTCGCGCGCTTCCAACAGTCCTACGGCCGCGACGTGCCGAGCCAGATCACCCCGCGGCTCTACCTGCCGTCGCTGCGCACGATGCTCGACGTCCTGGGTGGCGCGCCCGACGTGGACTGGCTGTGGGTCGTGGCCCACAACCCGACGAGCGAGGAGCTGGTGCGCGCGCTCGGAGGCGCGGCCGTCGGGATGCCGCCCGCGACCATGGTCCGCCTGACGGGGGCGGGCCCGAGCTGGGTCGAGGCGCTCGAAGACCCTTGGACGATCCAAGAGGTGATCAGCCCTGGGGCCTAGAACCAATGCCGGTCACTTAGGGCAGTTCCTAGGCTTCGCCGATCCCTTTTGGGAGGTCGGCGGCCTCGGTTTCGCTGGTAGTTGCTCATCTTGATCTTTACGTGGCGCGGGTACCTGCGTTCGGACCGTCTGGGCGGAAGCACGAGCCGCGTCATGTCCGCGTCCAGGTCCGCGAGCCGTGCGGGGATGTTGCCGGGCGCCGATGTCATCGCGGCGTACAGTAGGAAGTCGCGGACACGCAGCAGTGACGTCCAGAAGCTGATGCGCTTCGGCGGGACGTCGTTCGCAACGGC
>CAIOSP010000116.1 GCA_903861005.1 uncultured Pseudomonadota bacterium
GCGCCGCCATGACGCGGCCGAGTGGCTGTGGAGCAGCGCGCCGGCGCGGACCTTCGGGTTGTTCGTGAAGCGGTAGTACGCTTCCAACTCCGCGTTGGTGTCGAAGACTTGGGGGAAGCTGTCGTTTGGGCGGAGCAGGATTGCCGCGAGGATCAAGCAGGCACGCCGGTCCAGTCGCGCGTCTCCGAGGTCGACATCGGCGAGATCGTGGTCGTAGACGGGATTTCGGGCGGCGCACATGTGGGAGTCCGGGACAGGTGGCACCCGATCGCACGGACGCCACGACCGCACCAGATATTGGCCGTGAGGCGACGTGGGGAAGCCAGGAGATCGGCCAGGATCAGGTCCTGGCGAGATGTGTGGGATCCTCAGGCGTCACGGCTGACGAGAACACGGAGTGCTGCCCGCTTTGCGCGTGTTAGGAAACGAGCATGTCGAACGCCGAACTGGACATTGAGCTTCTGACCGCGCCCGAGCGCCTCGATCTAATCGGGCGCCTTTGGGAGAGCCTTTCGAACGCGGACGTGCCGCTGACGGAAGAACACCGGCGCGAGTTGGACCGCAGGTTGGACCGTATTGAACGTGATGGCCCCGGCGGGATCACGCCTGACGACCTTCGCGCCAGGCTCCGTCAGTCCCGCCGTTGAAGCAGGTCATTGATCCGTGCGGGATCCGGAAAGTCTGGCCGGTGAGGATCCGGAAAGTCTGGCCGGTCCCCGACCGGCTGCCCATGAAGGGCCCAGGTAGTCGACGGGGCTTCACTCCAGAGGCCCGACCAGGTGATCCCCGTCATGACGCGTTCCCACATCCACGTGCTGGCCAAGGCTGAGCACACCCAGGCCGACATCGCCGCGAGGCTCGACGTCGGCGAGCGCTCCGTCCGCCGCATCGTCCACGAACCCGAGCCGACCCCGGAGGAGGTCTGCGCCGATCGGCGGGTCGATGCGCCCCGTCTTGGCCGGCCCCCGAAGGCGGACCAGCTGACCGTGGCACGCGTCCAGCAGTTCCTGGCGGAGGACCCCAAGATGCGCGCGACCGAAGCGTACCGGCGCGCGGTCGAGTGGGGCTACACCGGTCGGCGCAGCGCGATGAGCGAGCTCGTCCGACGGCTGCGTCCGACACCCGCGACCGATGTCGTCGTGCGCTTCGAGGGACTGCCTGGCGAGTACGGCCAGTTCGACTTCGGCGAGGCGATCGTCACCTACACCGACGGCCGGAAGGAGAAGATCCTGTTCTTCGCGGGCCGCCTGAAGTTCTCACGGCTCGTGCATGTCGTGATGGTGCGCAACCAGACCGCCGAGACCGTCGTGCGCTCGCTGGTCGAGACCTTCGAGGCATGGGGTGGCGCGCCGCGCGAGTGGGTCTTCGACAACCCGCGCACGATCCGCGCCTCCCTGCCTGGCGTCGTGCCGGTGCGCACGCACGATCACCTTCGCGACCTCCTCGCCGAGATGCGCGGGATCCCCACGTTCTGCCTGCCGGCGCACGGCAACCAGAAGGGCTCTGTCGAGAACCTCGTCGGCTTCGTCAAGCCGGGGTTCTTCTTCGCGCGCCGCTTCCGCGATCGCGCGGACGTCGCCAGCCAGCTCGTCGAGTGGCTGCACGACGTGAACCACGTCCGCCCGTGCCGCGCCACCGACGAGATCCCAGCCGTGCGCTTCGAGCGCGAGCGCGACCTGCTGCGCGCGCTTCCCGCGCACATCCGTTCCGAGAACTACGCGATCCGCGTACAGCGCGTCGTCTCGCCGAGCGCGCTCGTTCACCACACCTCGACCCCCTACGCCGTAGATCCGGCGGCCGTCGGCCACACCGTCGACCTGCTCGTCCGGCGAGACACGATCGAGATCGTCGATCAGGGTCGCGTCGTAGGCAGACACACGCGCCACGATCGCCGTGGCAGCGTCGTCCGCACACGCGAGGATCGCCACGACACGCTCAAGGTCATCGGGGGTCGACAGACAGGCTTCTTCAAGCGGGAGTGCGTGCGCGAGCTTGGCGAAGCGGCCGAGGAATTCCTCACCCGACTCGTGCATGCCGACGAGCCCTCCGTTTGGCACGAGCCCGTGGCAGAGCTGTTCGACATGCTCCAGGAACATGGCGACGCGCGCGTCCTCGTGGCCATCACGGCGTGCGTTCGCGCGCGAACGATCACGGCCGTCGCCGTGCGCCGCGCGCTCGCCAAGGCGGCCGCATGAACCGCGACGACATCGACGTCGAGAGCCTTCTGCGTCGCCTCCATCTCCCGACGATCCGACGCCTGCTCCCCGAGCTGGAGACACGCGCCGCAGCTGAGGGTTGGTCGCATCGCGACTTCGTCGCGGTGTTGGTCTCGGAGGAGGTCGCGCACCGCAACGGTACGCGGGTCCAGAAGGCCGTTCGCGCCGCGGAGTTTCCGTTCGTCCGCACGATCGACGACTTCGACTTCGTGTTCCAGTCCACGCTCCGGCGACAGACGCTGGGGCCGTTCCTGGGCGCCGAGTTCGTCGCGGAGGGACGCAACCTCGTGCTGTCCGGCAAGCCGGGACGCGGAAAGACCCACCTGGCGATCGCCATCGCCTACCGCGCCGTCCAGAACGGCCACGACGCGCGCTTCATCAGCGCCAGCGCGCTGATCGACACGTTGAGCAGTGCGGCGAAAGAGGGTCGCCTACGCGAGGCCACCACGGTGTTCGTCGAGCCCGACGTCTTGGTGATCGACGAGGTGGGGTACCTCCACCACGCCGACGATGCCGCGAACGTGCTCTTCGGCGTCATCGACCAGCGCTACCTGCGCAAGCGTCCGATCGTGTTCACGACGAACAAGCGCCTGTCCGCCTGGGGCGAGGTCCTCCACGACGCGGACCTGGCCGAGGTGATCCTGGATCGCGTGCTGGAGCGCGGCCTGCACCTCGAACTTGGCGGTCCGTCCTGGCGACGCAAGCACCTTCCGGAATCTGAGAACGCCGAGCCGACTCCGCCGTCGCCGACTGTCTGAGATTCCGGAAAGGGGGGGCCCGCCGCCGGGGCTGTGGGCTTGTGGGCAACACGCAGTGTTGTCCAAGTCGCTGTGGGCGTTGGGGGCGGGCGGCGCAGCCGCGTACCGCGTAGCGGCCGTCCCCATCGTCCATGGTGACGCCAAGTCCATGGCCCGCTCGACGTCGACAGACCGCGCGGCTACGTCCTCAAGACCGGCCAGACTTTCCGGATTTCAGCGGCCAGCTTTTCCGGATCCCACAATCCGGAAGCCGCTGCCGACGTGCAGGCGGCGTTTGAGTGGTATGAAGGCCAGCGTGCTGGCCTCGGAAGCGAATTCGAGGCGGCGTTCTTTGGCGCGCTGGAGCGTGCGTGCCGTTTGACCGAGGGCTTCGAGGTGCTTCACCGGGGAACTCGGCGGGTGCTTCTCCACCGGTTTCCGTACGGCATGTACTACAAGTTGTTCGGAGACACGCTTCTGGTGGTGGCATGCTTGCACTGCAAGGAGCATCCCGACCGCTGGCGCGAGCGCACGTAGGTACCTGACGACCTACGACGGAACGGACGCGCCGCGGCCCGGCAGTTGAAGGCTTCGCATCGAACCCACGGTGGGCCGGAAACTGCTGTCCGTCCAACGTTTAGTTAAGCCGCGGGGCGCGCCACGGTACGGCCGGGCAGCGGTACGCTGGCTTGGGCGCGCCCCGTCGGCTTCAACTGCTGGTTGGACGGCGAGGTTTCGCGGGACGTCCAAGCCGTCCGTCTACCGGAGGTAGACGGCGGGACCCGTCCGCGGTGCCGAGACGCACGAAGGTGGGCCTTGAACGGCAACCGTTGTAGCGCGACCTCTCGCCGTGCGGAGTCGACGATTCACCGCCGGAGGCGCCAAGTGTCCGGCGCGCGGTGAAGGTGGAGGACGGCGAGAACGACGACGTCCTCGCCGTCCGCAATGTAGTAGGCGCCGTACGGGAAGCGGCGCATGAGCGCGACACGGACGCCATCCTCTCGCGCTTCATAGAGCTGTGGGCCCGCGGCAATGCGCGCAAAAAGATGATCGGCCTCCGAGAGGAACGCGTAGCCGACGCCAGCGCGCTGCTGTTCCAGGTACAGCGACGCGGACTCCAAATCGAGTTCCGCTTCTGTCCGGATCCGCAGGCGACTCAATGCTTGATCGAGCCGAGCTTCTGCGCGATGCCGACGCGGGCGTCCGCCCACGGACGACTCGCAGATGGGTCCTTCCGGTGCGCCTGGAGGCGCTCGCGGACGACCTCATCGTGCCAGTCCGGCGCGGGTGGAGCGTCGACCGTGTCGACGATGCTGTCCCACAGCGACTGGACGTAGTCGAGCTTCTCCGCTGGGGAGAGCGCATCGAAGCCGGGGGGCGGAATCGTGGCGGCGCTGGACACGCTGGACCTCGGGGTTGTGGAAGTCTAACCTACGGACCGGCCGTGTGAAGCCGGGATCGGCTGCACCGCGCGCGCCCGCCCCTGGGGGTTCGACGGCGATGACGTCCGCGCGCCCTCGCACGGCCCGGTGAGTTCGATGGCGCTCCGGGGGGGCTATGGCGGACGGCCCTCAATGAACGGTGCCGCCGGGCGCATGAGGCAGCGCCATGAACCGCCAGTGGGCCGGAAACTGCTGTCCGTCCAACGTTTAGTTAAGCCGCGGGGCGCGCCCCGGTGGTGTCTGGCAGCGGGACGGTGGCTTGGGCGCGCCCCGTCGGCTTCAACTGCTGGTTGGACGGCGAAGTGTTCGAGACCATTCCGGCTGTCGGCTGAACGCAGTTCGGCCGCAGGACCCTTCGGAGCTGCGCGGAAGTGGCGGTGCGCTGTGGCCGACACCATGACGTTTGCGGCAGCCTAGTGCGCGCGGACCACACGCTCGCGCCAGTAGTTTGGACGCCGGTGCCCCGAGACGACGCCGACGACGATTGGCTGCGGTGCCATGATGAACACGACGGAGTGCGGAAATGACGTCATCGGGAGGTGCCGGACGCCGGGGGGCGCGCCGTCTTTGAGGTAGGGCGGCGCCGTGAGCGGCCTGTCCGCGAGTACCGACAGGGCGTGCTTGAACTCGTCGATGAACCGAAAGCCCAAGCCGGAGCGTTGGTCCTCGAAGAACGCGGCGGCCTCCAGCATCTCGAGCTGGGCGGCCTCGAGGACATCAACCACGGCGCGCCGCGAGGTGCGCGTAGGCCTGGCGGACGCTCTCTTCCGCCGACAAGGTGACCGCCGTGCCCGCGTGCACCTGCTGGACGCGCCGGGCAATCTCCGCACCCCAGAGCGCATCTGCGTCGGGGTCACGCTGCTCGTCGAGGCTGTCGAGCAAGCGGGAAGCGAGCCTTGCGCGCTCCTCGGTGGGGAGCGCGAGAGCGTCAGCGAGTACGGCTTCGGTGGTGGTCATACGCCCAATCTACCTCGCACAATTGGAGTGGACCAGTGGCGATGAAGCGCCCGCGCCTCGCGCGCGCGTGAGCGCGCGACTGTTCGGGTCCCGCTCTGCCACGCGCGATCGACCGCGCGTAGTGCGAGCCCCGCCGCCGGCCGTCGGAAATGCCCCTCGACCCACCGGTGGGCCGGAAACTGCTGTCCGTCCAACGTCTAGTTAAGCCGCGGGGCGCGCCACGGCGGCGCCGGGCAGCGGGACGATGGCTTGGGCGCGCCCCGTCGGCTTCAACTGCTGGTTGGACGGCGAGGTTTCGTGGGACTTCCAAGCCGTCCGCTTACCGAAGGTAGGCGGCGGGACCCGTTCATGGCGCGCCGAACGCCCACACGTACCGTGCGATGCACCCGACCGATGACAGCGCACCATTTGCGGGGCGCCCGAAACCGAGGCGCAGGGAGGACGCGGCCCTACTGGACCTTGCGGAGGCGCTTCACCCAGTACTGCGGACGCCGGCGTCCACTCGCGATGGCAATCACAGTCAGATGAGGCTGGGCGACGTAGACCACCGAGTGCGGAAACGGAGGTACCGGAAGTTGGCGGACGATGCCGTCCGCGGATCCTGGGACGTTCAGCGGTGGCCACGCTTGCGGGTAGGCTTCTATCTGCCGCAAGGCCGCCTGGATGGCGGCACTGAATTGCCGTCCAAGGCCGCGATCCCGGCGCTCATACCAAAGCGCCTCGTGGAAGAACTCCGCACGCGCCTCCGCGAGGAACTTAGCCATGGAGTTTGGCGAGTTCCCGGTCCAGCTCGGAGAACACGTCGGTGGCGTCATGGAGCACGGCTGAGCCGTCCCTGACGGCGCGCAGGCGCGCCGCAATCTCATCCGCCCAGGCCGGTGCGACGTCGGTGTCGGGAGTGCCAAGGCTGGCGATTAGCGCGTTGGCCGCGCGGGCTCGCTCAGTTTCGGGCTGGTGAAGCAACTGCTCGAGGAGGCTGTCGGTGGTGGGCATGCGCGCGTCCTTGCCAAGATCTACGCGATCAAACGCACAGCGTCCACCGTTGCGACGCGCCGCGAGGCGTGACGACGCTGATAGCCAGGCGGAGCGAGGTCAGGGTCTTCCAGCGGATCCGCCTCCGCCCACTCACGACGGTGCGATGAACCCGCGATGAGCCGGAAACTGCTGTCCGTCCAAC
>CAIOSP010000117.1 GCA_903861005.1 uncultured Pseudomonadota bacterium
CCGGGAACAGGTGCACCTGCAGGATGCCCAGGCACATCGGGGCCACCGGGTGGCAGCGGCCGGCACCCTCCCCCGTCCAGCTCACGAACGGGTACACGCGGTCGCCCGGCGTGACGTTGGTAAACACGACGCGCACTCCCTGACCGGGGATGACCGCGCCCACCGTCAGCTCCGCCGTGCCCGGACCACGGACGCGCTCTGCGGACGCCACCGACACCGCGGGGGCCGTGTCGTCCTGGCCCTGACCTTGGGGCGTAGGCGTGCAGGCCAACGGCAGGCCCACCAGGAGGACGGCGAGAGAGGTGCGCATGGAGGCTCCCGCGGCTGGATCCCACGGCCGCAAACGGATTCGTAGCATGGGCGCAGGCCGCCGGTCGATGCCCGAAGAGCGTGGATCCGACGAGGCGTCGTGCACCACGCGATCCCCACGGGCGAACCTGTTAGCGATCCGCCATGCGACACCACCCGCTCGTCCTTGCCCTCCTCGCCGGGTGCGCCGGATCCTCGCTGGATCGGGTCGTGCTCATCCCCTCCACAGCGGACGGTGACGTCGTCACCGCCTGGGCCCGCACGATCGGCGACGACCGCATCGTCGTCGAGCCTAGCGACGACCCGCTGGACGCCGTCGCCAAGGCCAAGGGCCTGGCGATCGCCCTGGTCGCTCCAACCGCCGACGGCACGGACCTCCCCACCGGCGTCGACCGCGAGCGGCAGGTCGACGACGCGTTCGTGGTGGAGGGCAGCGACATGGGCGCGCGCCTGTCGGGCACCGCACGCGTGCTGGAGGCGTTTGGCTGGCGCTTCCACCACCCGCAGCAGACCTTCAAGCCCGACGCGATCGTCCGGCCCGACGACCTGTCCGACCTGCTCACCGAGCACGTCCCCGCCATCGAGCGCCGTGGCCTGCAGCTGCACACGCTCCACCCCATCGAGGGCCTGTACGACCTGTGGGACCCCACCGCGGACCTTGGCCGCGCCGACGCGATCCTCGACTGGATCACCCGCAACCACGGCAACTACCTGCAGTGGGTCGCGCTCGACGACATCACCGGCGAGACCCCGCTCTCCGACGCATGGACCGCGCACACCCAGGCGATCGTCGCGGACGCGCACGCGCGCGGCGTGCAGGTGGGCATCGGCCTCCAGCTGTTCGGCACCGGCAACCTGCAGCGGGCCTTCGATCTGCTCGACACCGTCGGCACCGTCGACGAGCAGCGCACGGCCATGGCACCACGCTTGGACCGCATCACGAGCGGCCTGGACTGGGACGTGATCAGCCTGTCGTTCGGCGAGTTCTTCTCGGAGGATCCGGCGCGCTTCATCCAGAGCCTGGAGCTCACCTACGACGAGATCCACGCGCGCCTGCCCGACGCCGAGGTCAGCACGTCGATCCACGTCGGCAACGACCTGTCCGTCACCTACAAGGGCGAGACGTTCCTTTACTACTTCCTGGGCACCAAGGCGGACCGCCCGATCGTGCCGTGGATCCACACGGTCATGTACTACGACCTGTTCGAGGACGCGGGCGGCGCGTACCACCACGACCAGTTCGACCAGCACCGCGCGTTCATGCTCGACGCGGTCCGCAACGACAAGCCCGTGGGCTACTTCCCCGAGTCCCAGTACTGGATCGCCTTCGACAGCCCCGTGCCCCAGAACTACCCGCTCTACGTACGCTCCCGCTGGACCGACCTGTCGCAGATCCAGGCGCAGGGCGCGCTGCACGAGCACATCCTGTTCAGCACCGGCTGGGAGTGGAACGCGTGGCTGACCGACACCACGACGCTGCGCGAGAGCGAGCACCTGGACGCCGATCCGTGTGACTCGATCACCTGGACCTACGCGCCGCACGGCGACGCCGGCGCCGTGGTGTCAGACGCGATGTGCGCGATGGCCGACAGTCAGCACACCTGGCTTCTGGAGAAGCGCCTCACCCCCTACATCGCCAGCTTCGACGTGATCATGGAGGTCGGGTACGGCCTGGGCAAGGTCAGCCAGCCGCGGCGCCCGTTGTTCCGCGATCTGGTCGCGCTCACCGGAGACGCGCTGGAGGCCTACCGGACCGACGTGGCAAACCTCGCGACCTACGCCGACGAGGCCGACGCGATCGCCGCTCCGGTCGACGCGCTGACCACCGACGACCCGTGGATCGCGGAGGCCAAGGACGCGCTCGACATCGACGCCGTGCGCGCGCACTTCGCGCACTTGACCGCGCGCGCCACGCTCGCCAAGGCCGACGGCACCAGCCCGGGCACGGACCTGGACGACGCCGAGGCCCTGATCACCGACGCCGCCGCGATCGTCGCCCGACGCCATGCCGCGCTGTGGGACCCGGAGCCCGAGCGCCTGATCACCCACAACGACAACCCGACCATCTACCAGTACGGGTACCTCGCCCGCGCCGAGGAGCTCTGCTTCTGGCATCGCGAGCTGGCGCTGGCGCGAAATGCCGTCGAGGGAACCTCGCTGAGCGCCGACGGCTGCGGTCTGTGAGCGCGTCACGTGCTTGACGCGTTCGGACACGCCGATTAAACGGCGACCGCCTCGCCCGCGTAACTCAGTGGCAGAGTGCTACCTTCACACGGTAGAAGTCACAGGTTCGACCCCTGTCGCGGGCATCCGCTCTCCCCGTTCGAGATGACGCCAGACGCCTCACGCGTCGCCATCTCGCCCGGACCCGAATCAAGCCGTCGCAACACACCATGTTGTCGACGGCGCAGGGCGTCGGCTACGAATGGGGGGCTGGAGCTCGCATGTCCCCCTCCGTTCGCCCGCTGTCGCTGATCCTGCTTGCCCTGACCGCGTGCAACGGCCCGTCGACCGACGGCAAGGGCGACACCGACCCGTCGGACACCGACGCGCCCGACACGGACGTGGCCGACACCGACCCCACCGTGGACGTCTGGGACACGATCACCCACGACCTGCCGGGCGCGCTGTTGAGCGTCACGGGCGCGAGCGCGAGCGACGTGTGGACCGTGGGCGCGGACGGCGGCGCAGGCCCCGCGGTGCTGCACTACGACGGCGCCGCGTGGACCCAGATCGACACCGGCACCACCGGCGACCTGTGGTGGGTGTGGGAGTCCAGCCCGACGTCGGTGTGGATCGTCGGCGAGGGCGGCCGGGTGCTGCACGGCGACACCTCCGGGTTCGTCGAGGCCGTGATCGACGCGGACGTGACGCTGTTCGGCATCTGGGGATCGTCGGACAGCGACGTGTGGGCCGTGGGCGGCGACATCAACCAGGGCCACGACGCCGCCGTGCTCTTCCACTTTGACGGCGACGCCTGGACGCAGGCCGACCTGCCCGCCACCGCCGCCGCCAAGATCGCCATGTACAAGCTGTGGGGCACGGCGTCCGACGACGTGTGGGCGTGTGGCATGGGCGGCGTGCTCATCCACTTTGACGGCGACGCCTGGACGGCGGTGGACTCCGGCACCGACCGCGACCTGTTCACCGTGGCCGGCACCGGCGCGGACGACGTGTACGCCGTGGGCGGCGTGGGAAACGGGCAGATCCAGCACTGGGACGGCAGCGCCTGGTCCGACCAGACGCCCGCGTTCTCGCCGGACTTCAACGGCGTGTCGGCCCGTGGCGCGCGCGCGGCGGTGGTCGGCCGCACCGGGTCGGTGTGGGCGCGCAAGTCCGACGGCACCTGGATGGAGGATCCACGCGGCCGCGCCACCGACAAGGACCTGCACGCCGCGTGGATCGACCCCGACGGCGGCGTGTGGACGGTGGGCGGGCAGCTGTCCAACAACCCGCCGATCTTCGGCACGCTGATCTACGGCGGACCCGCGGTGATCCCTCAGTACGTTCCGTGACATAACGAACGTTCAACCTGCCGCCTGCAGCAGGTCGGGTGCTCGTTCAAACTTGTTGACTGTCGTATTCAGGCAGCGTACTCTCGCACCTTGCCCACGGCGGTTCGTGACCTTTGTCGCGGCTGGACAAACTCGGGCGAGATGGAGCGACGGGGATGAACTTCCGAGCATGGTCGTGGCTGACCCTGGGTGCCCTCGCGGCATGCACCAGCGGCACCAAGGATGAGGGCGACACCGACAGCGACACCGTCGTCGAGGACACCGACGTGGTGGTCGCCGACACGGACGCGCCGGACACCGACGTGGCGGACACGGACATCGAGGGCCCGCACGTGCTGCACGTCTGCGCCCCCACGGTCGGGAACATCTGCCCCTACGCCGGCTCGTCGCGCAACGGCTTCAACGGCGACGGCCACGACAAGCTGGACAGCTGGTTCTCGTTCCCGATGAGCATCACGTTCTCGCCTTACGGCAAGCCCGCGATCGCCGACTGGAACAACCACAAGATCCGCGTCGTGAACGACGACGGCACGCTCACCACCATCATGGGCACCAACTTCCTGGGCGACGGCGACGCGCTCGGCAACGACAGCAAGCCCGCGGGCGCGCTCGGCACCGACGTGAACCTCAACCACCCCACGCAGCAGGAGTACCGCCCGGACGGCGTGCTCGTGTCGGCGTCGTGGCACACGCACAAGCTCCGCACCTGGGACCCGGCCACCAGCCTGGTGCACGTGTACCTGGGCTCCAGCCCCGGCTTCAACGAGCCGGCGAACGCCACGGCCGGCAGCTCGTTTGACGCGCACAGCTGCCTGCTGAACCAGCCCCGGCAGGTCCACATTGACAGCCAGGGCGACATGTACATCGTCGACATGCGCAACGAGCGCATCCGCAAGCTCGACGTGGACGCGTGGACCATCTCCACCGTGGCGGGCACCGGCGCCAAGGCGGTCAGCTCGGGCGGCGACGCGCTCACCAGCGCGTTCAACTTCCCGAAGAGCGGCAACCCCGAGCCCGGCGGCGCCATCGCGATGAACGCCGACGAGTCGGTCATGTACATCTCGGACACCGAGAGCCACGTGATCAAGGCGCTCGACCTGGAGTCGGGCACCGTCACCGTGCTCGCGGGCCTGGCTGGCACCGCGGGTGACGTCGACGGCGCCGCCGCCGACGCGCGCTTCAACTACCCGGTGGGCCTGGCGCTCGACGGCGACACGCTGTTCGTCGCCGACGCCAACAACCACAAGGTGCGCGCGATCGACGTGACCACCGGTGAGGTCAGCACGTTCGTCGGCACCGGCGAGCCCACCTGCGCCTACGCGGGCGACGTGCCCACCCCCGAGATGTGCGACGAGCAGTACGCGGCCGGTGATGGCGGCCCTGCGTCGCAGGCCACGCTCTTCCGTCCGTTCGGCGTCGATCTGGACCTGGACGGCAACCTGGTGATCGCCGACACCTACAACAACCGCTTCCGCATCGTGTACCGTTGAGGCCAATCATGCGCATCCACACCCTGATCGCCCTCTCGTTCCTCGCCGCCTGCGCCTCGGGCACCAAGGACGGTGACACCGACGTCGACACCGACACCGTGCCCGCGGACACGGACGTGGTCGTCGCGGACACCGACGTCCCGGACACCGACGTGGCCGACCCGTGCGCCGACCCGCTGACCGCGGACGCCGGCGTGATCTGCACCATCGTCGGCATGCCGGGCCTCGCGGCCGTGGGCCCCGAGGACGTGCTCGCCACCGACACGGAGCTGTACCTGCCGGTCGACATGACGGTGGGCCCGGATGGCCTGCTCTACGTCATCGACTGGAACAACCACCGCATCCGCCTGATCGACGCGGACAACAAGATCCACACCCTCGCGGGCACCGGCTTCTTGGGCGACGGCCCGATCGGCGACGCGAAGCACGCGGCGTTCAACCACCCGACCAACATCGTGTTCAACCCGCTGAACCCGAACGAGCTGTACATCGCGGCGTGGCACAACAGCCGCATCGAGAAGCTCGACCTGTCGGCGAGCACCATCTCGTTTGAGTGCGGCACCGGCGCGCGCAGCTTCGGCGGCGACGGCGGCATGGCCGGCTCGGCCCCGATGGACCTCCCCTCGTCCATCGCGTTCGAGGACGACGGCTCGTTCTACTTGGCGGACTCGGCCAACCAGATCATCCGCAAGGTCGCGGTCGACCACACCATCACCACGGTGGCCGGTGAGATCCCCACGATCAGCCCCGATCCGGTCGGCGCCTGCGCCATCCCGCCCTGCACCGTGCGCAAGCTCGGCTTCGACGGCGACGGCGGCCCGGCGCTGTCCGCGCACTTCAACTTCGGGTTTGGCCAGAAGACCGACCCCACCGGCCGCATCCTGCGCGACGGCCGCACGCTCTACATCACCGACTCGTACAACCACGTCGTCCGCAAGATGGACCTGGACGCGGGCACGGTGGACGCGTTCGCCGGCACCGGCCTGACGCCGGGTCACGCGGGCGACGGCGGGCAGGCCACAGCGGCCACGCTGAACTACCCGACGGACGTCGCGGTCGACGGCGACCACAACGTCTACATCGCCGACACCGCCAACCACTGCATCCGCAAGGTGGACACCGACGGCGTGATCACCACGGTCGCGGGCGTCTGCGGCGAGTTCGGGTTCAGCGGCGACGGCGGCGCGGCCACGGCGGCCCACCTGCTCAAGCCCTACGGCGTCGAGTACGACGCGGGCCACGACCGCCTGATCATCGCGGACACCGAGAACCAGGTGATCCGCGCGGTCAACCTCTAGGACGCGTCCATGTCGTCTCCGCGTCTGCTCGCCATTCTCGCCGTGCTCCAAGCGTGCACGGCGACGTCCGATGGGACGACCGACGGCAGCGCGGACACCGACGACACGGACGTCACCCAGATCGCGCCGTGCGATGTGCCCGGCGCGATCTGCACGATCGCGGGTCAGGGCGGCAAGCTGGGCCTCAACGGCGACGGCATGCCGCCGCTCGACACGTGGCTCTACTTCCCCTCTGGACTGGACTGGGCGCCCGACGGCGCCTTGGTGATCGACGACTTCAACAACATGCGGATCCGCGCGCTGCGCGACGGCGCGCTCACCACGATCGTGGGCGACGGACTGCACGGCTGGGCCACGCCCGAAGCGCCCGCGCTCGAGTCCGCGCTCGAGAACCCCGTCGACATCGCGTTCGGCCCCGGCGGCGAGCTCTACATCGCTGAGCTGCACTCCAGCCGAATCCTGCGCGTCGGGGACGACCAGCTGATCCACGTGTTCGCAGGCACGGGGGACGAAGGGTTCGCCGGGGACGGCGTGCCCGCCACGCAGGCGCTGCTCTCCAGCTCGGCCGGCGTGGCGACCGCGCCTGATGGTCGCGTGTTCATCTCCGACACCGACAACCACTGCGTGCGCGTGGTCGAGACCGACGGCACCATCCACAACCTGGGCGGCGACGGCATCCCGGGCGTGGACACCGGGGCGACCGGACGACTGCACCACCCGCAGCGGCTCGCCGTCGACGGCGCGCGCCTGCTGGTGGCGGACGCGGACAACCACCAGATCCGCGCGATCGATCTGCTCACGCACGACGTCACCGTGATCGCGGGCGACGGTACGCAGGGCTCCGGCGGCGACGGCGGGTTGGCGACGGCCGCGCAGCTCAACCAGCCCTACGGCGTCACCGCAGGGCCGGACGGGTCCATCTACGTGGCGGACTTTGGCGACAACAAGGTGCGCGTGATCTCCCCCGACGGCGTGATCGCCACCCTCGCGGGCACGGGTGAGCCCACGTTCTCGGGCGACGGCGGGCAGGCCGCCGACGCCGCGCTCAACGGCCCGGCTGACGTGCTGCTCGGGCCGGACGGCGCGCTCTACATTGCCGACATGATCAACGGGGTCGTGCGTCGCGTCGCGCCGTAATCGCTACTCTCGCGCGCCGTCGTTCACCCAGGCGGTGATCAGGTCGAGCTCGTCCGCCGACAGCCCGAACGGAGACGGCATGCGGTCGCCCGCGCCGCCGACCGACTCCTGCTCGCCCGCCAGCTTGGCGATCAGGTAGCTGTTGGCGGCGTCGCCTGGCTTCACGCGATCGAGGCCCGCGGCCTCAAAGCTGGGCACGTTCACGAGGTCGCCGTACGCTTGGCCGGACGACAGATCCAGGCCCGTGACCAGCTCCGGCCCTGCGTGGCAGCCGTAGGTCGCGCAGGAGCGCTGCAGGATGACATCCACCGCGGCGAAGGTCACGCCGTCCGTGTCGGAGACGTCGGTGTCGGCGACGTCGGTGTCCTGGGTGTCGATGTCGTCTACGACGGGCTCGCCGCCGTCGCATGCCGCGATCCCCAGCACCAACATCCTCCAAGCGCGCATCTCGCCTCCTACTGAACCGTGAAGGTCACGTCGTCGAGCACCTCCGGGTAGAACCCGTCGGAGTCTGGGTAGAGCAGCTCGACCTCGACGACATGCTGGCCTGGCGTGAGGCCGACCAGCGTGGTGGTCACGTCGATGGTCTCCGCGCTGAGCACACCGTCCACCCGCACCGCGATGTAGCCGAGCGGCGGCGTGTCGAGCGTGTGCGCGTCCGCCGTCGGGATGAGCAGGCTCAAGCCCCACAGCTTGGGCGGCGCCACCCACCGCGCGGACGGCGTCTTGCCGGTCAGGTTGAACTTCTGCACGTCGATCTGGAGCGGCACGTCCGGCCCGGTGACGGTCAGGCCCTCGGTGGGCGAGAGGATCGCGATCGTCGGGCGCGGGTAGAGCGTCGCGGGCACGACGTCGCTGTCGGTGTCGCCTTCCGACGTCATGCCGGACATGCATGACGACGTCGCGAGCGAGAGCGTCCAAGCCAAGTTGCGCAGAGGTCCCCCAAGAGGTGCAGGGTACCGTCCATCACCGGCGGTGGCCACCGCGGCAAAGTGACACGATGTCACGGCGTCGCCGCGCAGCAGGCGCGTTCGTGCCTGATCTCGCGTGATCGGAATGTGAGCCGCCGCGGGTCCGCGCTATGATCCGCGGACGGTGGGTGGGTTTGCATGCTCTGCGTTGCGGGTGTGTTGTCGTTTGCGTTGGCGGTCGAGCCTGATCTGGTGGTCGCGCGGGCCCAGGCGGCCGAGGCGCTGCGGTCGTCACGGCTGGACAAGGGCGCGCCGGTGCTGCCCCAGGAAGTGTTCGTGCGCGCCGCCAAGGGCGAGGTCGTCACGGGCCTGGTCTCGGTCGAGGGCTACGGCGCCAAGAAGGCATGGGGCGTCGGCGTGTTCGACGTGCCGATCGGTCGCTTCTGGGCCGCGGTGAACGACGACCAGTCCAAGGTCGAGGTCACGCAGCTCGACTACGCGGAGATCTTGCAGGGCAAGCAGTGTGACGCGCCCCGCCGCGTGTTTCAGTTCCTGCCCGTGCCGCTGATGACCGACCGCTGGTGGATCATCGACGTGCGATACAACGACGCGCTGTTCGCGGCGACGCAGGGCCGCATCCGCGAGCAGACCTGGGCCACGAACGGCGACTGGACCGTGCCGACCTCCACCGCCAAGGCGTGGGCGGAGCAGGGCATGCACATCAACAGCACCGTCGGTTCCTGGGTGCTGGTGGATCTGGACGGCAGCCACACGCTCGTCGAGTACTACACGTGGGCGGACGCGGGCGGGTCGATCCCCGCCGGCATCGCCAGCTCGTTCGCGGCCAGCGGAGTGGACACCACGCTCACCACCCTCGCGGCCTTGGCCCGCAAGGGGACGCGCTGCCCGATCAGGTAGGCTTCGTCCGCGACGCCATCTGGTTGGAGCCCCAGCCCATGACGTTGTGGAACGGGCCCGGCATCAGGCGCTTGAGCGCCCACATCATGCGGCCGTCGTTCATGGGCACGCTGTAGAGCGTGCCGCGCACGGCGTCGTCGATGGCGACCTTGGCGACGTCCGCGGGCGTCCACTTGGAGCGCTCCATCAGCTTCTCGGCCAAGCGCTTGCCGCGCGGGTCATGCACGCGGCCGTCGCGCGCGATGTTCGTCGGGAAGAAGGTGGGACAGAGCACGGTGACGCCCACGTCGAACGGGCGCAGCTCGTTGTACAGGGTCTCCGACAGCGACACGACCGCGGCCTTGGTGACGTTGTACGGGCCCAGGTTGGGCATGGACACCAGGCCCGCCGCCGACGCGACGTTGAGCACCATGCCCGCGCCGCGCTCGCGGAAGTAGGGCGCGACGACGTGGCAGCCGTGGATCACGCCGTACAGGTTGACGTCGATGCAGTACTTCCAGTCGTCGAGCGGCACGCCGCCGATCGGCCCGCCCACGGCGACGCCCGCGTTGTTCGCCCACAGGTCGATGTGGCCGAGCCGCGCGACGGCCTGATCGAGCAACGCCTTCACCGCGACAGGGTCACGCACGTTGGTGATGAACGGGCGCGCGTCGCCGCCCGCCGCGCGCACCAGGGAGATGGTCTCCTCCAGCGCGCCGGCCGAGATGTCGGATGCGAGCACCTTGGCGCCTCGACGGGTCATCTCCAGCGTGAGCGCGCGGCCGAGGCCGCTGCCCGCCCCGGTCACCACGGCCGTGGTCAGCGGGCGGGGGCTCAAAACTCACCCGACGCGAGCTGGGGCGTGTCGCCCAGGCGGCTGAAGCCAAACCGGACCTTGAGCGTCATGTCGTCTCCGTCGATGTCGAGCTGCAGATCGTCCACCCCCAGCTGCATGCGCAGCGGGCCGCCGAGCGGGCCGAACAGCCCTTCGACCTGCTCGCGCTTGAGCATGCTGACCGGCTCGATGGCGTCGAGGCGCTGGCTGACGCCGTATTCGACCAGGCGCCCCAGCAACTGCAAGACCACGTTGTCGCCCAGGTGGACGGCCAGATCCTGCACGTTGCCGATCACCGCGTCCCTGTCCTTGGAGTAGCGGATGCGGCCCAGCGCGACCGACGCGCCCAGGCGCTTCTCGATGCGGAACGGGATCGTGACGTTCTCGCGGAGGAAGTGGATCTGGCCCTCAGCCACGCCGCGCACAAACGCGTCCGCCGCCACCTTCTGCGTGCCGTACTTCAGATCCGTGCCCAAGTCGTCCACGTCAAAGGTCCAGGTGCCCTCCACGCGGATCAGGTCGTTGAGCGACTGAAACACCTGCCCGCGGCGCGCGCGCCAGACCTCGCGGGCCTTGCCGGTGAAGCGCTCCAGACGCTCGGACTTGGGGCCCTCAAGCAGGCCTGCCACCCGGTCTTTAAGTTGGAGCTGGGTCAGCGCCGTGCGCGCCGCGCCCGCCAGCGTGAACTCGCCGTTGGCGATGTGGAAAGGCAGCGCGCTGCGCAGGATCTCGTTCCACAGCTCGCGAGACACAGACAACGAGAGGTGATGACCGGCCATGTCGTTCGCTCCCAAACCCAGGGAGTCTAGCGCGAACGGGGGCGGTCGGCCCAGGGGCTTGGCGGTTCCTCCCGAACGCGGATAAGGCCGCGGCCCCCAAAGGAGCCCTACCATGGCCATCGAGCGTACCCTCTCCATCGTCAAGCCCGACGCCACCCGCAAGAACCACGTCGGCGCCATCGTCGCCCGGTTCGAGTCGGAGGGCCTGCGCATCGCCGCGATCCGCAAGGTCTGGATGAGCAAGCAAGAGGCCGAGGGCTTCTACGCCGTCCACGCCGCCCGCCCCTTCTTCGGCGAGCTGGTCGAGTTCATGACCTCGGGCCCGTCCGTCGTCATCGTCCTTGAGGGCGAGAACGCCGTGGCCCGCAACCGCGAGCTCATGGGCGCCACCAACCCCGCGCAGGCCGCCGACGGCACGCTCCGCAAGCTTTACGCCGCCAGCATCGGCGAGAACGCCGTGCACGGCTCGGACAGCCTGGAGAACGCGACCATCGAGACCGCCTACTTCTTCCGCGGCACCGAGATCTTCTAGGACTGACGTGGGCTCGGGTCACCCCGAGCCCGCCCGTCCCGTGGCCCACGTCCGTCGACAGCGCGGCGCGAGGCTAGGCTTGGGCCAACGCAGGCGAAGACGGGAGCACCATCCGGAAGCACGCGCCGCCCAGATACGACGCGTCGACCTCAGCGCGACCGCCGTGCGCCTTCGCACACGCCCGGACCATCACCAGCCCGAGGCCCGTTCCCTCCGTCTTGGTGGTGAACAGCGGCGAGAAGATGCGCTCCCGCAGATCCGGCGCGATGCCCGGGCCGCTGTCGTGCACCTCGATCACCACGGCGCCGTGAGACGCGCGCAGCCGCACCTCGATGACGCCTTGGTTCTTCAGCGCGTCGCCTGCGTTCACGAGCAGGTTGAGCAGCGCCTGATCGAGGGACTGCTTCTGCACAGGCATCTCGAGCGGCGTGGTGGGCGCGTCTACCCGGATCTCGCAGCCGCGCAGCGCGGGATGGTCGGCCACCACGGTCAGCGTGGAGCGCACCTCATCCCGCACATCCACGCGGGTGACCACGCCATGGTCTTCTACCTTCGAGAAGTCGCGCAAGCGCATCACCAGCCCGCGCGCTCGACCGAGCGCCTCCCGCACCATCCTGATGTTCTCGACGCTGGTGGCGTCGACGTCGTCGGGTCCCTCAGGCGTGGCCAGCTCGATGACCTGGAGCAGGTTGTTCAGGTCGTGGCCGATCGTCGAACCGACCAACGCGGCCGCGGACCGCCGCTCTGCCTGGATCAGCGCCTCCAACGTCCTCTCCCCTTCCAGCGTGGCCCGACTCAGGCTGCGCAGGAGCAGGGTGAGCAGCACGTAGAACAGCAGGCCCACGACGAACACGTTGAGGAAGTCTTGGTGGAACTCGAGCTCCTCGGCGTGCTTCGGGTCGCTCACCAACGCGCGCAGGTAGGCGTGGGAGGTCACGATGTAGAGGCCGGAGGCGACGACGAACGAGCACGCGAACGCGAACGGCGCAAGGCGGGCCACCCGCTCGACCGGATGAGCCACGCGCGGACCCGCACCACCCGTCGCATTCTCGGCCGTCGGCATCCGGATCACCTCTCGGCGTGCATGGGAGGGGCCACCATGCCCACCCTGAGCGCCGCAGCAGCTCTCATCCAATTCCAATTTGACGCGCCAGCGTCCATTATGAGCCACACAACGGCATGAGTCCAATACGTAGATCTACGTGACATTCCTGAACGGGTTAGGCGGGCGTGCGCTCGGAGGCGCCTTGGGCACGCGTACCGTCTTGATCGTCGGCGCAGGGATCGCGGGGTTGGCAGCGGGCATTGGCCTGCACCGTCGCGGTCACCACGTCACGTTGCTGGAGCGCGCGCCTGCGCTGAACGCCCTAGGCGCCGGGGTGGTGCTGCAACCCAATGCCCTCGCTGCGCTGCGCGACGTGGGCGTGAGCACAGACGGGCTCGGGCAGCCGATCGGCCAGGCGGTGATCGCCGACGCGTCCGGTCGCCCCATCCAGACTACAGACTTCTTCGCGGGCCCGCATGGCGAGTCGCTCGGCGTCTATCGGCCGGACCTCTGCACGCGCCTGGGCGACGCCGCGCACCGGGTCCCCACCCTGCTCTCCACCACCGTCGACGGCCTGACCGAGACCGCGGACGGCGTGGACGTGGTGCTGTCGGACGGCACGCACTCGCGCTTTGACCTGGTGCTCGCATGCGACGGGCTGCGTTCGCGCACGCGCGCGCTCTCGATCGGCGGGCGCGGCCCTACGGTCGACTACAGCGGCTACACCTGCTGGCGCGCGGTCCTCCCCAACCCCGGCGTCCACAGCGTCACCGAGATGTGGGGCCGGGGAAAGCGCTTCGGCCTGGTGCCGCTGACCCAAGACCGCGTCTACGCCTTCCTGGTCGCGAACGCCGAGCCGCACGCCCCGGCGCGGGACGCCGACGCCCTGCGCAAGGACTTCGGGGAGTTCCAGGGCGCAGCTCCCCCTGTTCTCGCCGCGCTCGACGACCACAGCCTGCTCCACCACGACATCGAGGCGCTCAGCCACGTGACCTGGGGCACGCCGCGCGTCTGGCTGCTCGGCGACGCCGCACACTCCATGACGCCCAACCTGGGCCAGGGCGCCGGGCTGGCGCTGGAGGACGCCTGCACCGCGGTCCGCGCGCTGCGCGCCGCGTCGGACGTGGGTCAGGCATGGAAGGCGCTGGTGCGCGCCCGCCACGCGCGCGCTCAGCTGCTGATGAGTCGGTCGCGGATGTTCGGGGTGGTCGCCCAATGGGAGTCCGACTGGGCGCGCGCCGCCCGTGACGCCGTGTTCCGGATCACGCCGGCGTCGGCCGCCGCGCGCTCGCTGGAGCCGGTGCTGGCGTGGCGCCCCGGCGACGGGCTGGCGCCCGGATCCTGAGCAGGTCAGGTTCCGCGGCACGGTGGTGTCCGCATGCGCAGCCTGATCCCCGCCCTCCTCGCCCTGTCCGCCTGCACGACGGCGCCTGAACCCCAAGCCGCCGTCGACGGGCCGCTGTCCGTGGTCGACCGCCGCATGGTCGACGCCTTGGGACGCGAGGTGCTGCTCCGCGGCATAAACGCCCGCGTCCGCGGCCTGTTTGACGTCACCTTCGACGACGGCCGACAGGAGCTGGAGACCATCCCCGTGTTCACCGGCGAGGACTGCGCGTTCCTGTCGACCCAGCTGGGCCTGAACGCGCTGCGCCTGCCCGTGAATTGGAGCGCCGTGGAGCCGGTCCGCGGCGAGTATGATCAGGGCTACCTCGACGCGATCACCACGCTGGTCGATGCGTGCGCCCAGGCCCACGTCTGGGTGCTCGTCGACCTGCACCAGGACGCCTTCTCCAAGGAGGTCGGCGAGGACGGCGCCCCGCTCTGGGCGATCCTGCCCCCGCCCACGCCCGACCAGCTGCTGGAGGGCCCGCTCGACGACCTGGGCCGCCGCCGGATGAGCGGCGTCGTCTTGAGCGCGTTCGAGTCGCTGTGGAACGACACCGATGGCTTGGTCGGCGCCTACGCGGACATGGCGGCCCACCTGGCGTCCGCGATCGAGGGCCACGAGGGCACCGCCGGGATCGAGCTGATGAACGAGCCCGTGATCTTCTCCAGCCCCGAGCGCCTGGACGACTTTCACGCGCGTGTGGGCGAGGCGGTCGCGGCCGCCGCCCCGTCCCTGCCGATCTTCTTCGAGCCCAACAGCATCCGCAACCTGGTGGACGTGGCGCCCGTGAACACGCCCGTCCCGTTCGGCAACGCCGTCTACGCGCCGCACGTCTACACCGACGTGTTCGAGGACGGCTGGGCCAGCGAAGACGAGCTGGCCGTGCACACCAGCGTCGCCGCCGCCCGCGACGAGGCCAACCAGCACCACGCCGCCCTGTTCGTCGGCGAGTTCGGGGCCGACCCGTCGAGCGAGCGAGGCAACCACTACACGCGCACCGCGCTCGACGCGTACGACGAGGTGGTCGCGGCCTGGTCGTACTGGGTCTACGAGGAGCAGTCGCAGGGCAGCTGGGGCCTTTACGACCCGCCCACCGACGGCAGCGCCCGCGGCGCGCTGCGTGGCCCCGTCTCCGAGGTGCTCGCGCGCCCCTACCCGCGCGCCGTCGACGGCCACATCGCGTCCATCGCCTGGGACGCGGAGACCAAGCGCCTCACCGTGGGCCTGAGCGGCGCGGGCGAGGGCCTGCACCAGATCTCACGGCCGCTGCGCACCTGGCCCGACGCCGTGCAGGCCACCTGCGACGGCGAGGCGGCCGAGGTCAGCGACCGCGGCGCGTGGATCGACGTCGCGTGCGCGGGCAAGACGCTGATGGTCGAGCCCGGCTGATCAGCGCGAGCGGACGTCGTCAAAGTCCAGGCGCGCGGCGAGCGCGTCGCACGCGGCGATCGCCTCCGCCGTGGCCGTCGGGTCGCCGTACAGGTCGTCACCCTCGCGGAAGTCATCGCCCAGGTCGAAGCAGCCGTCGGGCATGCCGATCACCCGCACCAGCTTGTACCGGTCGTCACGGATGGCCCGGTCCCATAGCGTGGCGATGTGGGCCTCAGGCGCCGGGTCGAACCGCTCGCTGTAGAGGAACTTCCGCGAGTCGACGCGGGCCGGGTCGGCCAGGAACGGCACCAGAGAGCGCCCGTCGATGTCCAGCGCGCCGTCGACCGGCGCCCGTGCCAGGTCCGCGACGGTCGGCAGCAGGTCGACGAGGTGGACCAGCGCCCGCACCGTGGCGCCGGGCGTGGCGACGTAGGGCGAGCGGATGATCAGCGGGACGCGGATCCCGCCCTCCATCGGCGACCCCTTCAGCTCCCACGACGCGTACGGCGGCGCCGGCACGTTCATGGGCGCGCCGTTGTCGCCGACCACGATGATGGTGGTGTCTGGATCGGCCGCCGCGACTACCCGCGCGATCTCCGCGTCCAGCGCCTCGACCGCCGCCTTGTAGCGGGAGCGCCCCGTCCAGCCGCCCGCGGGCTCCACCGCGCCCGGCGGCACGTGGATGGGCGTGTGGGCCGCGTGGAAGGCCACGTAGAGGAACCACGGGCCGTTCATCGTCGCCATCATGTCGATCGCGTCGTCGGCCTCGGACGTGGTCAGGTAGCCGGTCTCGGGCGTGATCACGTCGTCGTCCCAACGCACCCAGTCGAAGTAGTCGTTCTGGTAGGTGGTGCCGCGCACGACGACGGTGTCGAGGTTGGCGGGCATGCCGCGGTAGTGCTCGAACCCAAAGCCCAGCGGGGTGGGACCGCGCGCGTCGGCGCTGGTCGAGAGGTGCCACTTGCCGATCGCCTGGCGCGTGTAGCCCGCGTGCTCGCCCAGCCACTCGGGGAGGGTGGTCTCGACTTCGGGCAGCGTGAAGCCGGACGCCAGCCCCTTGATGTTGTCACCCATGCCGGTGCGGAACGGGTAGCGGCCCGTCATGATCGAGCCGCGGCTCGGCGAGCACAGCGGGTTGCTCCAGGCGCGGGTGAAGGTCACGCCCTGCGCGGCCAGCGCGTCCAAGCCGGGGGTCGCGGGCGGGTCCTGCCCTATGCCGTAGGCCCCCACGTCGTACGCGCCCACGTCGTCCATGACGATCAGCAGCACGTTGCCCGGGTCGAGGTCCGGCAGCGCCACCTCGCGCAGCGTCACGGGCTGGCCGTCCACTCCGCCCGAGGTCGGCGTCACCGTGCAGCTCACCGCGTCGAACGCCTGGAAGGCGCTCGACGCCAGCGTGTCCGCGACGCCCTCGTCGACGCCGTTGACGCTCCACGAGACGCGGGCGGACGCCGGGTCGCCGTCTGCGTCGGTCAGATCGGTCGGCACACAGCGCAGGTCGGTGCCCGCGCGCGGCGGGTCGGGCTCGAACACGGCGCGGACGCTGGCCGGGGCGTCACCCAGCGTCACCGACGCGGTCGCCTCGGGGCCATCCTGCCAGCCGTCGTTCGGCACGCCGTGCACCGTCCAGACCTGCCCGCGCGCGGCGACGCCCGCGGCGAGCTGAGGCGCGCCTTGGCCGTCCACGAGCGCCCCGTCCTGGGTCCACCACCAGCGGGTGGTCAGCACCTCACCCTCGGGGTCGGTCGGGTCGGTCGCCCAGGCCGCGAGCAGCGTGTCCGCCGCGGTCGGCGTGGCCGGGGTCAGCTGAAGCGCGCCCGCCGACGGCGGTTGATCCACCACCACGGCGACGTCGGTCTCATCCCGAAGGTCCTTTTCGCCCGTCGCGACCACGTGGACCACCGGGGTCCCGCTCACCGCCACCGTCGTCGAGAACGTGCCGTCGGGCGCGACGTTGACCTGGACGGGGGCGCCCTCTCCGAAGCGCACTTCGACCGCGCTCGCGTCGGCTGCCGTGCCGGACACCGTCAACGGCAGCGCCCCAGGGACCACCTCACCTGCCGTTGGCGCCTCGACGGTCAGCGTCGGGGGGGCCAGTTCGGCCGCGCACGCGCCGGCGGTCAGGACAACGCACGCCAGAGCTAGACGCATCCGCGCCCCCAACTCGTGCAGCGTATACCCGCCGCGCCCATCCGGAGGGCGCTTGACGCAACCTGCACGCGACGCGCGCGAGGCTACTTGGTGGAGCCCGAGGTGCCGGCCTCGACCAGCTCGTCGCTGGCGAGCACGACGACGCGCTCCACGCGCTCAAAGGCCGACAGGTCGGTCACCAGCCGCTCCATGGACGCGCCGCGGCGCAGCGTCACGCGGTACCAAAGCGAGATGGTCTCGCCGAAGCGCACGCTGCGCGCCTGCTCCAACCACCGCTTGGTGACGTGCTTGTCGAGCAGCTTGTCGATGTCCTCGTCACCCTGCTCGTGGGCCACCAGATCGATGCGTACGATGTTGGACTCGCCGCCGCTCGGCAGCAGGCCCATCACCAGCAGCGCCAGCCCGATGGTGCCGATCCCGATCAGGCCGACGTGCCACGCCAGCACGCCCGCGGAGATGCCCATGACCATGGCCAGGAACACAAACGCGATGTCGATGGGGTTGCCCAGGTTGGTGCGGAAGCGGATGACCGCGAGCGCGCCCACCAGGGTGAACGCGCGCGGAAGGCTCTCCCCGATGGTGAGCATGACCAAGCTGCCGCCCATGGACAGCAGCACCAGCGCGACGGTGATCGACGGGCCGACGATGCGGTCCATGATCGCCAGCCGGTGCAGCAGCGCGACGGCCACGCCGAGCGCGAACGAGAGCAGCATGGCCTGGACGATCGTGCTGTCGTCCAGCGGGATGATCGGCGGGACAGGGACGGGGGTCATGCGGCGGCCCTCGCGCGCTTGAGCACGGTCACCGGCGTCATCATCTCGACCTCCCGCGGGCGGTCGGCGCGGAGACCGCGTGCGACCGACAGACCAAACTTGGACACCGACTCCGCGACCAAGCCCAGGTCACGCACGATCTGGCGCATCCACCGAGGCTGCGCGCCGTCAAACTTCAGCTCGAGCACCAACCACTCAGGGGGGAACAGCTCGATGTCGGGCTCAGGATAGAGGTTGTCGGGCGGCGGCCGCACGCTGGCGGTGATGTGCCGGTCGATCGTCAGCCGCACCTTGGGGTACTCGGGCCGCGGGTCGATGTAGACCTCGCGATCGTAGTGCACCGACGTCACCGGGATCAGCCCGAACTGCTCGATCACGTTGGAGAAGCGGTGCGCGACGCGGGCCGACGCCTCGGGCGCGCTCGCCGCGAAGGTGACCCACGGCTTGTCCCCCACGCGGGTCCACAGGTCCGCGTCTCCGACCTTGGCGCGCGCCTTGATCACTTGGTCGTCCATCTTGCGCTTGAGCTCGAAGAAGACCGGCGCCCGGTCACCCGGCTTGCCGTAGGTCCGCGCCCGCACGCGGCGACGCACGCGGCAGTTGTTCAGGCGCGAGTCGTAGGACTGCAGATCCGGCGTGTCGAAGTAGGTGCTGTGGACGACATAGCCGGAGCCGCCCGCCCTCAGCGGTCGACCGTTCGGGTCTGGGATGACGAACGGCGCAGACACCTCGAGGATGTGCGGGACATCTTCGGCGTGCACCATGTACTTCAACTCGTAACGGCCAATGTCGAGCGACGACGTCACTGCGGCTCCCCGCCCGACGGCCCCGCGGCCACCGGCGCGCCCGCGGCCTTGCCCGCGTCTTCGACCACCAGCGTGCCGGTCATGCCCGGCCGAAGCGCCGCGTCGGCGTTCGAGACCTCGGCCGACACATAGACCATGGCGTGGCCGTCGAGCGACACGATCGACTCGGCGACCTCGGAGACGGTGGCCGAGAACACACGACCCGGCATGCTCCGCGTCCGCCAGGACAGGCGCGAGCCCGGCCGCAGCGTGGTCCGCACCGACTCCGGCAGCATCCCGCGCACGTAGACCGGGTCGAGCGCGTAGACGCGCAGCAGCGACGGGCCGCCGATCTCCACCACACCTGCCACCGGCGACGTGATCTTCTGACTGGCGAGGCGCGTCTGGGCCTCGGAGAGCTTGGCGTCCACGCTGGCGATCCGCGCGTCGACCGCGGCCACCTCCTCTGGACGAGCCGGGAGCTGCGCGGTCCGCACCGCCGCGTGCGCCGCGGCGACCTCGGACTGACGGGTGGCGACCCGATCCCGCGCCGCGTCGACCTCGGCCTGGGCAACGCCGGCGTTGCCGACCAAGCCCTGCAGGCGCTTGAGCACCGTCTGCTCCTCGACCAGGCGCGACTCAGCCACCGTGACGCCCTGCTTGGCCGCGGCGATCGTCTCCGCGCGCCCGCCCGCCAGCAGCAGGTCCTTGTCCGCGACCAGCCGCGCGCGCTGCGCCGTGAGGTCCGCGA
Source organism: uncultured Pseudomonadota bacterium (assembly GCA_903861005.1). GTDB lineage: Bacteria > Myxococcota_A > UBA796 > UBA796 > CAIOSP01. The sequence continues at coordinate 19,967 of CAIOSP010000117.1, forward strand.
CCAGGGCGTCCGCCGTCGACGAGCCGATCTCCACCACCACGTCGCCCACCTGGACCTGGTCGCCGGTGTTGAGGTGATCGGGGACCCGCACCTCGGTCAGCTCGGAGCGAGCCACCTCGACCGACGACTCCGCCGACACGCCGGCGCCCATTGCCGGCCGCCCGCTCTCCAAGCGCCAGGAGAAGCGACCGGGCTCGATCTCCGTGACCGTGAACGTCTTGCCCGCGTCGACCGTGGCCGAGCCAGACACCTGCCGGAAGTCCGAGTGCGACCAGGCGAGGCCCGCGAGCGCGAAGATGGCGCCCAGTCCGGCCACCAAGCGCCCCCCCCGGACCAAGCGTCGACGCGCACCGATGGCGGTCGGCGCGCTGGCGGTGCGGTCGGCGGTCGAACCCTCGGGAGGCGTCGCGGGCTGGTTCAATGCGTCTCCTGGAACTTGACGGTCCCGCGTCGGCTGCGTGACAGAGGTGTATCAACCACCCTACGGATGGTAGCACCTGAGGATCCGACGCGCCCAACCGATTGCGGCGCGTTTCGTATCCTGACCGCGTACGGCAACGGCGCGTCGCCACCGACACCACTATCCCGGGCCCTCCACCATCGTACGCTGAGGTGTCGCGCGTACGGGCCTCCCCGAGGTAGGCGAGCGCATGCACTCCATGCTCACCCTGCTCGCACTCTCTGCCATGACCGGTACGGCGCACGCCGCCACCGACGGCGTCTGCCGCACCTGGGGCGCGCCCAGCCCCGCCGCCACGGTCGACGACGACAAGGTGAACCAAGTCTCGGGCATCGTGGCGAGCCGCCGCTACCCAGGCCTGCTCTGGGCCGAGGAGGACGCGGGCTCCGACCCGGAGCTGATCGCCTTGGACTCGGACGGGACCAAGCTCAACCGGGTCACCGTCACCGGCGCCGAGAACACCGACTGGGAGGACATCACCCTCGGCCCGTGCCCCACCAACACCGCCGACGCTTGCGGCTGCCTTTACCTGGGCGACTTCGGCTCCAACGACGGCGAGCGCACGGAGGGCGTGGTCTGGGTGGTGCCTGAGCCGAGCCCGCTCGACGACCAGACCGTCGCGGCCACCGCGCTGCGCTTCTCCTGGCCCGACGGCCCGCACGACGCCGAGGCGCTGTTCGTCCACCCCGTCACCGGCGTGATCACCGTGATCACCAAGGAGACCACGGGGCCGGCGCGCCTCTACCGCTTCCCCGGCACGGCTCTGACCCCGTCGTCGGACACCGTCGAGCTGCTGCCCGTGGGCACCTTGGACCTGGGTTTGGCGGGGTCGACCGGCGGTCGCGTCACGGGCGGCGCCATCTCCCCCCTCGGCGACCGGCTCGTGATCCGCACCAGCGCCGACGCCCTGCTGTACCCGCTCGGCGCGGCAGACGTGGGCACCGCGCTCCAGGGTGACGCTGAGCGCGTGACGGTCCACGAGAGCACGACCGGCGAAGCGATCACCTTCAGCCCCGACGGCGAGCGCCTGCTGCTGGTCGACGAGGGCCCGAGCCCGACGGTCTGGCAGGTGGCCTGCGAGGACTTTGAGGCCACCGGCACCGTCGACCCCGACCCGCTCGGCGCCTGCGAGGACACGACCGCGCCCAAGGGCTGCGCCTGTGACGGGTCCGAGGGAGCGCCAAATCTGGGGATCCTGACCGGATTCTTCGTGGCGATTGTGCGCCGTCGACGCCGATGATCGGGCAGCCGCCCAAGGCTCACCCGCTCGTCACCGGACCGCCACACAGCAGCGATAGGCTCCAGACATCCGAGCTGGAGCTCCCGTGGACGCGTGCCTCGTCGACTTGCCCAAGCTCACCCGCGCGTGGATGACGCACACGCACTTTGGCGAGGCCGCAGCCCGCCTGCGCGCCGTCGCACCTGGCCCGGTGGCCGCCGTCGACGTGCCTGCGCTCATGACGGCGCTGGGCCTCGACGCCCAGAACCTATCCCGGGCTGACGTGCTCCGCGCGATCAGCCTCGCCGCCGAGACGCACCCCGACGCGCAGGTCCGCCGCGCGCTCGCCGCGAGCGTGGACGCGGCGATGGACGCCATGTACCCCTAGCGCGAACCGGACGGAGGCTAGTCCAGCCCGTCCGCGCCGTGCCGCAGCACCTGACCTTCCGCGTAGAACACCACCATCTCGGCGATGTTGCAGGCGTGGTCGGCGATGCGTTCCAGGTTCCGCGAGATGCTCGACCACGCGAACGTACGGTCGAGCTGGTCGGGCTGATCCTTGCCCAGCGCGATCATGCGCCGGAGGATGTCCTTGTGGAGCCGATCCAGGTCTTGGTCGTCCTGGATGACGCGGCGGGCCGCGATCCCGTCGCGGGTGGCCAACGCCGTCATCGCGCGCGCGACCTGCTCGACCGCGCCGTTCGCGAGCATGACCACTTCGGTCAGCGTGTCGGACTCGGGCCAGGAGGCGATCTCGATGGCGCGCTCGGCCACGTGGCTGGCGAGGTCGCCGATGCGCTCCATGTCGACGTCGCTCTTCAGCGCGCACATCACTAGGCGCAGATCCTCGCCCACCGGCGAGCGGCGCGCGAGCAGCGTCACGCAGAGCCGGTCCAGCTCGTTCTCGAGGCGATCCAGGTCGCGCTCGTTCGCGATGACGCGGCGCGCCAGACTGGCGTCACGGCTGAGCAGCGCCGCGACGGCCTCACGGACCATCTGCTCCGCGCGCGCACCGGTACGCTCCAGGGCGTCGCGGAGCACATTGAGCTCGTCCTCGTAGGCGTGATCAAGATGAGGCGTCTGCATCAAGGGACCTTCCGCTAGCGCTCGCGCCGACCGCGCAGGGTGAAATCGGCTGTCAGGTTCACGACGAATGTAACGGCGAAGAGCAGAATTCCCAAGGCGAACAGCGACTGGTAGTGCTGACCACCCCGAACAGCTTCGCCCAGCTCAGCCGCGATCGTCGCGGTGATGGTACGAACCGGGTCGAACAATCCGTGCGGGATCCGAACGGCGTGACCGGTGACCATTAGCACGGCCATGGTCTCACCGACGCAGCGGCCGACGCCCAGCAACACCGCGACCAGCAGGCCGCGCTGCGCGGCCGGCAGCAGCACGCGTCGCACCATCTCCCACTTGGTGGCGCCCATGGCGACCGCCGCCTGACGGTAGCTCTCCGGCACGGCGCGCAGCGCGTCCTCGCCCAGCGACACCAGCAGCGGCAGCGTCATCAGCGCCAGCACGATGGCGCCGTTCAGGCCGTTCAGGCCGACCTGCGCGCCCATGTCCTGCAGCAGCGGGTTGAGGATCATGACGCCGATGAAGCCCCACACCACGCTGGGGATGGCCGCGAGCAGCTCGATGATGATCTTGAGCGACTCGCGGGTGCGCTCGCTCGCGAACTCAGAGAGGTAGACCGCCGCCGCCAGGCCCACGGGGACCGAGATCAGCAGCGACAAGCCGACGCACCAGAGGGTGCCGACGAGCAGGGCCACCAAGCCAAAGACCGGCGGCTCGGCCGTCGGGCTCCAGTCCATCGACGTGAGCATCTCGACGAAGTGACCGGCGAGGAAGCCAATGCCTTCCTTGCCGATGAACACGAAGATCGCGAGGATGAAGACGATGGAGCTGATCCCGGAAAGCCGGATCAGCCCCTCGATCACGAACTCCACGTAGCGCGTGTGCGCCGGTGGGCGTCGACGTGTCACCGTCTCCATAAGGCGAAGCTCCTCTTAGGGGTGCGCGGGGGCCGGGGCGGCGGGGGCGGCGCCCTCGGCGGGAGCGGCGGCGGGGGCTGCGCCCTCGACGGCCGGAGCGGCGGCGGGGGCTGCGCCCTCGACGGCCGGAGCGGCGGCGGCGTCAGCCGGAGCGGCGGCGCCCGAGACAGGCAGCGGCACGAAGCCCGACGCGACGATCGTCGGCGTGGCGGCCGGCGACAGGACCCAGGCGATGAAGTCCTTGGCGGCGCCAGTGGGCTCACCGTTGGTGTACACGTAGAGCGGGCGGCTGAACGGGTAGCTGCCGGCCAGGACGTTGGCCTCGGACGGCTCGATGCAGGCCTCGCCCTTGGCCTTGCTCAGGCAGACGTGGCGGGTGGTGGCGCTGGAGTAGCCCATGCCGCCGTAGCCGATGGCGCACTTGGTGGTGCCGACCACGTCGACGACCTGCTGCGTGCCGGACTGGTCCATGGTGGAGGTGAACTTGCCCTCCTTGCCGAGGACGACCTCCTTGAAGTACTCGTAGGTGCCCGAGTTGTTCTGGCGGCCGACCTTCACGATGGTGTCATCGCCGTTGCCGCAGTCGAGCGCGACGCCGACATCCTTCCAGTGGTTGCAGGTGCCGTCCGACCCGAAGATGCACTTCAGCTCTTCGAAGCTGATCTGCGTGATGGGGTTGTCCTTGTCGACGTAGATGGACAGGCCGTCGAGCGCGACCTCGGTCTCGAACGCGGTGACGCCGTTCGCGGAGGCCTGGGCCTTCTCCTCGTCCTTCATGGCGCGCGACGAGTTGGCGATGTCCGTGGTCTTGTCGATGAGGGACTTGATGCCGGTGCCCGAGCCGCCGCCGGTCACCGCGACGATGACCTTGGGGTTGGTCTTGGAGTACTCCTCCGAGAGACGCTGCATCAGGTTGACCATGGTGTCGGAGCCCTTGTCCTGGAGGACGACGGGCTTGTCCTCGACGGGCGCGTCGGAAGCGCCACCGCCGCAGGCGGCGAGGGAGAGGATGGCGAGACCGATGGGGAGGAGGCGGGTCATGGAGGACTCCTGGTTGACATTTGTGACGAACGCCGCTCTAGCGCTAAGCAGAGACATGACCGGGTCGTTTGTGTGACGATTGGGTGACGCTCAGCCGTAACGGCCCTCAATGTAGCGGGCGGTCCGCTCGTCCTTGGGACGGGTGAACACGTCGACAGTGGAGCCAAGCTCCACCAGCTCGCCCATCAGCATGAAGACGCAGCGGTCGGAGATGCGACGCGCCTGCTGCATGTTGTGGGTGACGACCACCTGCGTGTACTTGCCGCGCAGGCTGCCCATCAGCTCCTCGACCGCGCCGATGCCGTTGGGGTCGAGCGCCGAGCAGGGCTCGTCCATCAGCAGGACCTTGGGCTTGAGCGGCAGCAGGCGCGCGATGCAGAGCTTCTGGCGGGCTTCCAGCGAGAGCGTTTCGGCGTCGTCGTTCAGGCGGTCCTTCACCAGATCCCAGAGCAGCACCTGCTCCAGCGCGTCCTGCATCAGGCCATCCTGCTCGCTCTTGGGCGTGCGGGAGGCGTGCAGGCGCACACCGAACAGGACGTTGTCGCGGATGGACAGCGGCAGCGGGTTGGGCCTCTGGAACACCATGCCCACGTCGCGGCGCAGCGCCAGCACGTCGGTCTTGGGCGCCATGATGTCGTAGCCGGCGACCTCGAGGTCACCTTCCGTGCGCACGTAGGGCTGGTCGTTCATGCGGTTGAAGCATCGCAGCAGCGTGCTCTTCCCGCAGCCCGACGGGCCGATCATCGACAGGATCTCACCGGGGACCACGGCCAAGTCCACCCGGTCGAGCGCGCGGAACGCGCCGTACCAAAGCGACAGGCCGCGCACGGAGATGA
>CAIOSP010000118.1 GCA_903861005.1 uncultured Pseudomonadota bacterium
CGGCGCTCGGCCAGGTCTGCCTCTCACCCAGCGCCGTGCCCGATCACATCACGACCAGCTGGGAGATCGGGCCGTAGCGTTGACGACCGATCCCGGCGGCTGGGGCGCCGACTACAGCCGATCCCTGCAAGGCCGCGACCCCGCTCGCGCGAGCGCACTCGGCGCGTGGGGCACGCCGCCGGCGCTCGCTGCACGTGTGGCAGACGCGACGCTCGCCCACGCATCTGATGCGGCCACGGTGCTCGACCCGTTCTGCGGCGGAGGCGCGCTGCTGGTCGCCGCCGCGCGCGCGCTGTGGGCCCGTCGAGGCGACCACACGCCCGACGCCCGCGTCGCGACCGCCCTCGCGCAGCTCCGCGGCTGGGAGATCGACCCCGACGCCGCCGACGTGGCACGACGCGCGCTGGCGACCGCCGCCGACGCCCCGCCCGGCGCCCTCGACGTGGTTATCCAGGTGCGCGACGCGCTCGCGTCGGACGCCAAGGCCGCGGTCGACGTGGTGCTCACCAACCCGCCGTGGGTGGGCGCGGACGCCATGTCCGCCGACCCCGCCCGCAGGCGCGACCTCGCGCGCCGCTTCGCCACCGCGCGCGGCAACTGGGATCTGTTCGTGCCGTCGCTGGAAGCGACGCTCGGCTGGGTCAAGCCCGGGGGCGTCTTGGGCCTGCTCGCGCCCGACAAGCTCGCGGCGGCTCCCTACGCGGACAAGCTGCGCGTCCGCCTCCACGGCGAAGGGCACGTCGTCTGGACCGAGCGCTTCCCGCGCGGCGCCTTCGACGCCGAGGTCGACACGCTCGCGCTCGTCCGCCTCCAGGGCGTGGGGGCCGCGCTCCGCGCCGACGCGCCTCGCTGGCCCACCGACGGCGGCCCGTGGCCCCTCGACCCCCACGACGCGGCGCTGCTCCAAGCGTACGCGGGCCACCCCACGCTCGGCGCCCTGGCCGAGGTCTGCGCGGCAGCCACGGTCGCCGAGGCCTACGCCTGGCGAGACGCGATCGCCACCGGCGTGCCGGACGCCACGCACCTCGCCTGCGTGAACACCGGCACCATCGACCCGCTGCGGAGCCTCTGGGCCGAGCGCCCGCTCCGCTACCTGGGCCGTCAGATCGCCACCCCGGTGATTGACCTGGCCGCGCTCTCGGCGCGACGCGTGGCGCAGGCGCGGCGCCCCAAGCTGATCGTCGCCGGGCTGGCCAAGCGCCTGGAGGTCGTGCTGGACCGCCAGGGCGCGCTGGTCGGCCTGAAGTCGACCGTCCTCGTGATGCCGCATGACCCGCGCGACCTGGGGCGGCTCGCTGCGTGGCTCGACAGCGACGAGGCGAGCGCTCTGTACCGGGCCCGGCACGGCGGCCTCGGGTTCAGCGGGGGACACCTCCGAATGGGGGCCCCCGAGCTTCGATCTCTTCCCGTTCCGTCTCGGACGGGCTGACGGCGCGTGCAAAGCACCCTCTAGACCCATACGTGGCGCGCGCGGAGGTCCCCGATGCGTCTTTGGATCGCGGCGGTGCTGCTGGTCAGCGGCTGCCAAGTGGGGCTGGAGCAGTCTGGAATCAAGGGCGGCAGCGGACCCGTGCCCGTGAAGACGCTGAAGGTCGAGGCGACTGACCTGCCCGTCGAGGTCAGCGCCGTCGGCACCTTGCTGGCCGACGAGACCGTGCAGGTGCGGCCCGAGATGGCCGGGCAGGTGGTCGACGTGTCGTTCGAGGACGGCGACGCGGTCCACGCCGGCGACGCGCTCGCCAAGCTACGCGACGCCGCCCCCAAGGCCGCGCTCGCCGAGGCCGAGGCCAACCTGACTCTCGCGACCGCCCAGCTCGTGCGGGCCAGCTCCCTGTTCGCCCGCGCCAACGCCAGCGCCGAGGAGGTCGACCGTGCCACCGCCGAGCGCGACCTCGCCCAGTCGCGCCGAGACGCCGCCGCCGACACGGTCCGACGCACCGTGATCCGCGCGCCGTTCGCGGGTCGTGTGTCCGCGCGCCTGATCGCGGTCGGTGCGCAGGTCGACACTTCCACCGTCGTGACGACGCTCATCGACGCCGACCCGCTCCAGGTCGAGGTCGACCTGCCCGAGTCCGTCCAGCCCTGGCTGTCGAAGGACTCGGTGCTCACCCTGCGCACGGACGGCATCACGCCGACCCCCGCCACCCTCTCCTACTTAGCGCCCACCGTCGACCCCGACACGCGCACCGTGCGCGTACGTGCCGACCTCCCCAAGGGCACCTCACTGGCTCCCGGGCTCACCGTGCAGGCCACCGTGCAGGTCCACGCGCCGACGGCCGTGATCGCCGTGCCCGCCGAGTCCGTCACCACCCGCGCTGACGGTCCCATGGTGTGGGTCGTGACGGACGGCAAGGTCAGCGTGCGCAAGGTCACCACCGGCGCCCGGCTGGTGTCGCAGGTCACGGTCACCTCGGGCCTGAACCCCGGCGAGACGATCGTCGTCGAGGGCTTGGTGCGGCTGCGAGAGGGCGTCGAGGTCGCCGAGTCCAAGCCCGCGCCCGCCGCAGGGACGGAGGCACCTGCCCCCGCACCGGCGCCGTGATGTTCACCGACCCCTTCGTTCGCCGTCCGGTGATGGCGATCGTGTTCAGCCTCATCCTCATCGTGTTCGGCGTGGTGTCCGCGCTCGGCCTGGGCGTGCAGGAGACGCCGGACATCGAGTCGCCCGTCATCAACGTGACCACACAGTACGACGGCGCCGACCCCGCGATCATGGAGAGCGAGGTCACCGAGGTCCTCGAGCGCGAGATCAACGGCATCCCCGGCCTGCGCACGCTGTCGAGCGAGAGCCGCGATCAGGTCAGCAGGATCACCGCTGAATTCGAGCTGGGCGAGGACCTGGAGGCCGCCGCCAACGACGTGCGCGACCGCGTGGCCCGCGCCCGCAAGTCGCTGCCGCAAGACGTCCGCGAGCCGATCGTCGAGAAGAGCGACGCCGACGCCCCGGCTGTGCTCTACGTCCGCATCGTCGGCGACAAGTCGCTGCTGGAGCTGTCCGAGCTGGCAGACGTGCTGCTGCGCGAGCGCCTCCAGACCATCAGCGGCGTGAGCCGCGTCGACATCTTCGGCGAGCGTCGGTACGCGATGCGCGTCGAGCTCGATCCGACAGCCATGGCGGCGCGTGGGCTGGTCCTCTCCGACATCCAGGCCGCGCTGAACGCGGGCAACGTGCAGGCCCCCGCGGGGCGCATCGAGGGCTTGTCGACCGACGTCGCGATGCGCGTCGACGGCGGCCTAGAGACGCCCGAGGCCTTCGCCAACCTGCCGGTCGTGGTGAAGGGCGGGGCGATGGTCCGCCTGGGCGACATCGCGCGCATCCGCTTGGGCGCTGAGGACGAGCGCAGCGCGGCGCGCTCCGACGGCATCCCGTCGGTGTCGATCTCCGTGGTGCCGCAGGCCGGCGCCAACATCGTCGCCATCTCCGACGAGGTGCGCGCGCGCCTGCCGGAGATCGCGCGCGCGCTGCCCGACGGCGTGTCCGCGAGCATCAACTACGACCGCTCCATCCCGGTCCGCACCGGCCTGCGCGACGTCGGCTTCACGCTGATCCTGTCGGTGCTCGTCGTCGTATTCGTGATCTTCGCGTTCTTGCGCGACCTGCGCGCGACCTTCGTTCCGTCCGTGGCGATCGCGGTCAGCCTCATCGGCACGTTCGCCTTCCTGGCCGTCGCGGGCTTCACGATCAACGTGTTCACGCTGTTCGGTCTGGTGCTCGCGATCGGCATCGTGGTCGACGACGCGATCGTCGTGCTGGAGAACGTGCAGAGACACGTCGAGATGGGCAAGTCACCGCTCGACGCAGCCATCGTCGGCACGCGCGAGATCGTGTTCCCGGTCCTCGCCACCACCGCCACGCTCGTGGTGGTGTTCCTGCCGATCGTGTTCATCGGCGGCTCCACGGGGCGCTTGTTCCTGGAGTTCGGCGCGACCGTCGCGGTGTCGGTGGTGCTGTCCGGCTTCGTCGCGCTCACGCTGACGCCCGCGCTGTCCGCCTTGCTGCTACGCGCGCGCCCCGCGCACGACGACAGCCAGAAGCCCATGGAGCGCGCGTTCGCCAAGACGCTCACCGCGTGGTGGCGTGTGCCGTCGCTCACCGTGCTCGCCATCGTGGGCTCCCTCGCCGCTGGCGCGTGGGCGCTGAACAGCACCCCGCGCGACTTCTTCCCGATCGAGGATCGCAACTTCTTCCTCATCCGCCTGACCGGTCCAGAGGGCGTGAGCTTCCCGTGGATGGACGCGCGCGTCGCCGAGGGCGAGGCCGTCATCATGGACGCGATCCCCGAGCGCACCGCGGTGCTGAGCCGCGTCAGCCTGGGGCAGGGGAGCGCGCCCGGCGCGTCGAACTCCGGCATGTACGCCATCCCGCTCGTTCCGCCTGAGGACCGCACGCGCACCCAAGATCAGATCGTGCGCAGCCTAGGTCCCATCCTGGCCAAGTTCACCGCGTTCCGCGCCATCCCGATCCAGCTCCCCACCGTGGGCCGCGGGTTTGGTGCGCCCTTCCAGCTCGTGCTGCAGAACGACGACTACGACGCGCTGATCGCGGCACTCCCCGGCTTCCTCGATGAGGTCCGCGCCGTGCCCGGCCTGACCGGCGTCGACGTCGACCTGAAGGTGAACCGCCCGGAGATCGGCGTGCAGATCGACCGCGACGCCGCCGCGCGCCTCGGCGTGTCGATCAAGGACATCGCGCTCACCATGCAGGTGCTCACCACCGGCATCGAGCAGTCGCGCTTTGACCGCGGGAGCCGACAGTACAAGGTGCTCGTCGGCGTGCAGGCCGAGGATCGACTGACGCCCGAGGCGGTCGGCGAGCTGCGCGTGCGCTCCGCCAAGGGCGAGCTCGTGCCGCTCTCCGCGCTCGTCCACTTCGGCGAACGCAGCGCGGCTTCGGCGCGCTTCCACTACGACCGCGCGCCGTCCGCCACCATCAGCGCCAGCCTCGACGGCATCGCGCTCGGCACGGCGATCGACGCGGTGCGCGCGCTCGCCAAGGACAAGCTGCCGCCCGGGTTCCGCACTGCGCTCGCCGGCACCAGCAAGGACTTCGGCGACTCCACCAGCGGCCTGTCGCTGGTGTTCGGGCTGTCGATCTTGCTCGTGTTCCTGGTGCTCGCCGCGCAGTTCGACAGCTTCAGCGACCCCGTGCCCATCCTGATCAGCTTGCCTGTGGCCATCGCGGCGGGGCTCGGCGGCCTGCTCGTCACCGGGCAGGTCCTGACCTTCTTCGCGCAGGTCGGCCTAGTGCTGCTCGTCGGCCTGGTCACCAAGAACGGCATCCTCATCGTCGAGTTCGCCAACCAGCTCCGGCACCAGGGGGTGGCCCCCAAGGAGGCCGCGCAACGCGCCGCCATCCTGCGCCTGCGACCCATCCTCATGACCGCCGCGTCCACCGTCGGCGGCGCGATCCCGATCGCGCTCGGCTTCTCCGGCGAGAGCCGCGCGAGCCTGGGCATCGTGGTGTGCGCGGGCATGACCTTCGCCACGCTGCTGTCGCTCTACATGACGCCCGTGCTGTGGACCTGGATGTCGCGCTTGAGCAAGCGACAGGCCGCGCCCTTGATCACCACCGCGCTCGTGCTGCTCATCGCGGGCCGGGCCGACGCCGGTGAGTGGACGCTGCGTGACGCTCTCCACGCCGCGCTCGACGCCGACCCCACCGTGCAGGCCGCGCAGGCCGACGCGGACGCCTCGCGCAGCGGCGTGTGGGTGGTCGGCGGTCGCACGCTGCCCTCGCTCGGCATGGACGGGCGCTTCCAGTACGGGAACAGCTTCGTCAGCGGCGGGTCGTCCACCGGCGGCGCGCTCACCCCCTACGCCAACGCGAACGCGACGCTCCAGGTGCCGTTCGTCGACGCGAACACGTGGGCCTCGCTGTCTGCGGCGCGCCGCACGTCCCTCGCGGCCGACGCGCGCGCCGACGCCGTGGCGGAGGGCGTGCTCGCGCAGGTCGCCGCCGCCTGGCTCGACCTGTGGCGCGCCCAGCAGCTGCTCGCCGTGCGGCAGGCCGACGTGGCCAACGCGACACGACTCTGGGAGGCCGCCAAGGACCGCGTGTCGGTCGGTCGCGCAACCGCGATCGAGTCCGTGCGCGCCGAGGTGCGCGTGCGCCAGGCCGAGCTCGCCGTGGTCGAAGCCCGCCGCGCCGTGGCCACGGCCGCGTCGTCGCTCGCGCGCCACCTGGACGACCCCTCACCCGCCGCCAAGCTGGACGCGGTGGCCGCGCCGACCGCCGACCTCGCCGCCGCCCCTCAGGACACGCTCCGGCCTGACCTGCTCGCCGCGCGCGCCGACGTGGACGCCGCCCGCTGGTCCCACGCCGCCACCAAGGCGCTGCTCGCCCCACGTCTGGTCGCGTTCGCGCAGGCCGGCGTGCTCAGCCGCTTCGACGACAACGGCTGGCTGCCCACCACCGCGCTCGGCGCCACCGCGACCTGGACCGGCTTCGACGTCGGCACGTTCTCGCAGATGCACCAGCGCAGCGCCCAGGTGGAGTCCGCGCGGTCGCGCCTGGAGGCCGTCGAGCGCACCGTCAGCGACGAGGTCACCGCCGCGCGCGCCGACCTGGAGGCCGCCACTGCCGCGGCCAAGCTGGCCGACGTCACGGTCGACCTGGCCACGCAGGAGCTGGCGCTCGCGGAGGACCGCTGGCGCTCTGGCGCCGCCGACCAGCTGGAGGTCGTCGAGGCACAGGTGCAGCTCTCGTCGGCCTCGGTCGGGCGGGTCGAGGCCAGCGTCGCCCGTGAGCGCGCCATCGTCGCGCTGCGCGCCGCCGAGGGGTCGCTGGTCGCGGGCGCGCGCTAAAGTCGACCAGCGCCTCCGGGCTTCCTCCCTCCCCACGAGCCGCACGCGGCAAGGGCAGCGCGGAGGTTTCCGATGCGAACCGCTCGCGCTACAATGCCGACTATGACCCAACCCCCCGCCACCTACGCCGACCTCGAGGCCATGCCCGAGCACGTGCGCGCCGAGCTGATCGACGGCGAGCTGGTGCTGCAGGCGTACCCGTCCGTCGATCACCAGTCCGTGCTGGTCCACCTCGCCACCCACCTCCAGAACCACTTCGGCGGCAAGGCGCGGGACGACGGCGACCGGCCTGGCGGCTGGGTCGTGGTCTCGGTCCCCGAGCTGTGGCTGGGGAGCCCTGACCCCAAGACCCGGGTCCTGGCGCCGGACCTGGCGGCGTGGCGCCGCGAGCGCTGGCCGCGCGTCCGCGAGACCCACGGCCTGACCGTCGTGCCCGACTGGGTGTGCGAGATCCTGTCCCCCTCGACGCAGCGGTACGACCGGCTCCGCAAGGCCACCGTCTACGCCGACGCGGGCGTCGCCTGGTACTGGCTCCTCGACCCCGTGCAGCGCTTCGTCGAGGCCTACGAGCGACGCGACGGCGTCTGGGTGCGCGTGGCCGCGTTCGACACCGACGAGCAGGCCACGCTGCCGCCGTTCGGGGGTGCGCCCGTAGACGTCGGCGCGTGGTGGGCGGACCTCGACCCCGACGAGTGACCTGCGGGCACCGCGCGAACATGAGGACTCGCCCCTCGTCGTCGCGGTCGGTCCTCCCGCTGCGTTAGACCGCGCGCCCGGAGGGTCGATGTTCCAGCAGGCGTCGCAGGTCACCGCGCTCGGCGACGGTCGCTTCTCCGCGACCGTGGACGAGTCGTGGTCCCAAGGCCGCGGCGTGTACGGCGGCATGGTCGCGGCGCTGCTCACGCGCGCCCTGGTGGCCATGGTCGATGCGCCGGACCGCCATCTGCGCACGCTCACCGTGCAGTTCGTCGCGCCCGCGACCCCCGGCCCCATGACGGTCGAGGTGGAGATCGTGCGCGCGGGCTCCAACGCGACGTTCGCCTCCGCCCGCCTAGTCTCCGCGAACGGCGTCTGCGCCACCGCGCTCGGCACCTTCGCGCGCGACCGCCGCGATGGCCCGACCGCGCTCTACGACGACCGCCCCGACTTCCCCACGTTCGACACGCTGCCCGAGCCGCCTAAGATGCCCGGCGTGCCGCATTTCGCCCAGCACGTCGACTACCGCTGGATCCTCGGGTCGATCTACAGCGGCGCGTCCCACGGCGAGGTCGGCGGCTGGTGCCGCATGCGGGGCGACGTCACCCCCGACGTCGTCATGATCGCAGCGCTGCTCGACGTGTGGGCGCCCCCCGCGCTCATGCTGCTCGACGCGCCCCGCCCCGCCGCCACCGTGGATCTCACGTACCACTTCCTGGCCCCGCTCCCGCTGGACGGCGCCAGCGCGCGCGACGCGTACGCCGTCCGCTCCGTCTGCACGTGGGCCAAAGACGGCTACGCCGAGACCGTCGGCAGCCTGTGGAGCGCGGATGGCCGACTGATCGCGCGTCAGCGCCAGCTCGTGGCGATGCTCTGATGCAGCTTGTCCTCGCCCTCCTGCCGGTGTTGGTCTTCTGGCTGCTGGAGACCGAGTACGGCACGCGCATCGCGACTGAGGCCGCGGTGATCACGGCGATCGCCGACGTCGCGTGGACGCGCTGGCGCGACGGCCGCTGGGCACGGCTGCCGATGATCACGGCGGGCCTGGTGGTGGTGATGGGCGCCATGTCGCTGGCGAGCGACGATCCGCGCTTCGTGCGCGCGACGCCCGTGATCGGCGATCTGGTGATGGGGGCGCTGCTCGCCGTGGCCGTGCTGCGCGACGCAAACCCGCTGATCGCCGCGGTGGCCGAGGCGGAGCCCGACGTCGCCATCACCGACGAGGAGCGGGGATGGCTCAACCGCGTCGCGTGGCGCGTGGTGGCCAACTTTGGCGTGCACGCCGCGCTCTGCGCGTGGGCCGCCGGCCAGTCGACCAGCGTCTGGGCCTTTGTCTCCGGCCCTCTGCAGTTGGGCATGCTCGGCGCGCAAGTCGCCGGCGAGGCGCTCGCGGTGCGTCTGCGCACGCCGCCGACCGCATGACCGTCGCCGTCCGCGCACGTTCAGGTGGCGCGTCGCCCCCTCGGGCCGTAGCCTAGCGCCATGCGCGCCTCCCCCGCCCTGCTGCTGCCCCTGCTCGTCACCGCCTGCGTGACCGAGGCCGAGTGCCTGCGTCGCAACGAGGCCGCCGGTCGCGACGCCATGCGAGACGCGCCACTGTGCCGCTGGGAGCCCGGCAAGGTGCTACAGCCGGAGTGCGGGAACCTGGACCGCAGACCCAAGCAGACCTACACCGGCGTGTTCTGCGCCACCGCCGATCTTCCGTCCTGCGTCGAAGCCCGCCCCGACATCTGGTACGCGTGCTTTGGTGGCCCGGACGACACGTTCTCCGACACCGACTCGGACAACACGAGGTGAACGATGTCCTCCGCTCCTTGCCCCTCCTGCGGCTCCACCGACGTCCGCCGCACCGACTCTGGCGAGGCGCGCTGCAACGTCTGTGACGCGCTCTTCCGCGTCGACGCGGACGGGACTGTCCAGGTGCTGGCGGCGGGCCGTCCGGTCGCGCCCAAGGCCTCTGGCGGCGCGCGCGCGGCCTTGATCGCGCTGGGTGTCCTGGGTCTCGGCCTGGCCTTGGGCGTTCTCTGGACGCTGCGCCCCGTGCAGGACGAGGAGATCGCGCCGGCGATCGCCGTGAACGTGCCCGAGAAGAAGCACGGCGTGTCGCTCAAAGTCGAGGCCCTCCGCGAGGGGCGCACCAAGGACGAGCATGCGTTCTGGATGATCACGCTGCACAACGACGGCGCCCGCGCCATCCGCAACCCCGCCGCGGTCGTGCGCCTGTACGACGCCAACAACGCCGCCGTGGGCGAGGTCCGCGCGAACGCCTGGACCGACGTCCTCGAGCCCGGCGAGGACGTGGTCGTGCTGGGCATGGACGACCGCACCGTGCGCCACACCCGCTCCGAGGTGGACGTCGTGGACCCGACACCTGCGCCGCGCGGCGCCAAGACCACCGCGCTCATGCTCCGCACCACGTCGTTTGCGAAGCAGGGCGGCGCCACCGTCGTCCACGGCGAGGTCACCAACAACCGCGACCAGGCCATGCGCCTGTCGTCGGTGCAGGTGGTCGGACGAACGCGCGAAGGCCGCGCGGTCGCGTTCGGGGCCGGCGCGCCGCAGTCGCTGACGCTGGAGCCTGGCGCCACCACGACGTTTGAGGTTCGCGTCGAGGACATCGTCGTAGACCTGCCCGACGCCTGGACCGCCTACGCCGTCGCCAAGCCGGACTCCGCCGCCGTCGCGGCGCCCGACACCGACCCGAAGTAGCGACGCGCGCCGTCTGACAAATTTCCCCTCAACCGAGGGCGGTCTGAACCGTTTCACCTAGTGTCGGCTGGAGCCCCTGCTCATGCCGACGCACGACAGGAAAAGGGCCGCGTTCCTCCATTTCTGGGAGGGGATGGATGGGATGCGGCCCCAATCCTCTCGGGCTTATGAGCCCCGCTTGAGGGCGACACCCGCCCCGCGCGTCAGCTCGCGGCGTCACGGACCCACGGCAGCGACGCCGGGTCGTCCCACCAGGACTGCATGTCGCGCGGCAGCGGCGACTCGACCGTAACCACCGTGCCGTCGGGGTGCGGGAACACCAGCTTGGCCGCGTGCAGCGCCTGACGAGGCGCCCCTGACACCACGATGTGCTCGGGCTGTACGCCTCGCTCCTGCACGTCGAGGAACACCTCGGGCGGCACGCCGTACATCAGGTCGCCGAGCAGCGGGAGGCCCACGTGGTGCATGTGGACGCGGATCTGGTGCGTGCGGCCGGTGAACAGGCGCAGGCGCACCAAGGTCAGCCCCGCCTCAACATTGCGCGCCACCACCGTGACGTCGGTGCGCGCAGGCAGACCGTCCGGCACCACCGCCATCTGGATGCGGATCTCGCCGCCGGCGCGCCCGATCGGCGCCTCGATCGAGCGCGTGTCCCACTCAGGCACGCCCTTCACGATCGCCACGTACTCCTTGTGGCAGCGGCCCTTCAGGAACGCGTTCTTGAGCAGCGCGTTCGCCGCCATGTCCTTCGTCATCAGCAAGATGCCGGACGTGTCCTTGTCCAGCCGGTGGCACAGGTCGACGGCGTCGTTGGGCCACTGCGCGCGGGCCAGCCCCACCGCCGCGTACACAAAGCGTGTCCCCGCCGGGTGCGCCATCATACCGGCGGGCTTGTCGAGCGCGATGACCCGAGCGTCCTCGAAGATCGCGGGCGGGCACTTAGGCGGAGGGCCAGGCGGCGCGATGCCCTCGATGTGCACGTGCAGGACGTCGCCGGCGCGCACGATCGTCGACGGCCGCAGGCTGGAGCCGTCGGCCAACGTGACCAGCCGCGCCTTGAGCGCCTTGTTGAACTCCGTCCGCGAGCGATCGTGGAAGCGCACCGCCAGGAAGCGGTCGACCCGCATGCCAGCCGCGCGCGGCACCACGTACACCACGCGGTAGCTCGGGAGGTCCTCGTCTTCGTCAGTCTCGTCAGCCATGGCGCGCAGGTAGCGTCCTGGGCGTCCGCGCGCATCGACGCGGTGGCGGAGTTAGACCCGCGGCTCGCCAAGGAACAGGCCGCATGCGGTTCGACTGTGTCGTCGTCGGAGGTGGACACGCTGGGTGCGAGGCCGCCGCGGCCGCCGCGCGCATGGGCCTGTCCGTCGCCATGGTGACCTTCCGGGCCAGCGAGATCGGGCGGCTGTCGTGCAACCCCGCGGTGGGCGGCCTGGGCAAGGGGCACCTGGTGCGCGAGCTCGACGCGCTGGGCGGCGTGATGGGTCGGGTGTCCGACGCGGCCTGCGTGCAGTTCCGGCGCCTCAACACCCGCAAGGGCCTGGCGGTGCAGGCCAGCCGCGCCCAGGTCGACGTGCACGTCTACCCGCGGGTCATGCAGCGCACGCTGGCGGCCATCCCCAACCTCACCATCCTGGAAGGCGAGGCAGCGGCGCTCCGCTTGGACGCGGGTCGCGTAGCAGGCCTCGACCTGGCCGATGGCACCACGCTGCACGCCCCCCGCGTGATCCTCACGACCGGCACCTTCCTCGCGGGCGTCATGCACTGCGGCATGTCGACCTCCATCGGCGGGCGCCTCGGGGACCAGGCCGCCCACAAGCTCTCGTCCAGCCTGCGCGACGTGGGCCTGCGGCTCGGCCGGCTCAAGACGGGCACCGTCCCGCGCCTGCGCCGCGACAGCATCGCCTGGGACCGCGTCCCCGAGCAGGAGGACCGCGTCCCTGACGGTCGCTTCAGCTTCACGCCCACGGCGCGCGAGGTCGCGCCGATCCCGGTCCACGTCACGTACACGAACGACGCGGTGCACGCGATCATCCGCGGCGGCCTGGATCGCTCGCCGCTGTTCACCGGCAAGATCGAAGGGGTCGGGCCCCGCTACTGCCCGTCGATCGAGGACAAGGTCGTCCGCTTCCCCGACCGCGGCCGGCACCTGCTCTTCTTGGAGCCCGAGGGTCACGAGACCGACCGCGTCTACGTGAACGGCCTGTCGACCTCGCTCCCGGCCGACGTGCAGGAGGCCATGGTCCACGCGGTGGAGGGCCTGGAGGACGCGGTCATCCTACAGCACGGCTACGCCGTCGAGTACGACTTCGCCGACCCGCGCGACCTGGACCACGGGCTGCAGCACCGGAACGTCCCTGGCCTGTGGCTGGCGGGGCAGGTCAACGGCACCTCCGGCTACGAGGAGGCCGCCGCCCAGGGCCTGATCGCCGGCCTCTCCGCCGCGCTGGGCGAGCCGTTCGTGGTGGGCCGCGAGGAGGGCTACCTGGGCGTGCTGGTCGACGACCTAGTGTCCAAGGGTGTGGGCGGCGAGCCGTACCGCATGTTCACGTCGCGCGCCGAGCACCGCCTGCTGCTGCGCGAGGACAACGCCGACCGTCGCCTGATGCCGCGTGGGCGCGCCCTGGGCTTGGTCGACGACGCCACCTGGGGCGCGTTCGAGGCCCGCGAGGCGGCGATCGCGAAGGGCGTGGCGTGGCTGGACCACCCCATCCTGCCGACCGAGGCGGTGGTCGCCCGCTTTGGCGAGCTGGGCCTGCCGCCGCCGCGCAAGCCGACCACCGTGCGCGAGGTCCTCCGCCGCCCTGAGGCCACCTGGGACACCGTCCGCGCGCTCGACCCGTCCGCGCCCGAGCTGTCGCCCGAGGCCGCCGAGCAGGTCGACATCGACGCGAAGTACGAGGGCTACATCGCCCGAGCCGTGCGCCACGCCGACCACGCGTCGCGCATGGAGGGGGTCTCGCTGCCGCCCGACGTCGAGTGGTCGGAGATCGGCGGCCTATCGACCGAGATCCTGCACCGGCTGCGCACCGCCAGGCCCGAGACGCTCGGTCAGATGGCGCGCCTTCCGGGGATCACGCCCGCGGCCGTCAACCTGGTCGCCGCGTGGGTCAGCCGCCGGAGCGCCAACCCACGCCGCGGCCCGCTCACTGCGGAGTGAGCGTGACCGAGCCGGTGATGTTGATGCTGCGCCAGTACCAGGACTGGTCCGCGTAGGTGTACGCGACGCTCGGCGCGGCGATGACGCCGGAACCCAGGGAGTACTCGGCCAAGCCGCGACCCGAGTCGTAGATCACGTGGATGTCCACCTTGCCGCCCGGCAGGAACTCGAGGGCGCGAAAGGTCTCGGACGCGAAGCCCTGGCCGGTGCAGTCGCCCGTCGCCGTCAGCGCGATGTTGAAGAAGCGCGTGCAGGCAGGGCAAGCGGCCTGGAGATCGGTGGCGTCCGCGCCGAGCAGCTCGGGGCCCTCCTCGTCCACGTGCACGGCGCAGTGGCTTCCATCCCAGCCGAGGTAGTCCCAGTCGCGCTGGCCGACCCAGTTGAGCGGCTGCGAGGTGAAGGGGTCCAGCGGGTTTCCGCCACCGCCGCCACCGCCACCGCCGCCACCGCCACCGCCACCGCCGCCGCCGCCGCCGCCGCCGCCGCCGCCGTCCGTGTCGGAAGCCACGTCCGTGTCCAGCCCGGCGTCCGTGTCACCGACCGCGGTGGGGTCCGTGTCCCCGGTCCCGTCCGGGTTCAGACCGGCGACGGTGAGCGTGCCGGTGTCGGCGCACGCGGCGAGCACGAAGATCGGGAGGATGGCCAAGCGCATGGAGGTCTCCTGGAGGGACCCCCCATTCTATCCGATGCCGGGACGCCACCGAGGACACGATTATGTCAGAGGTCGTGTTCGGCGCGGCACAGGGTACGCGGGGGCGCAGAACGCGCCACTCCTCTCACGCCTGCCGCGCCCGCAGCACCACGCCCCGACGGCGCTTGCCCTCGACCGTGTAATGATTGTCGAGCTCGACCTCAAAGTCTGCCGCGTCGGGGACCTCGCCGTCCTCTTGGAGGAACAGCACAGCCCGACCGCCCGGTCGCAGCAGGCGACGGGCTTGGTCCAAGACCTCGTCCGGCGCCGCAAAGGCCCTGGCCGTGACACCGTCGTAGGACGCGCTGGCGAGGTCCTCCACGCGCGCGCAGGTCACGGTGACCCCGGTGGCCTCGGCCTCGCCCACCACCTGCTCCAGGAAAGCGCAGCGCTTCTGGCGGCTGTCCACCAGCTCGAACGTGGCCTCAGGGCAACGGGCGGCGAGGACCAAGCCGGGGAACCCTGCCCCGCTGCCCAGGTCCACCCAGGCGCCGGTCGCCTTGAGCCCCGACAGCGCCGACGCGCAGTCCTCGAAGTGCACCCCAATGGAGCCGGGCCCCACCAGGTTCATCACCTTGCGGAACCGCTCCAACAGCCTGCGGTGCGTCGCGTCGAGCGCCGCTCGCTCCATCGCGCCCATGCCTACCGGGCCTGCTGCGTCGGGACGACGATCGACCCGTCGCGCACACGGCCCTCGTGCTCGGACTTGCGAGACATGGCGCGCAGGTTGTCCTCGTGGCGGACGACCTCGTACTCCAGCACCTTGTCGGGCACCGTCCACAGCAGCGTGCGCACGCGCTGACGGCGCTCCTCGCGGCCCAGGCGGAATTCCTCGGGCGTGAGGGTGACCAAGCCTTGGCTCGCCCACACCGACAGCGCGGTCGGGATGGCCTCGGTGATGTCCATGTCGAAGATGCGGCGGAACATCGCGCGGTCGACGACGTCCTGGTCGCGTAGAATGTGCGAGAGGAACAGGCGGACCTCGCCTTCCATGCCGTACTCGTGGCCCTGGTAGAAGTGGTCGCCGTTCGGATCGCCGGCGTCTTCGGGCGGGCGACACTCGATCGCCGCCTGGCCGAAGATCAGCGAGCGGGCCGACGTGCCCAGGCCGAGCAAGTGCAGCGGACGGCGCTGCTGGTCGACCAGCTGCGTGTAGCTGAAGATGCCGCCGGCCTTGTCCTTGTTGCGCTCGTGCACGCCCATCTGGCGGTACAGGATGATGTTGTGGCCGTGGCCGCGGCGCATGCGGAAGCCGTGACGGGCGGCCGCCTCGCGGGCGAGCTCCGGCACCAGGTCGTGGAACGGCTGGATGTGCTTCCAGAACGCGTCGTAGCTGCCGCCGAAGTGGCTGTTGATGTACTCCTGCGTGGGGGTCAGGTAGTACAGGTCGATCCAGCGCGGACCGACGGCCAGCACCTGCTCGATCTCCTTGAGGATGGAGTCCGGCGTGGTGCCCTTGAGGCCGAGCAGGAAGTCGCACGAGATGTTGTGGATGCCGCCCGCGCGGAGCTCTTCAAAGCGGCGCAGAACGATGTCCCAGCTCTGCGCGCCGCGGTTGTGGTCCTGGTTGACCGACGCGGTCAGCGTCTGCACGCCGAACGAGAAGTGCTCGAAGCCGTGCTCGAGCAGGACGTCGAGCTTCTGCGGGCTGAACACCGCAGGATCAAACTCAAAGAAGCGCGTGCTGTTGGGGTGCCAGCGCAGCGTGCTGTCGACCGCGACCAGCAGCTTCTTGAGCATGGCGGGCGGCAAAACCGACGCCGTGCCGCCGCCAAAGTACAGCGTGTGCCAGGTGAGCGCCTTCACCTCCGGCCCGATGGCGTGCAGCGAGCGGAACACGCGGTCCGTGTACTGGTCGAGCAGCGCGGGGTCAGACGGACGCAGGCGCTCGTAGTTGCAGAACGAGCAGATCGACTTGCAGAACGGCACGTGGATGTAGACGTGGTTGACCGCGTCCTTGCGTCGATCCGACGCGTTGGCGGCGACCTTCCACTTGTCGGCGATCTCCGCTTCGGTCCACGTCTGGGACGGGCCGTGCAGGTACCCCAGACGGGAGCTGTCGTTCAGGCCGACGAGCTCCTCAAAGCGGAGATGCAGGTCACGCCGCCGGTCGAGCCAGGCGTCTTCGAGGGCAACGGGGGTGAAGTCGGACATGGGTCTCCCGGTCGGGGACGAAGGGCGATTGTACACCGTAGCAGGCCCAGCCGTCAGGGCAAGCCTCGTCATGCACGGTCGCAGCCCCATTCCGCGCGTCGCCGCGCCCCGGATCCACGGACCAGGGCGCGGCGAGCGGTCGTCCGACTACTGCGGAGCGGGCTCGGCAGCGGGCGCCGGGGCGGGCTCGGCGGCCGGGGCGGCGGCGGGCTCAGCGGCCGGAGCGGAGGCGGGGGCGGCGGCAGCGGTAGCCGGCGCGAAGCAGGCCGTCATCACGCGCAGCTTCTCGGCGTCACCCTTGGAAGGCGCACCCTTGGCGAAGTCATTGCCGCCGCTGGTGAGGCGGAAAGCCTGGATGCTCTTGGTGTTGAAGGTCGCGCCGACCTCGGCGGTGAGCGGCACGTGCACGTCCCACCAGATCACCAGACCGACGTAGGGGATGACGGCGCTGCCCGGCATCACGTCCTGCTCCGTACTGTACGACCACGTGGTGCCATCCGTGAAGACCACCTCGAGCAGCGAGCCCTTGGGGAGCGCGGTGTTCGGGGCCGCGGTGAACCAGCCACCCTTCTTGGCGGAGAAGATCAGGGACGGCACGCCGTTGACGCGCTCCAGGCGGTAGTCCGAGACCTTCCACTCCTCCTTGGTGCCGAACGCGTCCTTCTTGGACTTGATGTCCGAGCAAGGATCCTTGGCTTCGGCGGATGGGGACAGGGCCACGGAGCCCGTCACGAGCGCCAGAGCGGTGAACCAGCGCAGTACGGAACGCATGCGAACCTCCTTCAAGGTGGGTAGTGCGTAACCCGCGAATCGGACGTTTCAATCCCACACCCTGCCACAGAAGTTGGCATGCACGGCGCCCCCACACGCTCACGGCGCGGCGCGCGCGACCTTCCCCGTGCCCGTCGTCGCGATCTGCTCCACCAGCGTGATGCGCTGCGGGACCTTGTGCCCGCTCAACCGCTGCTGGCACACGCGACGCAGCGCCTCCAGATCGAGCGTGACGTCCGCGCGCGCGACGACCTCGGCGTAGACGACCTCGCCCATCGCGGGGTGCGGGACGCCGAACACGCGGCTCGCCGCCACGCCGTCGATCGCGCCGAGCACCGCCTCGACCTCCTCCGGGAAGACCTTGTGCCCAGCGACGTTGATCATCGACTTGCGACGACCACACACGGTGATGCGGCCTGTGTCGTCCGCCACCGCCAGATCGCCGGTCATGAACCACCCGTGCCAGAGCACGTCGTCGGACCGCTGCGGTGGGTCCAGGTAGCCGTCGAAGAGCCCCGGACCCCGCACGCCCAGGTGACCAATCTCCCCCGCGCGACGCAGCGCCCCGTCGTCATCGAGGATGCCGACCTGGTAGCCCGGCAAGGCGCGCCCGACGGACGCGGGCTCGGGCGCGTCCGGCCCCAGGTCACCCATCGGCAAGCCGCACTCGATGATGCCGTAGAGCTGGCGGACCGGCACACCAAAGCGCGTCGTGAACGCCTGGGCCACGTCCGGCGGCAGCCCCGACGACGTCGACACGACCCAGCGCAGGCTCGGCACGGTGCGACCGGACGCATCGCCCGCGAGCATGCGGATGTGCAGCGGCGACGCGTAGAGCAGCGTCGCGCCCGAGGCGAGCGCGACGTCGAGGATCGAGTCCGCCATCATGTCCGGGCACACCGCGATCGTGACGCCGTAGCGCACGTACATCGTGATCGACACGATGAAGTGGTAGGCCATCGGCATCACCCACGCGACGACGTCGCCCGGGCCCAGCTGAAGCGCGTCGCGCGCGGCGGCGGTGCGCGCCCACACCGCGCGGTGTCCCACAACGACCCCCTTGGACCGGCCCGTGGTGCCAGACGTATGGCGCACGAACGCCGCGTCCGGCAGGTGCGGCACGAACGGCGTCGACGGATCGGCGGACAGCCGCGTCCAGCGGAGCGTGCCCCAGCGGTACGCCATCAGCTCGCCACGCTGCGGGAGCAGATCTTCGCGCGCGCGGTCATCCAAGATCGCGTGCAGGGGTGTCTGCGCCAGCTGCGCGACCAACTCCGCGCGCCGCGTCTGGTGAAAGAGCGGCATCACCACCGCGCCGGCACCGAGCCCCGCGAAGCACGCGATGATGAAGCCGCGCCCGTTGCGCGCCAGCACGCCAAGCCCCTGCCCCGCCGTCAGCCCGCGCTCCACGAGCGCCTCGCGCAGCAAGACCGCCTCGGCGTGCAGCGCCGCGAAGGTCATCGCGCCGTGCTCGTCGATCACCGCGACCCGGTCCGGCCACGTGGACGCCGCCGACTCCAGCATGGCGAACACGTTCATCCGAGACCCCCTTCCACCTGCTCCGCGCGAAGCGCAGCGACGGTGGCCGCCCGCTCCTCACCGCGCACGGCGCCCGCCGCAAGTCGACCGGCCGCGTAGCCCGTGCCCAGACACGTCCCGATCACACGGAGCGACGCGATCGCCTCCTCGTTCGCCGAGATCACGCGGCCCGCCAGATACAGCCCCGGGACGCCCTTCGCGATGAGCGCGCCGGCCGGGATCTCACAAGCCGCGCCTAGCGGCAGCATGCGCAGCATCGGCTGGCGCCCGGTCGTCCAGTGCTCGATCGGCCACGCCCCGCGCGCGACGCCCTCCGGGTGCCCGGCCGCCGCGACCACGTGGTCGCCCGTCACCACCACCTCGCCCAACGCCCTGCGCCCCGTCCGCAAACCGAGCTGCGGCGCCACGCCGATCAAGCGCAGCGCGTCCATGCCCGGCAGGGTCCGCAGCCAGTCGACCGCGTCCGCGAGCGCGCGCCGCGCGGCGCGCTCCAGCATGGTGGGCTCGTCCGCGTCGCCGATCACGCGCACCGGCAGCCCGAGCTTGAAGCGCGCCGTGCCCGCGTGCTCACTCCCCGGCACCACCGACAGGCTGCCGACGCCCGCAGGCGCCGTGCCGTCGCGCAGCCCGCGAACGCACTCCTTGAGCAGCCACGTGCGCAGCGCGAACGCGTCCTGCGTCGGCAGACCCGCGACCGTGCCGACGATCGCAGGCGCCTGCCGCTCCTCATCCGGCTGGATCTCAGCACCCGCGCACGCCGCCGCCCACGCCACGCCGCTCGCGTCGACGATCATGCGCGCGTCGATCGTCTCCTGGTGATCCCACGCCAGCGTCGTCGCGCGCCAGACCTCGCCATGCCGTGCCAAACTCATCAGCGTGGTGTGGAGCGAGAGCGTGATCGCGTGCTCAGCCACCACCGCGTCCAACACAGCGGCCAAGTCAGGCGGCGCGTACGGGAGGAACGTGAGGCCCTCGTGGTAGCGCACCGCGCCCAGGCCCGTGCGCGCGCGCAGGCGCTCACCGATCTCGCGCGGGAACCCGCCCATCGACCACTGCGCGGGCCCGTCCAACGTGCGCAGGTGCAGCCCGCACACCGTCGACACCTCCGCGGACGTGCCGAAGCCGCCGAGGGTCCCGTTTGACTCGATAAGGCGGACCGAAACGCCAGCACGCGCGGCCGCGACCGCCGCCGCGACGCCCGCCGCGCCGCCACCGACCACGAGCACGTCCACGATCGGCGCGGTCCCCTCAGCCACGCTCCGCCTCGCGCGCGACGGCCGCGTCGCCCATCAAATCGGCGCGCAGGCGGCCCACCAAGGTGTCCAGCTCGGCGGGCGTCAGCCGATCGGCGCGCCAGCGCAGCACGATGTCCTGAGCGCCCCGAAAGCGGGTGAACACGAAGGTCACGCCCGGCGGGTACAGGTTCGCGGGAACGTGCCACGCGTCGCGCACCGCCGCACCTTGCCAGGTGTTGAGCTGGCCGAGCGATCCGCCGGTGTCCGACACGCCGAACGTCGCCAATCGACCGCGCGTGGGGAAGCTCACGATCGGTCCGTACATCCACGTCGGTAGCCAGACGCAGAAGTCAAGCAGCGTGGTCATGGCCGCGGGCATCGCCTCGCGGATCATGCCGCGCACCTGCTGCGTCGCGTGCGCCACCAGGGCCGCTAGGTCCGGCACCACCGCGCGCGGCACCCGGTAGAACAGCAGGCTCAGGCCGTTGCCCACGTCTCCGCGAGCGGTCCGCTGCTCCTGCGGCGCAGGCACCAGCAGGTCGCCCGTGGTCACGCCGCGGTCCGAGAGCAGCCCCGCGACCGCGCGCGTCGTGGCCGCGACGTGCAGCGCCGATCGCAGCATCGCCGCGCCCACGCGCTCCGCCTGGACGTCGATCGCCGCCAGCTCATCCCCCGTCAGGCGCAGGCGCAGGAAGTGGTCCTTGTGACCCTCCGCCCCCGCGTCGATCCAGGCCAGATCGCCGGTCGACACCTGGTAGATGAAGTCGCGCGCCTTCTTGGC
>CAIOSP010000119.1 GCA_903861005.1 uncultured Pseudomonadota bacterium
CCGACGCCGGCGCCGACGCGGCAGCGGGGCCGCTAGCTCGGGCGCGCGCGCGCGCTCACCGCCGCCGACGCGCCGCCGCCAGCGACACGAGCGACACCGCGATCCACGCGCCGGCCGCGCCGCTCGTGGTCTCGCAGCCGCAGCTCGCGGACTTGGTGGTGTCGGTGTCGCTGCTGCCGTCCGTCGAGGCGACGTCCGTGTCGACGCTCGCCACGTCCGTGTCGGCGGTGTCATGCTTCACGACGTCGGTGTCGCCGCTCGCGGCCCCCACGATCGCGATGTCCGCGCAGTGGTGGTAGAAGCAGCCGCCCGGGTTGTTCAGCCCGTGGTTCGACATGAACTCGAGCACCTGCAGCGTGCAGTGGTCGCAGGTCACGTCCGACGGCAACGTGACCTCGAAGGTCTGCGAGCCGGACATCGGCGACGTGTGGACGAGCATGCCGTCGGCGAGAACGGGGAACACGGGCGCCGGGTCGATCTCGACGGTGCCGCAGGCGGTGGTGCCGGGCGTGACGAGGGGCTCGGCCGGCAGCTCGCTTGGGTCGTTCACGGCGAGCGCCACGCGGTAGTGGCCCGGGTGCGGGACCATCTCCTTGAGCTTGATGGTGATGGTCTGACCGGGCGCGTAGGTCGTCACCTTGCCGGTGGAGACGGCGTCGCCGTTGTCACCGCAGGGCGGCGCCTTCTGCGGATCACCCAGAATGCCCTGCTTGCTCATCGAGGGCGGGTTCTGCAGGACGAAGTGAGCCTCGGCGGTGTGGGAGGCGACGGCGGAGCCCACAACCAGGACCAGGGCGAGAGCAGAGACGGTCGGCGAAAGAGCACGGCGCATGAGGACTCCAACGGCGCCGTCAAACGCGGTGCCGCTGCCGGATCTACTCCGCGCAGAAGGGCTGTGCGCGCGCCGTGGCGAAGATCGACGAGCGTCCGGCCGCGCGGCGTGGCCCCTACGGCACGCACGTCCCGGTGCCGTAGCAGTGGATCGCCTCCGTCAGCGACACGCCGATGCTCCCATGCCCCTTGTACAGGTTCGACATGGTCACCGACTGCACGGCCGCGTCGCCCATGAACGGCACGACCTCGATGAAGTACGAGGGCCGGTCGTCGAGCGTGACGGTGGCCTCGGTGCTGTTCTTGAACGAGGCCACGACCGCGCCGTTCACGCGCACGTCCATCCACTCGCCGTCGAGCACGCGGATGTCGAGCACGGGGGCTGCGGTGGTGGCGACCGGCGTCGTGGTCGGATCGACGACCAGCTGTACCACCTGCTGCACGAGCAGGTTCGCGGCGACGATCACCGTGGCGGTGCTGACCGCGGTGGTGCCGTCCTGGCCCGCGCAGGTGACCGCGTAGGTGGTGGTCTGCTCCGGATTGACGCCGATCTGCCCGGACTTGCCGACCGGGCCGACGCCGTGGTCGATGGCGCAGCTGGTGACCGCGCCGCTGGTCCACGACACCGTGGCGCCGCCGCCGGGCGCGATGCGCGTGGGCTTGGCGACGGCGTTGACCTCCGGCGTTGGCACGCGCACGGCGACCGCCGCGTCGCGCGACACCGTGCGCACGCCGTCGGTGCAGGTGAGCCGGTAGCTGGTGTCGCCCTTGGGCAGCAGCTCCGACTTGCCGTTGGTCGGCACGTCGCCGACGCCGGGGGTCACGTTGCAGCTGCGCGCGTGGTGCGTCTCCCAGGACAGCGTGGCCACCGCGCCGGGTGCGACCACGGCGGGTGCTGAGAACGAGACGATCTGCACGTCGCGGCTGGAGAGCGGCAGGCGGGTGCCGACGCCGCCGAGCCAGGCGGCGGCGAGTTCGGCGCCGACCGACAGCGAGCGACCGACCGCGTCCCGCGCGACGCCCTCGATCGCGTAGTAGCCGGGGAAGGGCGTGATGCGGACGTCGAAGGTGATGACGTCGGCGGGGATGGGGCTGCCGTCCGGCTCGTAGCGGACGACGCCCATCAGGTTGCGGCGGACCAGGTCCTCCACGCGGGGGACGACGACCTCGTCGACCTCGGGCTCGCTGCGGTCGCGCAGGGCGACCTCACGCACCCACACGGGGCGACCGGCGGTGAACGCGACGAGCCGGTCCTGCCACGCGGTCAGCAGCTGGCGGCCGACGTCGGAGGGCAGATCGCCCAACAGCCCGCCCTTGTCCATCTGCACGACGACGCAGACTTCGCGCGCGCCGGACACCTTGCGCTGCGTGGTCGAGAGCGTCTGGACTCGGCCGGTCAGCGCCATCACCTGCGCTTGGTAGCGGGTGTCGATCTGGGCCGCGAGCGTGCCGAGCAGCTCTCCCGCCAAGCGCTCGCGCAGGCCGTCGGCCACCTTGGTCAGGTCCTTCTTCTTGGCGAAGGGCGCGGAGGCCCAGCGCCGAACCTGGCTCTCGGCCGTCGCGGGCTTGCACCAGTCCTCAGCGTGGGCGGGCGCGCTGGACAGCGCGATCGCGAGCGCGAACAGCGGCGGGGCAAGTCGACGAACAGGCATGCAGGCTCCACCGGCGAGGCCACGCAGGATACCTCATGACGGGGCGGCGACGATCACCGTTGATCGTTCGACCGTTCTTCCGACCAACCCAACCGGCGCTTTAGCCCGAGAGCAGCTCGACACGGTACGGCTCTTGGCAGCCCGCGCAGCGGATCCACGAGTCCTTGGACCAGACCTTGCCCTCGCTGGGGAGGTCGATCGCGGCCTGACACTTGGGGCAGGTGCCGTGGATAGCGCCCACCTTGGCCTTCTGGCCGTTGATCTGCACCGCGAGGAACAGGCCGGCCGAAGGCAACAAGATGAGCTGGGGCACGTGCGGCGGGATGAACGCCGTCGCCACGCCCAGGATGATGCCGCCAAGGCCCAACGACAGGACCTTGGCGAGCTTGGGGCCCTCAGGGATCGGCACGACGTCGATCTGTGCCGGCACGTCGCTGCCGCGCCGATCCCGGAGCCCCATGCGCATGACTAGCGACCGCCGATGACGCCCTTGACGCCGGCCAGCGTGGCCTTCATGCCCTCGTCGCCGTCGTGCCAGTTGGCCGGGCAGACGTTGCCGGTGGTGCGGTTGAACTGGGCGGCGCGGAGGGTGCGGAAGACCTCCTCCACGTTGCGGCCGAGCGGCAGCGCGTTGATGGTGCCCGACAGGACGGTTCCGTCCGGATCGATGATGAAGACGCCGCGGAGGGCCTTGTCGTCGAGGAGGACGTCGTACGCCGCGGCGACGCGACCGCCGAGGTCGGACAGGAGCGGGTACTTCAGCTCGCCGATGCCAGCCTCAGCGCGGGGGGTGCGCATCCACGCCATGTGCGTGTGGACGGAGTCGACGGACACGCCGACGATCTCAGCGTCGACGGCCTTGAACTGGTCGACGACGTCGTCGAACGCGACGATCTCGGTCGGGCAGACGAAGGTGAAGTCGAGCGGGTAGAAGAAGAGGACGAGCCACTTGCCCTTGTAGTCTTCCAGCTTGATGTTGATGGCCTCGCCCTTGAAGGCGGCGGCGCCGGCGAAGGCCGGGGCCTTGGCTCCGATGATGCTCATGGTCAGCTCCTGTGGTGGTTTGTCGGGGAGCCGGACGACCCGTCAGGGGACTCCGGAAAAGGGGTTGGCCTATGCACCTGCCCACGCGGCGTCACGTAGGGGCGGGGATCTTTTTTGTCGCAGGACGCCACGGGCCCAGCGCAGCTTGTCGCCCATGCTGGGGTGCTTACCCGTGGGCCCGCTTCATTGGAGGTTCTCTTGTCGGCAGAGCAGCATGGCTTCAAGGCAGAGGTGCAGCAGCTTCTCGATCTGATGATCCACTCGGTCTACAGCAACCGGGACGTGTTCCTTCGCGAGCTGATCTCGAACGCGGCGGACGCGCTCGACAAGGCCCGCTTCCGCAGCCTCACCGAGCACGACCTGATCCCGGCCGCGACGGACAACCCCGGCGTGCACCTGTCGTTTGACCCGGAGGCCCGCACCATCGTGCTGGAGGACGACGGCATCGGCATGACGCGCGAGGAGGTGATCCAGAACCTGGGCACCATCGCGCACTCGGGCACCAAGGCGTTCGTCCGCAGCGCCACCGACGCCCAGAAGGCCGATCTGCCCGAATTCATCGGCCAGTTCGGCATCGGCTTCTACGCCAGCTTCATGGTGGCCGACAAGGTCGTGGTCGAGACCCGCTCCGCCCTGGCGGAGGCCACCGGCGTGCGCTGGACGTCGTCGGGCGCGGGCACGTTCGAGGTCGAGGACATCGACAAGTCCATCCGCGGCACGCGCATCACGCTGCACCTGCGCGAGGACGCCGCCGAGTACGCCGACGAGGACAAGATCCGCGAGATCGTCCGCGAGCACAGCAACTACGTGTCTTGGCCCGTCACCCTGGGTGAGGACCGCCTGAACTCCGCCCGCGCGCTGTGGGCCGAGCAGCCCAGCCAGGTCAGCGAGGACGACGCGAACGAGTTCTACCGCGAGCTCTCGTTCGACTTCGAGAAGCCTGTCGCCCGCGTCCACCTGTCGGTCGACTCGCCGCTTCAGTACAGCGCGCTGCTGTTCGTGCCGCGCCGCCGCCCGTACGACCTGTTCAATCCGGAAGCCGACCGTGGCCCGCGCCTCTACGCCCGCCGGGTGCTGATCGCCGAGCACGCCAAGGAGCTGCTGCCGGACTGGCTTCGCTTCGTGAAGGGCGTGGTCGACAGCGCGGACATCCCGCTCAACGTCAGCCGCGAGATGGTCCAGAAGACCCCGGCCGTGCGCTCCATGAAGGACGCGATCGTCAAGCGCCTGCTCAAGGAGCTGGGCCGCGTGGCGGACACCGAGCGCGTCGAGGGCGAGGAGCACGCGTACGACGTGTTCTGGGAGAGCTTCGGCGTGCTGCTGAAGGAGGGCTACTTCCACGACAAGGCGTCCTACGGCGACCGTCTGCTCCCGCTGCTGCGCTTCCACACCGTGAAGCACGGCGACGCCATCCAGTCGTTGGCCGCCTACAAGGCCGCCATGTCGGAAGGCCAGGACACCGTCTGGTACCTGACTGGCTCCACCCGCGAGCAGGCCTTGGCCTCGCCGCATCTGGAGGCCTTCCGCAAGAAGGGCTGGGACGTCCTACTGTTGACCGACTCGGTCGACGAGTGGTTCATCCAGGGCCTCACCGAGTACGAGGGCTTGGAGGTCAAGTCGGTCAGCCGCGGTGAGCTGTCGATCGACGACGACGAGGACGGCGAGAAGGCCGACCTCTCCACGCTCGCGCCGTGGATGCAGGGCCTGTTCGAGGGCGCGGTCGCCAGCGTCCGCTCCTCCAACCGCCTGACGGACTCCGCGGCCGTGCTGGTCGACGAGGCCTCGGGCGTCACGTCGAACATGGAGCGCATCCTCCGCGCCGCCAACCAGGACGTCCCGACCGCCCGTCGGCACCTGGAGCTCAACGTGCGGCACCCGCTCGTGAAGAACCTCGCCACCCTCCACGCGCGCGGCGCGTCGGACGTGGCGGAGCCGATCGCCCGCCTGCTGCTCGACGACGCCATGCTGCTCGAGGGTTCGGTGAAGGACGCGTCCGGCATCGGTCGCCGCCTCCAGGCTCTGCTCGAGCGCGCGGCGTCGGCCGCGGTCGAAGGTCGCTAGGTTCGGTGCGCAACGTCGCCACCGCGCTCGGCAGCGAGCGCGGTACGGTGCTTGCATGGATCCGTCCATTCTTGAGGCCAGTCCATGTCTCGCGTCGCGCTTTTCTTCGATGGAAAGAACCATATGAACGATGTCCGCCGGTCCCATCCCGACCGGTGGATCGACCACGCGCGGCTCGCGTCGTGGGTCGTGGAGCGCGTCGGCGGTGATCGCCTGGCCGTCTCGCACTACTACACGGGCGTGCCCAGCTCGTCGGAGGATGGCGGCAGCGGCCGCGCGCTGGAAGACCTGCTCCGTGATCTGGAGCGCATCCCGGGCTTCTTCGTGCATCGGTTCCCGCGGATGTCCACGGCGAACGTCTGCTCGAAGTGTGGTCACGAGGACTCGTTCACCCGCGAGAAGATGGTCGACACCAGCTTGGTCGCGGACCTGATCTCGCTCGCAGCTCAGAACGCCTACGACACGGCGGTGGTGTTCTCGGGCGACGCGGACTTCGCGCCGGGCTTGGACGCGGTGCATCGCCTCGGGAAGAAGGTGTGGATCGCCACGTTTGGCGGCGCGCACCTGTCGCGCAGCCTGCAGAAGGCCGCCTGGGGCACCGTCGACCTGTCCCGTGAGCTGGACGCCTTCTCCGCCGGGGCGCCCACCGCCACGCCGGGTGTGGCGGCCGATCCGAGCGCGCTGGACGCGGAGATCCTGCGGGAGCTACGGCGGGCGGAGCTTCACTTTGGGGCGATGGGCGGCTTCGTCGGCTCGCACTACTTCCTCAACCGCTGGCGCGGACACGCCATCTCGGACGACGCGAACGACCGTCGGGTGTCGATCGAGCGGCTGATGTCAGCGGGCTTGGTCGAGGGCTACGAGGTCGAAGGCCGCGCCGCGCTGCGGGTCGCCGGTCAGGTGCCTCTGCCAGAGGATCTCGCGCCGCCGGATCCGGAGCCTGCGCCGCTGGCCCACGCCAAGTAGACGCGCGGCTACCAGCCGATCGCGGTCGCTAGCGACTCGGCGGCCCGGACGCAGCCGTCGAGCGCGTCCACGTCGACCACCACGCCTCGCACGATCAACGCCCGGTCAGAGACCTCGACCTCGCCGCGCTCGATCAGCGTGAGCAGGGCCGCGCGCACGTCGCCGTCGAGCTTCTGTCGAACCGCGCCCGGGTCCCAGGCCTGCACCACAAACGCCCCGTCAAACGCGGGATCTCCAGCGGTGATGTCCTGCCCGACCACGCTCGCCGCGGCGGTCGACACCCGGCCGACGATGGTCAGGCCGGTCGGGGTGTGCGCGCGGAAGCCCAGCGAGACGTCGGCGGAGAAGCCGTCATCCGTGCGGGTCGCGCAGACGCGGACGGGTCGCTCGTCGCGCGTGCCCGAGAGGGCCGGGTAGGCGGGGAGGAGTGGCAGGCCGAGGCGATCGGCCAGGTCGGTCCAGACGCTGGCGCGCTCGGCCAGGGCGGGGGACGGACCAATCGCCACCCGCGACGCCTCCAGCGCCAGGACCGTCTGACGCAGAGAGTCGACCAAGCTGCGCAGGACCGCCTCGGAGGACGGCGGACGACGCAGGCGCACCCGGACCCAGAGGTCGGTGATCTCCAGGTCGATCCCCAGCTTGAGCAGTCGAGACACGGCGTCGCGGACGTCGCCATTGAACAGCGCGGCGGCGCGCTCCGGCTCAAAGGCGCGCAGCTCCACCAGCTCGTCGAGCTTGCGGTCTCCGGTGGGCAGCGACGGTGCGCGGGAGCGGCGGAAGCGCCGCCGACCCCGTTTGCGCATCACGAGGCCAAGGCCGAGCGGCGTCGCCAGATCCAGGATGGCGACCAGCGTGAGCCGACGGTGGTCCTCGTCCTGTTCCACCACCTCACCGACGAACAGGCGCCGGTCCTCCAGGTGGCCGCGCATGGACGTGCCTCGCGTGTCGGCCTCTAGCCCGAGCCGCCAAGCCACGTTGCGGTACGCGGACGCAGCCGCCATCGGCCGGAAGCCACGCGACGCGGCGAATCCGAGCGCGAGCACGGGCAGGAGCACGCCGAGCAGGAGGCAGAGGAGGTTACCCAACGCGGCCTCCCGGCGGACTAGAAGCCGAAGACGAACCCGCCACTAAGGTTCGGGACGAAGTAGGTCGACTTGTTGAAGCGGGCGTCGACCGCGCTCCAGTACTTGCCCGTCATGAAGCCGATGTCGGCATCCAGGTTGAGGCCGACGTTCTTGGTGAACATGATGTCCAAGCCCAAGCGCGCGCCGCCGCCGACCGCGATGCGGCGGGCGAGGGTGGTGGGGTCAACGTAGTACTGGGTGATGGACACGTCGGCGCCGACGTAGGGCTGGTAACGGCTCTTGTCGAACCGGTAGATCAGGCCCGCGTTGAACGGGGTCAGCCAGTTGTTCTGGATGGCCGCGCCCTGCGCGTTGAGGCGGTACTTGCAGTTGCAGGTGGCCTCAGCGCCGGGGGGAAGCTGGCGCTGGACGACCTCGCCCTTGAAGCCGACAAGGATGTTCAGGCCGGCCGCGGCGCGGACCTGGACTTCGCCGCCGATGGTGCCGAAGTTGAAGATGCCGAAGTTCGAGTAGCCACCGCGGACGGGGATGCTGAGGCGACGACGCCACTCGTCGCTCTTCTTGCGCGTGGTCGTGCGGCTGCGGCTGTCGCTGCCGTAGCTGCTGCTCCGGGAGTCACGGCTGTCCACGGGAGCGCGGGAGTCGCGCGAGCTGCTCGACGAGCGGCTGTCGCTGGAGTCCATGTCGTCGGCGCGGGTGTCGACGTCGTCGCGGCTGCTGGCTGAGCGCGTGTCGCGGGGAGCGGGCTCCTCCTCGGGGTCGCGGTAGCGGGGAGGCGGCGCGGGTTCTTCCTCGTCGTCGAAGTCGTCGTTGGCGACCGGGCCGAGGTCCTCGTCCAGATCACGGGTGACCGGGGCAGGCGCGCGGGTGGGCGCAGGCGTGCGGGCCGGCGCGGGCGTGGGGGCCGGGGCGGGCGCGCCGTAGGCGACGTCCGACGAGGACGAGTCGAAGCTGAACGCGTTCGGATCGAACCCGTCGTCCGCCGGCGGCTCTGCGGGAGGTGGGGCGATCGGCTGGTTCACGGTGCGGGCCGTGCCGGACGTGGTCGCGCGGGCGGGCGCCGGCGCGGGGATGGGCGCTGGGGCAGGCGCCGGAGCGCGGACCGGGGCGGGCGTGGGCGCGCGCGTCGGGGCGCGGGTGGGCGCCGGAGCGGGCGTGGGCGCGGGGGCGGCGGCCGGACGGTCGAACGCGAGGTCGTCGCCGTCGTCGGCGAAGTCAGGCTGCTCTTCCTGGCCTTCCTTCACGGGGGCCTTGCCGGTGGTCAGCTCGACCAGGATGGGCGTGATGCTGTCGACCAGCT
Source organism: uncultured Pseudomonadota bacterium (assembly GCA_903861005.1). Classification (GTDB taxonomy): domain Bacteria; phylum Myxococcota_A; class UBA796; order UBA796; genus CAIOSP01. Next base: position 8,940 of record CAIOSP010000119.1, read on the forward strand.
CGGACGCGGTGGACGGCACAACCCAGGTCTTGCGGCGCACGACCTTGTTCGAGGCCAGGTCATAGTAGAGCAGGTCGATCGACAGTTCGCTGCCAACCTCTTCCACCGAGCCGGTGACCAGCGCGTCGCCGCCCTTGTCGTGCGTCAGGGTGTACAGGCAGCGCGTGGAGTCCAGGCAGCCCAGCGTGAGGGACGGCGGGATCGGCTCCAGCTCAAGCACCTCGTCGACGCCCACCATGAACTCCAGCTCGGAGCTCATCAGACCGAACAGGTCCGCGATGCGTTCCTTGTTGACGGTACGCTCGGGGATGAGCGGCGAGAGCACGACAGAGCCCGCCTGGGCGGCCACCGGCAGCATGAGGCCGGTCAGCATGAGCAGGTGGCGCGTGGCACGAGGGAGGGTCATGGTCCGTCCGAGGGAACGCTGGTTCGTATGCAACGAGACAGCGGTGGTCGCGGGATGAGAACACCCGAGGTCATGCCATCCGTCGCGTTCCGGTCCGACAACGCAAAGGTTGTCATGAAGTCGACGACCGACGGCGTCCCCGTATAACCGATGCGGACCTGAAAAGGTGACCGGAAAGGGTCAGGAGCGTGGAAGTGGGCGGGATCTCGGCGCGGACCTGGTTGAGCACCACCCTAGGCGGGGCGGCGCTGGTCGGAGCGGCAGACGCGGTGCACGTCGTCGCGAGCGGCAGGCTGTCGCTCGGAGGCGTAGGCGTGGCCGCGCTGATCGGGGCTGGCGTGGCCACTGGCCTCGCGGTGATGCTGGTCCCCGCGGTGCTGGGCGCGTTGATCCCGCGAGCGCGGGCCGCGGGGTGGTCCACTGGCATGCTGTTCGGCCTGGGTGTCGGGGTCGGGGTGCGCCAGGTGCTGTTGAACGCGCCCTGGCCGGAGTCCCAGGTGCGCTTCCTGGTCGGCGGGGCGCTCGTCGCTGTCCTGGCGGGCTGGGCGCTGCTGCGGCTGTTGGATCGGTGGAGCCGAGGCCGGGACGCCGTGGCGGTGCTCACCTGCGTCGCGGTCGTGGTCCTGCCGATGGTCGGGCGGGTGACGGTGCCCGTGGGCAAGCCGGCCTCGCTGGATCGGCCCAACCTGCTGCTGGTCACGCTGGACGGCGCCCGCGCGGATCGCTTTGTGTCGGGCTCCAAGGACACCCCGGCCTTCCAAGCGCTGGCCGCGGCGGGGACGCGCTTTGATCTGGCGGTCGCGCCCGGGCCGCGCGGCGCGTCGGCCGTCTCGGACTTGCTGCTGGCCAGGCCGGTCGAGGCCGCGCCGGTGACCGAGGGCGGCCTGGGCAAGGTGCTCGGACCCTCTGGATACGCCGTCGCTGCCTTCCTCGGCGGTCCAGTGCAGGTGCCGGACGCGGAGTCATGGGCGGTGATCGACGACGACGCGTCCTGGCCCAAGGGCATTGGCCGCACCATGGCCGGTCGTCTGCTCGCCGTGTTGGCGCATCACCCTACGCCGTCGTCCCGGCGGGCCGGCGACGTGGTGGATCGCGCGCTGCGCTTCCTGGGGACGCGGTCGGGCTCGTTCGCCGTCTGGGTCCACCTGACGGATCCGCTGCCGCCGTTCGATCCGCCCGCGCCGTTCGACGCCCGCTTCGATGACGGCCGCAGCGAGCACGGCGGCGCTGGCCCCACCCTGGGCGAGCGCAAGCTGCTCGCGCCGGAGGCCTCGGCCTACAAGAACGTGGTGGATCCGGGGTGGGTCAACGCCCGGTACGATGGCGAGGTCGCCTATACGGACTCGCAGCTCGGGCGGCTGCTGGATGGTTTGGACGCGGCGGGCTGGTCCGGCACGACGCTGGTCGCGGTCGTCGGCGTCGCGGGCCTCGATCTGGACGAGGGCGACGCGTGGTACGGGCGCGGTCGGCAGCTCACCGAGGGCCTGATCCACGTCCCTGCGGCCATCCGCCTGCCAGGTCGCGTGCCGGTGGGGGACACGGTCCGCTCGCCGATCGAGGTCGCCGACCTCGGCGCCACGCTGCTCGATCTGATGGGTCAGCCGCTCAAGGACAGCGGGCGCGCGCCCTCGCTTCGCCCCACGATCGAAGGCACGGGCATCGCCCGTCGGCACGCGGTCGCGCAGGACGGGGAGTCGCGCGCGGTGCGGATGCCCAGCTCGCTCGTCAGCTTTGCGCCCGGCGTGGGCTGGCGCGCGTGGCGCACCGAGGACGCTGCGCGGGATCCGGCCGCCTGGACCAAGGTCCGCCTGCTCGACATGATCGGTCGGCTGCCCAGCGCGGCGTCGGTCCCGCCGCCGGACGACGCGGCGGCGGCGTCCATGCTGCGCGTGCTGTCGCCGTCGATCGCGTCGCCGTTTGAGGGGTCGTTCTCGGAGTGACCGTCAGGGGAGCACGCGGAACACGCCCGCGTCGCTCGCCACCCACGCGCCCCATGCGTCCGCGCGGACCGCGTGCGGGCCGATGTTCGCGCCCAGGTCGATCGCCACGGGCTGATCGGCGACGCTGCTCCACAGGCGACCGTCGGCGCCCAAGGCCCAGGTCCGGCCGCCGCCGCTGTCCACGTCGACGATCGGTCCGGTGTCGGCGGCGGTCCAGGCGGCCTGCTCGCGCCCGGACGTGAACCACGCGACGCCGTGCCCGGTGCCAACCACCGCGCCGCCGCCCACCACCTTGAGGGAGGTGGCGTCGTCGAGCGCCCAAGCCTCGCCCTGCGGCGCGTGGGCGAGGCCGTGCCCGTCGAGCACCCAGCGCGACCCGTCCGGCCCGAGGGCCAGGTCGATCACGCCGTCCATCGGCTCCAGCGGCGACAGCATGGCGGCGCCAGGCACCCACCAGCGCACGCCGTGCGTGGTGGCGATCCACAGACGGGTGGCGTCGTGCGTCAGCGCGACCAGGGGATCGTGCAGCGGCCACCGGCGGAGCGCGCCGTGTCCGTCGAGCGAGAAGAGCGTGTCCTCGGACGCCGCCCACCATGTGTCGTCCACGCGGCTGAGCGCCTTAGCGGGCGCGCCCACCGCCACGGCCAGCGCGCTCCAGCCGGCAGGTGCGCCGCGCCCGACCCACCGCAGCCCGTCCTGCGTCGCGAACCCGGCGGACGTGCCCCACACCTCGATCGCGGTCACGGGGATCCCCGCGGCGAGGGGGGCCAACGGGAGCGGCGTGGCGGTTCCGGCGACGTTCGCCAGGGCGAGGCCGCGATCGGTGCCCACCCACGCGCGCCCGAACGCAGCGCTCGCGGCGACGCCCAGCGTGCGCGTGCCCGGCAGGCCGGACCGCGCGTCCACCGCGGTCCAGCCGTCGACGGTGCGCAGGAACAGGCCGTCCAGGTCTGCGGCGATCGCCAGCCCGTCCCCCACGCGCACTGCCTCGCGCACGTGGCCCGACGGGGGCGCCCACGGGTCCAGCAGCGCCGACTTCACCCAGCCGTACACGGAGGTGGGTGTGGCGATCCAGGCGCCGTCCGCGCGTCCGATCCAGTCGAGCACGTCGTCGCCGCCCAGGTCGACGCGCGCGTCGTCCGCCAGCCGCCGCGCGCCGCTCCCGCAGGTGGCGATCGGCCCGTCGGGTGTCGGCACGAGGGGGGCGCACGCGCCTCGGCGCACCTCCAGCACCTGATCGGCCACGCGGACCAGCGCGCTGTCGGTGCGGGCCCACACCCCGCCCGCGCCGTCGTCGACGATCTGCAGCAGCGCCGCCCCCGGGACCGCCTGCCCGATCGGCCAGCGCGTGAGCGCGCCCTCGGGCGACACCCGCACCAGCGCGTCCGAGAGCGCGATCCAGCGCGTCCGGTCTCGGACGACCAGGCCGACGATCGCGTCGCTGCCGATCACCCTGCGGTCGAGCTGGGCCCACGCCGTGCCGTCCCACCACGCGAGCCCGCCGCCGTCTGTCCCCACCCACACGCCGTCCTCGGTGGGCTGGATGGCGGTGACGATCGCGCCGCGCAGGCCGGGGCCTGACCACGCCGCCACGTCGGACGGCGACCACACGCGCGCCGGCTGGATCTCACCCCAGCGCGCGCCGTCGCGTACGATCCACAGCGACGTCCCGACCGCGAGCGGGACGGTGTGAGCCGGGGAGTGCAGGCCCTCCGCGAGGGCGCGCGCACGTCCGCCGGGGCTCACCGCCCACAGGTCGGCCGCGTCGCCATCCCAGGTCACCGTCCAGGCATGCCGAGACGAGGTGACGAGCTCGGGCGAGACGCCGCGATCGACCACCGCGCGCACGACGCCGGGCAGCGGCGTGTCCGTGTCCGCCGCGCTCGCCCACGCCGACCACGCGGCGATCAAGAGTGGAGCTGAGCCCACCACGTCGCAAACGCCTCCGAGTTCACGAGCGTGCGCGCGTGCTTGGTTCCCAGGTCGGCGAGCGCCTCGTGCACCTGCGCGCGCAGGCCAAGGTCATCTGCCAGGGCGCCCAGCGACTCGTCGCCCCAGGCCGCCACCGCCTCGTCTAGAATCTGCAGCAGGTCCGCGCGCAGCGAGGTCCGCGTCGACGCGTCCTTCAGACCCTGGAGCACGGCGTCGACGATCGCCGCGTCGGGCACCTCGTCCAGCTCCCCGATCAAGTCGCCCAGGGGGGTGTCGAGCGCGACGTCGAGGATGGACACGCGCAGCGCAGCCAGCGCCGACGCCTGCTTGGGATCGGCGGCCCACGCCGCGATCGCGCGGATGGCCTCTTCGGTGGCCTGGCCGACCGACTCCTTCACGCGGGACTCGACCGCCGACTCGAACTCGTCCTTGACCGCGCCGACGAGGCCGCCGGCCAGATCGCTCAGCCCGCCGAACAGGCCTGCGCCGCGACGGGCGACCCGTCCGCCCAGGCCGCCGAGCACACCGCCGTCCAGCGCCTTCAGACCGCCGGCGAACCGCGCCAGCGTTCCGGAGAGCACGTCCTTGAGCATGGCGCGCACGGCCGGGTGGTCGGACACACGCAGGGCGAGCTTCTCGCTGGGCGACCAGGGCTGCGCGAGCACGTGGCGCAGCGGGGCCTCCACCGGCGGGAGCACCCAGTGGCGCGCGCTGTTTCGCTCGGCGCGCCAGCGAGCGCGCTCTTGAGTGAGCCGCTGGAGCAGCCGTTCCCGCAGGCCCGGATCCGACGCCGCGGTCGACACGGCGGCGGTGAGCCGGTCGGCCAGCTTGGGGGCGTCGACGGCCTCGCGGAGCCCTACGCGCAGCGCCTCGTCGACCGCGAGGCCGATCAGGCCCGACAGCGAACCATCGTCCGCGTCGCGGAGCTTGGCGAGGGCAGCTTGCCCATCGGAGTCTGCCACCTGACCCCCTGGAGCGACTACGGCGCGGTGCGCGCCGCGAGCAGCTTGCGCAGGATCGCCGCGAACGAGTCGTGCAGGCCCTGGATGGTGCCAGACTGGACCATGGAGGTGGGGATGAGGAGGTTGACCTCAGACCGGACGCGCACCTGGA
>CAIOSP010000120.1 GCA_903861005.1 uncultured Pseudomonadota bacterium
GAGGCCAAGGTCGCCAAGCCCTCGCGTCCGCCGGACGCGCAGATCGCCTCCACCTACGCGGAGCTCAAGCTCGGCAAGGGCGACACCGTCCGCGCCATCATGCACACCACCATGGGTGACATCAACTGCGAGCTCTACCCGAGCATCGCGCCGGTGGCGGTGCTGAACTTCGTCGGCCTGGCTGAGGGCACCAAGGAGTGGACCGACCCGCGGAACGGCCAGAAGACCACGGCGCCGCTCTTCGACGGCACCAAGTTCCACCGCGTCATCAAGGGCTTCATGATCCAGGGCGGAGATCCGCTGGGCACCGGCCGCGGCGGTCCTGGCTACACCTTCGCGGACGAGGTCTGGCCCGACGTCCGCTTTGACCGCCCCGGCGTGCTGGCCATGGCCAACGCGGGCCCCGGCACCAACGGCAGCCAGTTCTTCATCACCGACAGCAGGCCCACGCACCTCAACGGCCGCCACACGGTCTTTGGCCTGTGTGACCTGGAGACCGTGCGCAAGATCGAGGAGGTCACGGTGGGTGGTGACGACCGCAGCACGCCGGTCAAGGACGTGGTGCTGACCAAGCTCGAGATCAAGCGCGTCCCCGCGGACCAGGCCGCGACCACCGCGCCTCAGTAGGCGGTTGCGGCCCAGGTCGGGAGCGCGTCGAGCGCGCGGAGCAGCCGGTCGGGCGCCATGCCCTCCGGCGGCACGTGCACGAACACGGCGGGGCACGCGACGTTCGGCGTGACCTCGGCGATCCACGCGTTGCACAGGAACTTGCCGGCGTCCTGCGAGATGCCGGCGTTCAGCGCCGTCGCGAACGCGGCGACGTCCACTGTGGCCGAGACGATCGAGGCGTCGGACGCGGGCGGGGCCTTGCCGTCCACGTCCGCGCCGTCGCGGACGCCGGTCCCCCGCGCCTCCACCTGAACCTCGGTCCGCGTGGTCGCCACGCCGAACCCGACGATCAGGGCGGGCTTGAGGGCGCGGGCCGCGGTCAGCACGGCGGAGGGGCCGTGCACCCAGGACACTGGCAGGACCAAGGCATGCAGGCGGTGACCCGCCGCAGACAGCCCGTGGACCGCACGCACCAGCCGAGCGCTCGGGTTGTCTTGGACATCGCCGAAGGGCCCGTAGCCGGTGAGCAGGATCATGTTTGGTCCTTGTCGAATCGAGCGACCACCTCGACGTGTCCGGTCTGGGGGAACAGGTCGACCACCCACAGGTCGGTCATGCGCCAGCCCCCTGCCTCCAACACCACGCGGTCGCGGCCGAGGCTCTCAGGGTTGCACGCGACGTAGACCAGTCGCTCGGCGTGGGCCTCGGCGAGGGCCTTCGCAACCCGCGGATGCAGGCCCGCTCGCGGCGGATCGACGCACAGACGGCGAGGACCCTCGACCTCCGTGATCGACGCGAGCACATCCTCCACGCGCGACACGATGAAGGTCGCGTTCACGCTGTTGTCGGCGGCGTTTGCGCGCGCGTCGACCACGGCGGCCTCCACCTCCTCCACGCCCACGACGCGGCTGTAGCGCGACGCGAGCGACAGCCCGATCGTGCCGGTGCCGCAGTACAGGTCGACCAGCGTGCCGCCGCGCCCGAGCGCCTCGCCGATCGTCTCGACCAGGACCTCCGCGCCCTTGGTCGACGTCTGGAAGAAGCTCTCAGGCGACAGACGGAACGTCGTGTCTCCCAGGCACTCGTAGAACCAGGGGCGGCCCCACACGCGACGGACCTCGCCGCGGGCCACGTCCGCGTGGCCGTCGTCCGCCTTCCACACGACGCCGACGAGCTTGGCGTCGCCCAGGTCCACCGCGAGCAGTTCGTTCGCCACGGCCTCGACGGCCTCTTCGGGGCCGTCCGACGACGTGTAGAGGATGACCATCAGCTCGTTCGTCGCGGTGCCCTCGCGCAGGCCCAGGAAGCGCCAGAAGCCCTTGTGGGCGCGCGTGTCCCACGCCGGGGGGGCGTCGGGCGCCAGCGCCACGCGGCGTACCGCGGCGAGCAGCAGGTTGACCCGCTCGCTGGCGATCTCGCAGCGCTCCACGTCCACGATGCGGTCGAAGCGGGTGGGCGCGTGGAACCCCAAGAAGTTGCCGAGCATCGGCAGGCCGGCCGCCATGTCGGCGTCGACCAGCCAGCGGCGGTTGCCGAACGTCAGCTCGAGCCGGTTGCGGTAGCCGTAGTCCGACGGCGCGCCGCGCACCGGGTGGGGCGTGGGCGTCGGACGGCCCGCGGCCACCGCGTTGGCGGCCCACGCGACCTTGGCCGCGCGCTGCGATTCGAGCGGCATCTCCTGGAGCTGGCAGCCGCCGCAGGCGCCAAACACCACGCACTTGGGCGTGGCGGCGGGGGAGGGCGGGCGAACCAGGCCGACGCGCCGGGCGAACCAGGTGCCTTTCTTGCGATCGAAGACCTGGGCGATCACGCGGCTGCCGGGCGGCCCGCCCCGTACGTGAACCACCCGACCTTCGTCATTGGTGCCGATTCCAACGCCCTTCTGGCCCAAACTGTCGATGTCGATCTCAAACTGTGGGATCTGGCGTCGCAACGTCACCTCGGGCGCGGGGTTATCCTGGCCTGCGGTGGTACGTCGGGTGTGTGTCGCTGGGGCGACGGCGGCCGACCGCTGCCCGTGCTAGCAATTCTGATCGTCGGATGAGGGTGGAGAGCGGTTGATCGTCGATATCGCCAACAACCCGCGGATCGTCCAGGTCCTCGGCCGCATCGAGGAGCTTCGTCGCGCCGCGGCCGAGCGTCCCGAGTCCGATCCGGAGCGCTTGCGCCTGGAAGGTGAGGTCGGCGCGCTCTATGTCGAGGTCGGCCACTACACACACTGGCTGATGCGTCAGGATCCGCAGTCGCTCGCCCGCGTGGAAGAAGAGGCCCGCCGCTACGCCGAGACGATGGGTCGGACGGCGCTTCCGCCCACGCCCACGCTCGATGCGCGCGCCTTCTCACCCAGCGCGGCTTCAGACGAGTGGGCTGACTCTGACACCATCCGTGCGGCCGACGTGCACGCGCTGGACACCGGCGCGCTGCGGGCGCTCCGCGAAGAGGGCTCCGACGGCTGGGGCCAGGCCCCTTACGACGAGCTGTTCCCCGAGCTGGACCCGGTCGCCAACCTCGACCACGACGACCCTGACGCCGAACAGACCGACGCCACCGGGCTGACGCGCCCCACCGACGCCGTGACCAGCCCCAGCACCGGCTCGTTCGGGAGCCCGTCCGAGTCGTCGCCCTGGGATGAGGGTCACCTGGCGGCGTTTGACGGCGCGGACCTCGTCCTGATCGAGCCGCCTGGCGCGTCCGCGCAGCCCAGGCCGTCGCCCGCGCCGCTGCCTATGCCGCTCCCCCCGCCCGCCATCCGTGCCCGGGTGCGCACCGCCGAGACCATCCCCATGGTCGAGCCCGAACTGGAACCCGTCGACGACGGCCCCGAGTTCACCGATCCCGAGGTCCGCGCCGACTGGATCGAGCCGCTCCGCGAGCTGCTCGACACCCTAGGCGCCCCCGAGCGCGCGGACGATCCCTCCGCGCAGGCGGCGTGTGTGTCGGCCCTCGGGCGCGCCACCACCAACCTGGAGATGCGCTGGGTGCAGTACCCGGACGCCGTCCAGCAGGCGCTGCTCGGCTACGTCGGCGCGCGGGCCCGCAGGCTCGCGTTTGTCGCCCCGACCGACGCCGACATCCGCCTGGCGATCGGCCGCATGGAGCGCTTCATGTTGGCGCGCGGCCTGATGGCCGTGCCGTCGCTGCGCCGTGACGCCCCGTCCCGCGACTGGCGCGCGGACGAGCGGCGGTTCTGGGCGGTCTTGCAGGCCGGTCTGTAGGGCGCTCACGCCCTCAGGCTCAGCCGCGCAGGCCGGCCTTGTCGGGCGGCATGCCCTCGACGATAGCCTTGATCTGCTCGTCGTCCGCATACAGCTCGACCACGTCCTCGTCTTCGACCAGGACGGCGGTGATGGTCGAGATGAGCGAGGCGTGCTTGGCGACGGTCAGCCCGTCCGCAAGGCGTTCGACGACGTCATCGGTTTGGCCGGGCTCGACCTCGATCAGCTTGTCGTCGAGCAAGCTGCGCACGAGAGAGTCGGCAAAGCGGTACATGAGAGCGGAGGGCATGCGTGGCCTCGGATAGGGGCCTCGCACGCGTCCAGCGTCGAGGTGCCCACTTGCCCCCTGTAGCCCCGGAACCCATGTCTGTGCCGCTCCCGTTCTACTTCGCGTTCGCGGTTCCGACGTTTTTTGTCGTCCTGTGGTTCATGGTGCGCCTGTTTTCCGGTCGTTGGATCACTGAGGCCAAGCCGGATCTGTTCGCCCAGATCGAGGCCACCTCGTCCGAGCAGGATCCACGGGCTTGACCGGAGCGCCTTGGTCCGATAGAAGGGCCGGGCCTTTTCTGGAGCCTTTCTTGGCCAAGACCAGCATGATCCACAAGCAGTACAAGCGTGAGCGCCTCGTGCGCAAGTTCGCCGCCCGTCGCGCCGAGCTCAAGCGCAAGTCCAAGGACCTCAAGCTCTCTCCCGAGGAGCGCCAGGGCGCCCGTGAGGCGTTGTCCGCGCTGCCGCGCAACAGCTCGCCCGTCCGCCTGCGCACCCGCTGCGTGGTCTCCGGCCGTCCGCGCGCCGTCTACAAGGAGTTCATGCTCTCGCGCATCGCGTTCCGCGCCATGGCGCTCCGCGGCGAGCTCCCCGGCATCCACAAGGCCTCCTGGTAACGACGGCGATCCGGGCCGAGTGCTTCGTCGCTCGGTCTGTCGGGTCGCGTACGCTAGTACGCTCCCCTCCCGACCAGCCCTCGCTCCTCGCCCTCGACCCGGCTTGCCGCCGTTACGGCGCTTTCGCGGGTTGAACAAGAGACGCTCCACCTTCGCGGGTCGAGCGTCTTTTGTCGTATCTGCGGATGGCTGCGCACCGTGCGCAGTTGGCCGACCGCGGGACCGCGCGCCGGTGGCGCAGCCCCTGTTGGGCGCTAGCTCCGGCTGACGCCGTAGAGCTTGCCGTGGCGGGACCAGAGGTGGTCGAGGAGGTCGGTGACGCCGTCGCGGTCGCCGACGGCGGCGCGGACGATGTCCGGGGCCTCGGCGCTGTGGCCGTGGCGGTGCACGCGGTCGCGCAGCCAGGCCAGGATGGGCGCAAACTCACCGCGCTCCACCTGACCCCACAGGTCGGGCAACTCGGACTGGAGCGCCGCGGCGAGCGAGGCCGCGTAGAGGTTGCCGAGGGTGTAGGACGGGAAGTAGCCGATGGCGCCGCTGCCCCAGTGCACGTCCTGCAGGCAGCCCTCGCGGTCGGTGGCCGGGCGGATGCCGAGCGTGGTGGCATAGGCCTCGTTCCAGGCGGCGGGCAGGTCCTCCACCGCGAGCGAGCCCTCCAGCAGCGCGACCTCCAGGCGGAAGCGCACCAGGATGTGGAGGTTGTACGTGGCCTCGTCGGCGAAGATGCGGATGAGGGTCGGCTCGACCGGGTTGGCGGCGGCGAACATGGCCTCGGGCGCCACGTCCGCGCCGATGTGCGCCTTGATCCGCGGAGCGAGCCAGCGGAAGAAGGGCAGCGAGCGGCCGATGAAGTTCTCCCAGAAGCGCGACTGCGACTCGTGCAGGCCGTAGCTGGCGGCGTCGTCGAGCGTGGTGCCGGCGAGCGCCTTGGGCAGGCCCTGCTCGTACATGCCGTGCCCGGCCTCGTGCATGGTGCCTGACAGGCCGGCGAGCAGGTCGTCCGCGTACAGGTGCGTGGTGATGCGCGTGTCGCCGTTGGCGATGGCGGTGCTGAACGGGTGCTCGGAGAAGTCGAGGCGACCGCGGTGGGTGTCAAAGCCCAGCGCGACCATCACCTGCTCGTGCAGCGCCTTTTGGGCCGTGAGGTCGAAGGTGCCTGAGACCTCGGCGGGGGCGGGCAAGCCGCGTACGGCGTCGATCAGCGGGCGCAGGCCCTCCTCCAGCCGCGCGAACAGCGGGCGGAGCGTGGCGAGCGTGGTGCCCGGGTCGAACGCCTCCAGCAGCACGTCGTAGGGGTGCCGCGTGGGGTCGATCGCCGAGGCCTCCTGCCGCTTGAGCGCGAACAGGTGGCTGAGCTTGGGCGCGAAGGAGGCGAAGTCGTTGGACTGCTTGGCGTCGAGCCAGGCCTGGAAGCCGTCGGCTTGCGCGCGCGCCAGCTCCGACACCAGCGCCGCCGGCACGCGGATGGCGCGGGCGACGTCACGCTGCAGGTTGCGGACGGCGGCCGCCTGGTCGGCGGGGAGGGGCTGGGTCGCCAGCTCGGCGAGCGTGGCGGACAGCGCAGGGGCGACCATGTGCTCGTGGACCAGGCCCGCGAGCAGGGCGATCTGCCCCGAGCGCGCGTCGCCGCCGCCCGTGGGCATCATCACCTGCTGATCCCACTCCAGCAGCGCCGCGGTGGCGCGCAGCGCGGCGATCTTGGCGGTCTGTTCAGTGAGTGAGACCCAGGTGGCCCCGCTCACGCGCCACCCTCCGTGGGCTCGGGCAGGTCGAGCTTCTCGAGGAATTCGCGGCGCTCGCGCGCAGACAGGTTGGAGTCGCGCAGCAGCTGGTGGACGTTCTCGCCCTTCAGGCCGCGCTTCACGATGTCGATCTCGGCGCCGGACAGGTTCATCGCGTTGACGCGGTAGTCCTTGAACGCCTCCCAGGCGATCGGGCACCAGTCGGCCACGATGTCGCCGATCACGTCGGCGTACGCGCGGATCTCGTACTGCGCGTGCGGGTCCATGCGCAGCGCGAGGAAGTGCAGGAGGTTGTGGAGGTCGAGCTTCCAGTACCACTGCGTGTAGTAGTTCAGCGTCAGGTTCACGCGGGCCAGCTCGCGCGCGATCTGCGGCGCGTCCTCGTCCACGCGCGTGCCGTCGCCGGTGTCGTTGAGCAGGGCCTCGTAGGTCTCGTAGGCGCCCATCGCGTCGCGCTTGAGCATGCCCAGCACGCGGTTCGCCTGGTCGTCCGACACCATGTTGCCGCGGCCCTGACGGTTGGTCGCCGACTGCACGGAGATGGTGGACGGGTCCGGGAGGTAGAACTCGCGGTCCAGGATGGAGTAGCGCGCCGAGTACTCGTTCACGCTGGCCGTGCGGTGGCGGATCCACTGCCGCGCGATGAAGATCGGCAGCTTCACGTGGAGCTTGATCTCGCACATCTCGAGCGGGGTCGTGTGGCGGTGGCGCATCAGGTAGCGGACCAGGCCGCGGTCGTTGTTGATCGACCGGGTGCCGCGCCCGTAGGACACGCGCGCCGCCTGCACGATCGCGTCGTCGTCGCCCATGTAGTCGACCACGCGCACGAACCCGTGGTCGAGGACCGGGTGGATGCGGAAGAGGCGCTCCTCCATGGCCGGGACGGTCGGGCGCCGGGTGGGCTCAGGGGTGCCCCGGATCTGCTCCTCGAGCTGCTGGATGCGATCGTCCATCGGTCAGTCCTTGGGGGTGGGTGTCCAGCCGACGGCGGCCTTGGGAACCCGGAAACAGGTGTAGTGGAGGGTGTGGTCTGGCGTCGCGCCAAAGCGGAACGCCCGAAAGTGCAGGAACACGAGGTCGTGTTCGAGCTCGGCGAGGAGCACCGGCTCCGCCGAGCCGCGGCCGCGGTCGTCGTCGAACCCGGTCAGGGTGAACGACCAGCCGCCGTCGCGCAGGGTGCTATCCACGCTGGGCGTGGACCCGGGTTGGAAGGAGAACGAGACAACGAGGGGGCCCTCCGGGAGACCAAGCTGGATCTCCAAAGGGTGTCCAAAGAAGCTGGTGACCTCGCCGGACGCGACGACGCGTGCGGGTCCGCTGTGGGAGACGGCCGTCATGCGCCGTGGTTAGCCGCATGGACGGTCGCGCGCACCTGCCCGCAGCGCCCTGATTTCCGCCTGCTGCGGTGGCCGCGCGGGGGGCTCGTGCTACCGTGCCGAGCGGGTGTGTGGGGGTTCGAGATGTTTCGCACGTCCAGTTCCGGTGGCGCCACCGACCAGCGCACGATCGCGCCGGTCCTCAATGCGATCGTGGTCGACAATGTCGACCCGCAGGGCCAGGGTCGGGTCAAGGTCAGCTTTCCGCACCTGTCGGGTGATCCGGAGTCGACCTGGCTGCGCATGTGCACCCCGGTCGGCGGCGACAAGTTCGGCTTCTACGCCCTGCCTGAGGTAGGCGAAGAGGTCCTGATCGCGTTCCTGCGCGGCAGCCCCGAGGACGGGATCGTGCTCGGCTCGCTGTGGAGCTCGAGCAGCATGCCGCCCGAGGAGGCCGCCCACCCGCCGTCGCCCGGGGACGCCACGATGGGCGGCGCCTCCGTGTCGACCGACACCTTCACCGCCGGCTCCACCACCATCGAGCAGAACGACCGCCGCATGTGGCGCTCGCGGTCGGGGCACCTCCTGCTCTTTGATGACACCGCTGGGGCCGAGTCCGTCCAGCTATGGGACATGTCGCGCAACCTGGCCATCGTGCTCGACAGCGCGTCGAGTCGAATCCTGGTGAGCAATGGCGCGGGCGATCTCCACCTTCGCGCGTCGGGCAAGGTCGTGATCGAGGCGGGTGAGGAGGTGCTCGTGCAGGCGGGCACCGACTTCAAGCAGGAGTCCAACGGCGTGACCGAGCTCAAGGCCGGCACCACCGGCCAGTTCCAGGCCCCCGCGGGCCTCACGCTCAAGTCCGACGCCGACGTCGACATCCAGGGCCTCAACATCACCGCCGCCGCGAGCGTGAAGTTCGAGGCCTCCGGCAGCATGTGCAAGGTGGCCGCCACCGTCCAGGCTGAGCTCAGCGGCAGCGCCAGCGCGACCATCCGCGGCGGAATGGTGATGATCAATTGACCCCTACAGGAGGCGGAGTGACCCGACCGAGCGACGCAGTGCTGACCTGGCTGCGCGAGCGCATTGACGCGCGCGGCCTGAAGACCTCCAAGGTGGCCAAGGCGATCGGGCTCAAGACACCGGAGTTCCGCAAGCTGCTCGCCGGCGAGACGCCCATGCTGCTCGACGACTTCGTGCGCCTGGGCGACGTGCTCGGCCTCGACGCCAACGACGTGGCCGGGCTGCCCGCGGCGGACCTCGCGACGACCTTCACGCCCACCGAGGTGCCGGAGCCCGAGCGCACGCCCTGCCAGGCGGAGCTGCTCTTCAAGCTCGCCTTCGACATGCAGATCGACATCCACGTCCGCTTCATCGAGGCGGAGCTGGGCGAGTGGGGCGGGCCCGACTCCGCGCGCACCGCGTTCGTCGGCAAGGACATGCCCATCCAGCTGATGGCGCAGTACCACCGCTACATGGAACCCCAGCTCGACGACGCGGGGCTCCACGTCACGCTGTCCTTCGACACGCTGTACCGCTGCACGTTCCCGTGGTCGTCGATCCGCGCGGTGACCTTCGTGCCGTTCGCCCCGCCGCCCGTGGCGCCGCCGCCCGCCAAGGTCAAGCCGACCGAGCCTGCGCCCGCGCGCCCCACGCTGCGCCTGGTGAAGTAGGCCAGAAAGCGCGAACGGCCAGCAGCCCGTGGGGGGCGCTGGCCGTCGTCGTTTGACGCGCGAGGACGCGCGCCGCGATCACTTCTGGAGGTGCTGCTCAATGTCCTTGAGGAGCTGACCGGCGGGGCCGGTGCGGTGCGAGCGGATGCACTTCTTGTAGGCCTTCCACAGCTCCGATAGCATGCCGTCGCTCGTGAGGCGGTGCTCCTCGACCAGGACGTCGTTGGAGTTCAGGCTGGAGCCCGCGATGGAGCGACGGCTGTGCAGGTTGCGCAGCGCGCCCAGGAACAGGTCGGTCGCGCCGTCGTGTCCGCGCCGCTGGAGCTCGATGTACGACTGCCACACCACGCTCTCCGGCATGACATCCGCGTCTGCGGTGCCTCCGATTCGCAGGGCTCGGATCAGCTCGCGCGACGGCATCTCGGAATCAACCAAGGAACCTTCGGTCATTCCCCCCTCCAGGGCATTTAGGTGAGCGGGATCCCGGCGGTGGCCGAGGCCCCCAGTCCTTGCGGACGGCGGGAGGATACCACACGACAGGCCCCGTCGATCCAAAACCGTCGCCTTGCACCGAACGTTTCCGGAATGCGCTTCGGAAACCCCGCAGTCACGGCCTTTCCTGGCGCGGTCCGTAATTCCGGACCGCCCGGTGGCCCGGCAGACGGCGGCGCGTGGCCCCATTTAGCGCGCGCGAGGCTGTGGTACTGCAGACTGCGGGCCGATGCGCCGTCGGCGCCTTACGCCTCGGTGACGCCGATCCCACCGTGAGCGTGCGCATGAAGCGATGCCTGCTGTTGACCGTCACGCTCGCGCTGGCCTGCAAGCCGCTGCCGCCGCGCGGCGCCGTGCCCGTCGAGGTGGCGGCGGGCCTGCCGCGCCTGGTGCTGCTCCCGGACGACGCGCAGGATCGCGTGGTGCTGTCGGCTACGGTCGCCGCGGGCAGCGCAACCGACCCGATCGGTCAGGAGGGCCTCGCGTTCGTGACCGCGCGCGCGGCGGTGTTGGCGGCGTCGCCCGACGCGCTCCCGGTCTCGCTCGACGTGGGCAAGGACCGGGTGCGCTTCGAGGTGGTGTGCGCGCCTGCGCAGGTCGAGCGCTGCGCGGACCGGCTGGTCGGCGTGCTCACGACGCCCCGGCTGGACGAGGTGTCGCGGGTGGTCGGTCGAGAGGTCGCGTCGTTCTCACTGCACGGCCTGCCGCCTGGCTCCGCCGCGCTCGCGTCGGACGTGCTCGACCGCTGGCTCTTTCAGGCGCACCCCTACGGCCACGCCGTCGAAGGGCGCGCGGGCGCGCTGCCGCTGTTCACCACCGCCGCGCTCAAGGCCTTCTGGACCCGCCACGTCGTGCGCGCGTCGACGGTGATCGGCGTGTCCGGGCCGGTGTCCGGGCCGCAGGTGGAGGCGCTGATGACGCGCCTGCGCGCGCTGCCCACGTCGCTGCCGCCCGAGCTGGTGTTGATGCGGCCGGAGTCGTTCACCGGCCGCGCGCTGCTCGTGATCGACGCCGACGCGGGGTCGACGGCGATCGCCGCGGGCGCGCCGCTGCGCGCGAACGTGAGCGACGCGGACGACGCCGCGCTGGTGGTCGCGTTCGCCGCGTTCTCGGCGCGAGGCGCTTCGGTGGGCGGCGCGCGAGACGCGTTCGTCGGGTCCCGGTCGGGCGGCGCCGACACGCTCGGTGGCCTGCTCGCCGAGCCGCGACAGCAGGGGAGCTGGCAGGTGCGTGCGCGGTCCCTCGCCGCAGGTGACGAGGTCGAGGCGACGCGCGCGCTGCTCGCCGACCTGGAGCGCTTGGTGCGCGACGGCCTCACCCAGCCCGAGCTCGACGCGACGCGCGTGGTGCTTCAGGCCGTGATCGCCGCGCGGCGCAAGGACCCCACGGCGGCGCTGGACGCGGCGACGGACGCGCTGCTCGCGGGCACCTCAGACCCGCTCCGCCTGCTGCCCGCCGCGCTCGACGCGCTCACGCTCGATCAGGTGAACGACGCGCTTCGTCGTCACGTCGATCCCGCGAACGTGCGGGTGGTCGCGGCGACGCACGGCGCGCAGGCGCTCGCCGACGCGGTGCAGCGGTCCAGCGCCGTGGGCACCGGCGCCGCGCCGCTGTTCGGCGAGGTGTTCGTGCGGAGCGCCGCGGACCTGGCGCGCTGATCAAGCGCGGACGGACAGCCCGTCCAAGAACAGCCCCGGCGCGTCCACGTCCAAGATGCGGTCCGTGTCCGACGACGCTGCCGCCACCTGCTGGAGCGCTGTCACGATGTCGCCGAACAGGTGAACGCCGCGCCAAGCGCCGAGCGTCTTGTGGCGTTCGTGCAGCACGCCGTTGACCACCACGTCGAACTGGCCGGTCGCCAGGTCAAAGCCGCTGGTCTCAAGCGCGTCGACCTCGAACACCATCTGGTCCTGCTCGCCGAGCAGCGCGTGGATGCTGCGCGTACCTCCGTTGAGCTGCAGGTTGGACGGCCGCAGCGTCTCGCCGTCGGTGTGACCGGTGGGGCGCGCGTCCAGCGTGCGCGCGGTCTCCGGGTCCAGGTAGCGACCCGCCACGCAGCCCTCTCGCAGGATCGGCATGGGCTCGGGCACCACGCCGCGGTCGTCGAACGCGCGCGTGCGCAGCCCGCCCGGCGCCAGCCCGTCGTCGACGATGTGCAGGCGGCGGTGGAACAGCGGCTGACCCAGAGGCACCCGCGACAGCAGCGTGTCGCCGTCGACCAGGTGCTGGTGCGTGAACGCCGTCGCCAGCCAGGACAAGATCGGCGCGACCGCCCGCGGCGGCAGCAGCACGCGGATGGGACCGCTCGGGGCGATCGCCGCGTCGGGGATGAGCGCCGCCGCGCGTCGGCCCAGCATGGCGCCAAACGGCAGACACGCGGTGGCCGAGAACGAGCGCCCCGCGACCCGATCGCTCAGGCGAATGGGGCCCGCCGCGGTGGCCAGCGTGACCTCGCCGCTGGCCTCGTACAGCGTGCTGCGCGACTCCCAGGACGCGCCGCGGTTGCTGACGAAGCGCCGGAGCTCGCGTGACTCGCGGTACAGGAACGGGCCCGCGATCACCGGCCCCTGCTCCTTCACCGCCGCGCGCTGGTTGGACACCAGCACGTCCACGCGGTCCTCTTCGGTCAGCTGATCATGGCGGGGGTCGTCGATGCCCAGCCCCCGCGGCGGCGCGCCGCCCGGTCGCACCGGCCCACCGTGTGGGTCCTTGGGCGCGCTGGTCGCGTCGACGAACGCGTGCGCGAGCAGCTCGGACTGGCGCTCAGGGTTGCCGTGCGCCACGCCGCGGCGGCCGTCCTCGACCCACACGCGCACCGTCAGCGACTGCTCACTCCCCTCGCTGCGGTCGATGTTCCGACCCCGGGTGACCCAGGTCAGGCCGGCGCGCTCCGTCTCCAGCGCCTCAAACCCGCGCGCGCCGCGATTACGGGCCTCAGACGCGAGCGCTTGGAGATCATCCAGGTTGCGACCCATCCACCCCTCCACGAGGGCAGAGCCCTCCGGAGCAGCCTAGCCGCAACGGGGCGCGGTCCACCACAACCATTCGAGGTCCGCGGCCCGCCCGAGGTCAGCCTGCGCGCGCCCCACCGGAGCGAAGCGCGGCGTCGCTACCGAGAGAACCGCTCTGGGTATCTGTTCGGCCTAGGGCTTCACGTCGTCGCCCGCCTCACTCAACCTCGTCCGTCGGTCGTAGTCCCCCAGCAGCGCCGAGGTGAACCCGAAGTCGGTGATGGCGAGCAGCACGAGCTCCTCCGTCTCGGAGGTGTTGTGCGTCTGGTGGAAGATCCAACGCGGCACGAACGCGACGCTGCCTTGGCGAATGGCGCACCATTGCTCGCCAACTCGGACCTCTCCACTGCCCGCCAACAGCACGAACAGCGACTCGTGCGCGTGCCTGTGAAGCTCGTTGCGCTTCCCTGGCGCGATCCGAACCAACCGAGGGTCCATGGTCTGGATGTCCGGGAACGCGAGGCGGTCGACCGTGAAGTCGATGTCGAGCTTGTCGTTGCGGTTTCGGTACATCACCCGGCCGTCGCCGAGCGCGTCGGTGGTCCACGCGTCGGCCGGACGGTCTGTCCCGAGCGGGTCGCGGGCCGCGGCGATGTCGATCAGCGCCTGCAACGCTGCGGGGATCGGTTGAGTCATGGCTGGAGCTCCGTCGACTTTGTGGGGGTGGTTTGGTGGTCGATCCACAGACGCAGCATCAAGCGTGGCGCACCTGCTGTGTCGACGTACTCGTCGCGGTCGTGGACGGTGGTGGTGTTGTCGATGAAGAGCAGTTGACCGGGTTGCATCATGACGCTCAGCACGTGCTCCGGATCCTGAAGCGCGTCGTCGAGCGCGTTGAATGCGGCGACGTCGAGCGCATCCAAAGGCTCCCCAACCACCTGATGCCCGCGCTCGATCCAGTAGCGCATGTAGCGTAGCCCGAGACGGCCATCGTAGGAGAACACGGGAAACCGGTTCTGTGCGACCCTCTCCGTGGCGCGGTCGCTTCCCGGCGTGACGATGTCACGTACGAACGACCCGTAGAGGCGTCGCAGGAGCTCGGGGCTCTTCGCGCGCAGGACCTCGTGGGCGCGGGCGGCGGAGGCGATCCGTGACCGCCCGCCGGACGCGGCTTGGCGGACGCACGCGAGGCCGACCACGCCCGGGCGTACGTGCTTGCCCGAAGAGTCGGTGTGCATGCCGGTCGAGGCCCGCGTCTGCGAGACTGGGATGGCCGCGTCTCGGTATGACGCCCCGCTGTCTCGAACCTCGTACAGTCGCCCGTAGGTCTCGATCGTCGGGCCGAACCTCAAGCCGAGCTTGAGGAAGGTGAGCCGAAGCGTGTTCTCGTCCAGCGACTCAAATCCTCGCACCCACGCGACGCCCCATCCGTGGTCCAGCTCTGCCGCGATCTGATCGCCGAGCGCGTCCAACCCTGGCGTGCGGACTAATCCACGCTCCAGCCGATTCGCGGCGTCGTCAAACGAAGCCGCCCATGCGGCCAGCGTCGCTGAGTCGCGCAGCGCGGCTGGAGACGCATCGAAGCGCCACCGAGGGCTCTGATTCATGTCGGCTGCGGCCCACGACAGCCGCGCCGCGTGCTCGGGCGGAGCCAACACGGTCATGGCAGCTCGACCGAAAAGAGCACGTGGAGGGGGTATCCACGAAGCGGTCCAAAGAAGTCGGCGTCGAGCGCGAGGTGCTCGACGGTGACCGCGAGCTCCACGACGCGCGGGAGCGCCACGAACCCGGCCTCGGCGAGGGCGTCAAAGTAGTCGGAGAGGGTCTTGTGAACGCATCGCACCGGCACGTCCGCGCCGTCGCGCCTCCAGATTCGGCCCTCGAGGGTGCGATCGACGGCCGAGAAGTAGTCCGCGCCGTTCGTCTCGAAATAGAACGGGGCGGCGGGAGCGCGCATGTAGGCGAAGCAGGGGTGCGGGACGGTGAACACGAATCGGCCACCCGGTGCGAGGCGCTCACGCGCGGTGCGCATGACTGTCTTCATGTCCGCCCGAGTCAGGTAATTAAATAGGAAGACGGCCATGATTCGGTCGTAGCTTGCCCTGGGAAACCGATTCGTCCCCACCGCGTCCGCGGCCTCGAAGGACAGCGCCGTCGACGGGTAGGTCTGCGCGGCGTCACAGGCCGCACGGACCATCTCGGGTGAGGCGTCCACACCGTGAACCGACGCGGCGCCTGCGTCCACGGCCAGGCGCGCGACGTACCCCTCGCCGCACCCCAGGTCGAGCACGTGCCGTCCATCCAAAGGACCCAGCGCCTCGATCACCCTTGGCCTGGCGGTGAAGTCGCTCAGGAGCACACGCTCGCTGCGCGCCCAACGGCTCGCGTTGGCGTCATAGATATCCTTGGTGGACAGCATCAGAGCACCGCCTCCGCTGCTGCCGGATGGAGCGCGCGGGCGAGCATCCAGTCCCAGAACGCGCAGCGAAGCTGAAGCGACTTCAACATGCCGCGACGCAGCTCCACACGGCCGCTCTCGGTCATCGCGAAGTCGGCCGAGATCGACTGGATGGTCGCTTGGTGATGGTCGTCCACGGCCGTGTGGAGCGGAAAGAACACCGTGTCCCTGGGAGCGAGGTCCCCGAGCCCCCGGAGCGCGGTCACGAAAGGCCCATAGATGGTGCGTACGATGTTCTCGGTGCCCAGTCCGATGGCGCCCAACGCTTCGGCGGGCGTCCCGTTGGCGAGGAGCTGCAGGAACGAGTCCCGCCAGCACACCACCTGATCGGCTTCAGGCGCCGTGCCGGGCTCGACGCCCATGGCCCGCGCGAAGCGCTGGAAGAGGATGGGGTGCGCGATCCCTTGGATCCATTCGCGCTCCACACCGTGCACGGCGAGCTCTCCGTATTCTTCCTCGTCGTACGAGCCCGACTCTTCGCTGAGGTTCTCCAGCAGCGCCCGCCGATGCGCGGGGTTCTCCAGCCGCGAGATCACCGTGGTGAGATACCGAGGAAAGTGGGACGAGTAGGCGAAGTACTGCCGCGCAAAGTCCGCGAGCGCCCAGCGGGCGTCGGGCAGCGTGCCTTCGTTCAGGGCGACCAAGTACGGGTGATGCGTCGCGCGATGGCGGAGAGACTGCTCGGCGAGCTCTGCGACGCAGGATGTCGCGATATCGGCCGTCTCTCGGCTGCCGCTGAGGCGCTTGTTGCGCAGCTGGTCCAGGGACGTGAGCAACACATTCAGGTCCACGGGGTCGGACGCGAACGCGTTGACGAGCTCGACTCGGTCGATGCGGCGGAGCTGCGACGCGCAGTCTGCGAAGACGTCACAACGCCGAGGGGCGTTGTCCAGGAAGGCCATCTCACCCACGAGGTCACCGGTGGTGAGTTCGTGCCCGGCTCCGGGTGAGTCGGCCACGGTCACCGACCCGCTCTCGATGAGGTAGAGGTGCGTCTCCATCTGGCCGCGTTGGATGATCCGGGCGCCGGCCTCGACGGCCTCGACGCGACCCAAGCTCGCAATCCGGCTTTGGCAGGTCGGCGGCAGCGTGTCGATCCAGGGGCTCACTTCTTTTGACTCGAGCATGTTCTCGGTGGCCTCTCGCGCGCGAAGGTGATGGGAAGACACGTCATGGGTGGACGCGGGACGGGCGGTCGGGTCCACTATGCTTCATCAGGTCATCCCCCACAATCAGGGCGGTTCCGGACCTAGGTGTCCACTGTGTCGGCTAGGGGGCGCAGCCTGAATGAGGTCGCGTGATGGGGCTCAACTGACGCGCGTTCTCCCTCGTGGCGTTCCGATCGGTCCGGGCGGCGCATACGGCGGCGTGAGGCGGGGGCGTCACTGCGGCAAGTCGGCCAGGTCGAACAACACGCTGGACTCGCTCCCCTCGACGTGGTGCGTCAGCACGACCACCGCGCCCTGATCGACCTGCGCGGGCAGCGCGATCGGCGCCCACGCGTCGGCGGTCGTCGGCGGGGGCCACGCGTCGGAGATTGTGGCGCCGTCCGGCCGCGTCACCACCCAGGCGCTGCGCAGGTCCTGGGGTGACGGGCCGCCGCGCTGCTCCACCACCACGTGACGCCGCCCACCTCGGCCGCGCTCCACGCGGGCGCGCACCGTGCGGCCGTCGGGGAACACGACCTCGTGGTTGACCGACACGATCGGACAGCCCGTCCCCAGTGCCCTCTGCTCTTTGCGCGCCGTGTCCGTCGCCAGCTGGGACCGCGGCACCGCGGCGGGTGTCGGCGCCGCGCCCGGCGGCGCTGGCTGCGGCGCGCCGACCGACAGGTCGAACACCGCCGCCACCGGCGTGTCGTTCGCGTGGAACCGCATGAGCTCCACCGAGCCCCCAGGTGGAATGGAGAACGGCGGATCGATCGAGGTCCACACGCCGGGCGGCTGGTCGCGGTTCACGTCGATCGCGCCTCCGACGAGCACGCCAAAGCGCCAACCGTCCTCTCCGCCGAACGGCGCCGCCTGCCCAAACCCGTCCGGCCCGTTGACGCGGAGGATCAGCTCGCCGAACGGCTGCGCCTCGGCGCGATCGTTGCGCAGCTCCAGCACGGGGAACGCGGCGCCCTCCGCGAGCGTCAGGCGCGCGGAGATGTCGCCGAGCTGGACCACGTCGCCCGCGCGGACCGATTGGCGTCCCGCTAGGGCCTTTTCGTCCGCCTCGATCGCGTCTTCGATCTGGGCTTGCGCTCGCTGGGCGCGTTCCTTGTCGACCACGCCCCACGTGACACGACCTCTGGGCGCCGAGGCTTCGATGAAGACGAAGAGTGTCAGGGTGACGATGGCAGTGGCAACGATGAGACGGCGCATGGTGAGGACCTCCGTCCCGCACCTAGGTCAGCCGCCCAATCCTGGGCAGGCGGGCAGGCGGAAGCCAGAGGGCCTTGGTCCAATTTCGTGGACCTCGGGTGGCCACCGCGGCCCCCGATCAGGGCTCGATCACCAGCGGCCGCGACGTCAGGTCCACCGTGTCGACCCCGTCGTGCAGCGCCGTGTACATCTCGCGGTTCACGAACCGCTCCACGCTGCCCGCCGTCGCCTCGACCACCAGCGTGTAGTCCAGCGCGGTCAGCCAGCAGCCCGGCAGGTCGGTGATGTCGCTGGCGACCAGGGTGAACGTGCCATCGGCCGCGGACTTGGCCGTGCCCAGCTCGTCCGCGGGCGGGATGGAGCGGTCCTCCAGCGCCAGCGTCGCGTTCTTCACGGCCTTGCCCGCCGAGTCCTGCACCACACCGACAAAGGTCAGCGTGAGGCCATTCACCGGCGCCCCGCACTCGCTCCCCGTGCTGGAGTCGGTGTCGGTGCGGTCGGGGATGACTTCCTTCGGTTCACAGGCGGCGGCGCACAACAAGATCATCAGCGAACGAAACATCACAGACAGACTCCATAAGAGGCGCTCGTAACCGCCCCCGCCCGGTGTCTAGGTGTCGATCGGCCTGTCAGGCACGGACTTTGCGGGTGGATTACAACTTGGGCGTGGGTCGTCCCTGACTCTTCCCCCCGGAGGGCGCGTGTCCCTGCAGAGCGATCGAGCGAGGCTGGTCCAGCGCATTCAAGCTGAGCTTGGGCGTTGGAAGGTGTCCGATGGCGTCGACGGGGCGCGCTTCGCGGTGTTCGCGCGTGAGGCTGTGGCCCGCATGCGAGGGCCGTTCCTGACCCAGCGGGCGCCCCGCGAGGTGCTCACCGCGCTGGAGGAGGCGTTCACGTTCGCCCTCGTGCGGCCCGTGGGGGTGGCGCTGACCGTGGTCCGGCCGGCGGCCGGCGGTCGCGGCGTGGTGGCGATCGCCAACCTGGACGACCAGCCCTTCATCGTCGACACCCTCCGACTGGTCCTCCGCCGCGCCGGGGGCGAGCCGCTCCATGGCTTCAACATCGTCTTCCGCTGCGAGCGCGACGCGGCCGGCGCCATGATTGGCGTCGGGGGTGCCGGGGGCTCCACCGAGTCGCTGGCGCTGTTCATGACCGAGGAGCCCTGCGCGCTCGACGCGGACACGGCCAAGGCCACCGCCGATCTGTCGCACGCGCTCCAGCTCGCCCGCGCGGCGGTGCGTGACTTCCACGCGATGCGCGTCGCGATGCAGCGGGTCATCGAGAAGGCCGACGCGCTGGGGGCCGAGCACCCGAGCCACGCGCTCGAGGAGACCGCGTCCTTCCTGCGCTGGCTCACCCACGAGAACTTCGTGTTCATGGGCATGGTGACCGACGAGGGCGCGCTCGGCATCGAGTCGATCGAAGGCCCGTTCCGCGGCAGCGCCGACGGCGTCTGGCCCGATCCGCACCCACCCGGCACGGTGTTCGTGCGCCGCTCCAGCATGACCGCGCCCATCCACCGAGAGGGCCGCGTCGACGAGCTCAAGATCGTGCTCGGCGCGGGGACTGCGTCGGAGTCGACCCTCTTCGTGCGCGGCATGTTCACGCTGCGCGGCGTGTCGCAGCCCACCCGCAACGTGCCGATCGTGCGCGGCGTGCTGCGGGCGGAGTTTGAAGCGCAAGAGGCCCAGCCCGGATCCTTCCGCTACAAGTCGCTCGCCAACGCGTTCGACTCCCTGCCGACCGAGTTCGTGTTCACGTCGTCGCGCGAGTCGATCGCGCAGATGATGGACACCGTGCTCGAGAGCGAGAGCACGCACGAGCCGGCCGCCACCGTCCTGCCGCGCGCCGATGGATCCGTGTTCTGCTTGGTGACGATGCCCAAGGGCGACTACTCCGACGACATGCGTCGCGAGCTGCAAGCGCGCGTGCTCGACGCGCTGCGCGCGCCCCACGCCGACTACGGCGTCTACATCGGCCGCTACGACACCGTGCTGCTGCACTTCTACCTGCCGGCCGCGCCCGACCGCGATCCCGCCACCGTGGTGGCGCTCGAAGACAGCCTGCGGCGGATGGCCCAGCCCTGGCCCGCGCGCCTGTGGGCTGCGGCAGAGTCCGCCTACGGTGAGGAGCACGCCGACGCGCTCGTCGCCAAGTACCAGCACGCGTTCCCCGCGGCGTACACCTCACACACGACGCCCACGCGCGCGCTCGTCGACATCGCCTGCATGGAGGCGCTGTCGTCCGCCAACCCGGTGGTCGCGGACCTCTTCGAGGACGTCGACGACTCGGTCACGCTGCGCGTCTACCAGTCCGGCAATGTCTACCTGACGCAGATCGTCCCGGTGCTCGACGACTTCGGCCTGCGCGTGATCCGCTCGGTCGCCGTCCAGGTGGACCTGCGCGGCGAGGAGATCGAATTCGACTCGTTCACGCTCGCCTGCAAGGGCGCCGACCGCGAGGCGATCCTCCGCAACCGCGACCTGCTACTCCAGGCGCTCCCCGCCGTGTTCGCAGGCCAGGTCGAGACCGATCCGCTGAGCGCGCTCGTCGTCAGCGCCGGCATCGACGTGTTCGCGGTCGACGTGCTGCGCGCCTACTCGCGCTACCTCCGCCAGCTGCAGGTCAACGTCACCGTCCCGCGCATCCAGACCATCCTGGTCGCGCGCTCCGACGTGATGCGTCGCCTCTACGACCTGTTCCGCGCGCGCTTTGATCCCGCGATCACGTCGCGACGCGACGAGCACATCGCGGTGGCGACGGACGCGCTCGACGAGCTGCTGCGCCGCGTCCGCACGCATGACGAGGACCTGGTCCTCGGCGGCCTGAACAACTTGATCCAGGCGACGATCCGCACCAACGCGTTCCGCGACGACCGCGTCAGCCACTACCTGTCGTTCAAGTTCGAGTGCGCCCGCGTGCGCGACATGCGCGGCCAGCGCCCGCTCTACGAGATCTACGTGCACTCCCGTCAGGTGGAGGGCGTGCACCTGCGCTTCGGCAAGGTCGCGCGCGGCGGCCTGCGCTGGTCGGACCGCGCGGACTACCGCACTGAGGTCTTGGGCCTTGTCACCACGCAGCAGGTGAAGAACGTCGTCATCGTGCCCGAGGGCAGCAAGGGCGGCTTCTTCCTGCGCGAGCCGGACAAGGACGGCGCCGTTCGCCGCAAGCAGGCCGACCTGCTCTACGAGACGTTCATCCGCGGCCTGCTCGACCTCACCGACAACGTGGTCGCGGGCAAGACCGTGCACCCGCCTAGCGTGGTGTGCTTGGACGGCGACGACCCCTACCTGGTGGTCGCCGCCGACAAGGGCACGGCGCACCTGTCGGACACGGCCAACCGCATCAGCCTGGCCTACGGACACTGGCTCGGCGACGCCTTCGCGTCGGGCGGCAGCCACGGCTACGATCACAAGGTCGTCGGCATCACCGCGCGCGGCGGCTGGGTGCTGGTGCGGCGGCTGTTCGCCGAGCTGGGCAAGGACCCGTACTCCGAGCCGTTCACCGCGATCGGCATCGGCGACATGAGCGGCGACGTCTACGGCAACGGCCTGATCGAGTCGCCGCACACGCGGCTGCTGGCGGCCTTCAACCACGTCCACCTGTTCCTAGATCCGGATCCGGACGCCGCGGGCTCGTACGCAGAGCGCAAGCGCCTGTTCGACGCGGGCGGTCGCTTGGGCGGGTGGGATCAGTACGACCTGTCGACGGTGAGCGCGGGCGGCGGCGTCTACGATCGCGCGTCCAAGTCGGTGCCGCTGTCTGAGCAGGCGGCAGCCATGCTCGGCCTGACGCCGGGCGACACGCCCCCCGAGGACGTCATTCAGGCCATCCTCAAGATGGAGGTCGACCTGCTGTGGTCGGGCGGCATCGGCACGTACGTGAAGGCGTCGACCGAGACGCACGACGACGCGGACGATCGCGGCAACGACCGCTTCCGCATCGACGCGAGCGCGCTACGCGTGAAGGTGGTGGGCGAGGGTGCCAACTTGTCGTTCACGCAGGCGGGCCGCATCGAGGCCGCGCAGCATGGCGTCCGGCTCAACACCGACTTCATCGACAACTCCGGCGGCGTCGATCTGTCGGACCATGAGGTCAACCTCAAGATCCTGTTGCGCGAGCCTGGCGTGCGCGGCGAGCTGGACTTTGACGCGCGCAACGTGCTGCTGGCCGAGCTGACAGACGAGGTCGCGTCGCTGGTGCTGGCCGACAACGCTGTCCAGGGCTTGCAGATCAGCCGCGACGAGCTGCGCTCCAAGAAGGACATCTACCCGTTCGCCCGCGCGATCTCGTTCATCGAGCGCTACTTCGGCGTGACCCGCAAGGTGTGGACGCTGCCGGACGAGGACGAGCTGGGTCGGCGCGCCCGCGCGGGCACCGGCCTGACGCGACCCGAGCTGGCCACGCTGTCCGCGCACGTGAAGCGCTTCGTCTACGCGGAGCTGCTCATGAGCGGCCGCGCGCGCAGCGTGTTCGGCCACCGCGACTTCCTGGTGAACTACTTCCCCAAGGCCATTCAGGAGCGCTACCTGCCGGACGTGCTGGGCCACCAGCTCGCCGACGAGATCGCCATGACCGTGGCGACGACGCGCGTGGTCGGTGACGCGGGCGCGTCGTTCGTGCCGATGGCGGTCGACTTCTCTGGGCGCGGCGTGGTGGACGTGGTCGACGCCTACCTGCGCGCGCTCGACGTGGCGCGCGCCGACGATGTGCGCGGAAGCCTGGAGGCGCTCGGCCCGGCCAGCGTCCTGCCGGTCCGCTACAAGCGCTGGATCGATCTGGACTTCGCCTGCCGCGCGGTCGCCGCCTACTGGCTGGGCGCCGGCGCGACGGTGCCGTCCGACGCCGCGCTGCCCGCGATCACCTCGCTGGTCGACGTGGTGTGGTCGCGTCTGCCTGAGGCCGATCGTGCGAGCGCTCCGCCCTCGGACGCGATGGACCCGATCGCGGCGCTCCGCATCCGACAGTCGGCCCAGCTGGCGACCGCGCTGCTGGTGCTGGAGCAGCCGGCGAGCGTGCGCACCCACCTCGACGACGCGGCGACGCTGCAGCTGGCCGCGGGCCGCGCGAGCCGCCTGCAGGACATCGCCGCCGAGCTGCGCGCCCGCCCGGCGCACGGCGAGTGGGAGCCCATCGCGACGCAGATCTTGGCCAACCGCCTGCTCCGCTTGCTCCGCGATCTGGTTTCCGCGCTGCCGCGTCCGCCCGCCGGGACGCTCGTGGAGGATCTGGAGCCCGCGCTCGCCGCGGGGGCGCTCGCGCCGGTGCGCGCGCAGATCGACGCGATGCTCGGCCAGCGCGGCGGCGACCTCGCCACGCTGCTCGTCTTGGAAGAGCGCGTCGCCAGCGCGATCGCCGGGCTGCGGAGCGGCGCGTGACGACTTGGATCTTCGCCCGCCACGGGCAGTCTACGGCCAACGCCGTCCCGATGCTGTCGGGCCATATGGATGTCGCCCTGACCGACCTGGGTCGCGAGCAGGCGGCGACGCTCGGCGCGGCGCTGCGCGCGCACCGCATCGCGCGCGTCGTGTCGTCGGACCTGTCCCGCGCCTACGACACCGCCGTGATCGCCATGCGCGATCGGCCCCACGCGATCCGCACCACGCCGCGCCTGCGTGAGCGGCATCTGGGGTCGTGGACGGGGCTTCACTACGACGACATGCACCGCGTCGCGGGGCCCAACTTCCTCTCCACGCTGGACGCGGCGCCGCCGGACGGCGAGTCGCTGCGCGACGTGGCGCTGCGCGTGTTCGACGAGCTGGACGCGATGGACGACGGCCTGCCCACGCTCGTGGTGGCTCACGGCGGCGTGCTGCGTGCCATCCTGGGGCTGTTCGACGCGCGGCCCGCGGTGCGGGTGCAGCGCGCGTTCGTGGTGAACGCGGCGCCGCACGTGCGCGTGGTGCCCCAGGGGACGTGGGGTGAGCTGCGTGACGCGGTGCGTCGCGCCCCGTTTGGAGGGACTCCGTGAGCATGAACCCGGACGTGACGCAGACTGAGATGACCTGGATCGTGATGCCGGGTCAGGCCAACGCGCTGGGCACGGTGTTCGGCGGGCAGGTGATGGCCTGGGTGGACGTGTGCGCGGCCGTCGCGGCCCAGCGCTTCGCGCGAACGAATGTCGTGACCGCGGCGATGGACTCGTTGAGCTTCCTCGCCCCCGTTCGGCAGGGCGACATCGTGATCGTGAAGGGCATGGTGAACTGGGCGGGTCGTTCGTCGATGGAGGTGGGCGTGCGCGTGGAGCGCGAGGACCCGCGCACCGGCGTCCGCGAGCGCACCTCGACCGCGTACCTGACCTTTGTCGCGCTGGGCGACGATGGCCGCCCCACCGCCGTGCCCGACCTCAAGCCCGAGACCACCGAGCAGCGCCGCCGCTGGGACGAGGCTTGCGTCCGCAGACAGCAGCGCCTCGCAGCCAAGGCCGCCCTGCTCGCGAGCAAGGACCGCCCGCTGTGAGCGCGGTGTGGCTGGCGAGCGGATCACCGCGTCGTCGTGAGCTGCTGACGTGGTCGGGCATCGCCGTCGACGTCCACCCCACCGGCGTGCCCGAAGAGCGCGAGCCCGGCGAGGACCCGGTCGCGTGGGCCCGCCGGTTGGCGCTCGCGAAGGCCACGCACGCGCAGACCGATCGCGTCGTGGTCGCGGCGGACACCGTGGTGCACCGTGAGGCGCGCGTGTTCGACAAGCCGGTCGATCGGACGGAGGCGGCGTCGCACCTGACCGCGTTGGCGGGCGGCTGGCACGCGGTGACCACCGGCGTCTGCGTCCGCCGCGGCGACCACCATCACGTGTTCCACGTCACGACCGAGGTGCGCTTCCGTGCGCTCTCAGAGTCGGAGATCGCCAGCTACCTGGCAACCGGCGAGGCGGACGACAAGGCCGGCGCCTACGGCATCCAGGGCCGCGGCGGCGCTTTTGTCGCCGAGCTTCGAGGCAGCTGGACGAACGTCATGGGTCTGCCGGTCGAGGAGACCCTGGCGGCGATCCGCGCGCGGGTCGACGCCAGCTAGATCGGGCCGCGCATGCGGCGCACGGCCATGCCGAACGTGATCACCCCCGCGAACACGAACACCACCATGCCCGTGTTCACGAGCGGGTCGCCCACCGCCTCGTGCAGGCCCGGCGCGACGACCGTCGCCAGCGCGACGGCGAACGCCACCAGGGACATCGTGGCCCACGGCGTGGTGTCGGCCTCCCGCGCGAGCTCCGCCTCCACCTCGCGGATCACCGGGTGCGTGCCCTCCTGCGCGGCCTCTTCGGCGGCCTGACGCTTGAGCTCGATGTCGCGTCGCCAGCGAATGGCGGCGCTGTCCTCGGCGGGGGCGACTGGCGAGGCGGTGACTGCGGCGTCGAGCGGCGAGGGCGGGTCCATCTCCGACACCCAGGCGCGCTGCGCGAACGGCCCGCGCGTGGCGTCCGGGCTCAGCGCGCGGATGCGGGAGCGGGCGTCACATGCGGACAGCAACGAGCCCATGATCCGCGCGCGGGCGAGGCGGGCCTCGTCCTGGAACTGACGACGGACCTCGGCGGCGGCCTCTGAGTCGTCGTCGTCGATGGAGCGATCCCAGCGGTTCAGCATGTCCTCCACCTCACGACGGACGTGCTCGTGCTCGTCGTGGACGGCGCGCAGCAGCTCGTCATGACAGACCAGCAGGTCGGCGTCGGCGGCGAGGCGGAGGCCCGCGGCCGGGTTGCGCGAGAGCAAGGCGCGGGCTCGGTCGTACACGGTGGGGAAGGGGAGCGGCCGACCCGCGGTGGCCAGGCGACCACAGGCCTTGAGCGTGATGAACGCGAGGTCCCGCGCGATGGGCTCGGCGGCGCGCGACCACAGCCCGACGCCTTGCTCGGCGCCGAGGGGGCCGAGCTGCTCGCGGGCCACGTCCAGCAGGTCCTCCTCCTGCCCGGCCCGCAGCGCCAGCCACGCCAGGATGTAGACCGAGTACAGACGCACGTCGGTGCCGGGCTCGGTGTGCTGGCGCGCGGCGTGGGCGGCCTCTCCGGCGGCGCGCTCGTCGTGGGCGCGAACGGCGACCTGCGCCTTGAGCAGCCAGGCCTCGGCCGAGGCGGGCTCGAGCCCCAACACCTCGTCGAGCGAGGCTCGGGCTTCGTCCCAAAGGCCCTTGCTGTACTGGTTGACCGCCCGCTGCAGCGCGGGGCGCGACGGCCCGTCGTGCATGAGCGCGGCGCGAACGGGGCCGAGGAGCGCGTTGATCTCTCCGGTCTCCTCCGACGACGCGCGGAGGGCCTCCAGCTCGTTCTCGAACGCGACGCCGCAGGCCGACTCGAAGTCCCGCAGCTCGTCGCACTGGCGCGCCGCGGTGGTGGTGGACCACACCCCTTCCGGGTCGCCTTCCGGGTCGGTCTTCCGTCCCTCCAGGCCGCGGCGGGTGGTCGCGTCCTCGGACGCCACGGCGTCGAGGAGCTGACGGTCAAAGCGGACGACGACGGGCACGTCCAGATCGGCCCGCACGACGTCCCGTTCATACGGGCGGTCGTAAAGTGACATGAGGCCCTCCCCAGGGCATCAGCCCTTCACACGTCCCGAGCCTCTTGGCAGGTCAATCCAGGTGTGTGCGCCGCCGGTTGGGCTGTTTGCAGCCCCGGCGTCGCCCTGGTGGGCGCGGGCGATCTGCCGCACCAGCGCGAGCCCAAGTCCTTCCCCACGGGGCGGTTGGGCGGTCGTCGTGGGGCCACGCCAAAACGGCTCGAAGGCGCGCTCCTCGTCTCCGGGGGCGAACCCGGGGCCGTTGTCCTTCACCAGGAAGCGGACCCGGTCCGGCGTGGCCTGCACGGTGAGCGACACCTGCGTGCCGCCATAGCGACGGCCGTTGTCCAGCAGCCCGGAGAGCGCCCGCGCGAGCAGTGTGGCGTCGGCGGTCAGCTCGCCCGCCTCGCCCTCGAACGTGGCGGAGTCGGACGGCAGGTGGGCCAGCTCCAGCGCGCGCGCGGCGACGTCGCGGACCGAGAGCTCCCGCGGGGCGATCGCCTCGAAGTTGATGCGCGCCGCGGCGAGCAGGTCGCCGACGAGCCCGTCCATGCCGGCGATCTCGGCGTCCAGCTCGTCGTAGAGCGTGGGGGGCGCGCTGCCCTCGCGGGCCATCTCCACCAGCACCCGGGCGCGCCCCAGCGGGCTGCGCAGCTCATGGGAGACGGCGGCCATCAGGGCGCGCTGGTCGCGCAGCTGCGTCGCCAGGCGGTCGGCGAGCCCCCGCAGCGCCTCCGACACCTCGCCCACCTCACCGGGCTCCGTCACCAGGGCCGAGCGGCGGTCGAGCTGGCCACCCTGGAGTTCACCCGCCACGGCGGCCAGCCGCCGCAGCGGCCGGGCGATGCGCCACGTCGCCGCCCAGCCCAGCGGCCACAGCAGCGACACGGTCGTGAACCACAGGCAGAGCAGCCCCGACAGACTGGGCGAGGGGCCGAGCGCGGAGCGCCCCCACGCGCCCGCCACTGCGCCCACCGACAGCGCGACCAGCCCGAACAGGAACACCGTGCGGTGGATGCCGCGCGCCAGGATCCAGGCAGGTGACCACCGGCGGCGGTGGTGGCGATCGTGGCGGTGCCTCATCCCGGGTCCTTCGACAGCTGGTAGCCGGCGCCGCGCACGGTGCGGAGGCGCTTGGGGTCGCGCGCGTCGTCCCCAAGCTTGGCGCGCAGGTGCGACACGTGCACGTCGAGCGTGCGGTCGCCGACGACCGTGTCGCCGCGACCGGCCAGGTTCCACAGGTCGTCGCGCGACACCACGCGGCCGGCGCGCTGGGCCAACGCCAGCAGCAGGTCGAACTCCAGGCCCGTCAGCGCCAGCACGCGCTCCCCGATCCGCGCGCTGCGGGCGCTTGGGTCGATCTCCAGATCCCCCACCACCAGGCGCTCGTCGGGCGCGCGGGGGGCCACGCGGCGCAGCACGGCGCGGATGCGGGCGAGCAGCTCGCGCGGGCTGGCGGGCTTGGCCAGGTAGTCGTCCGCGCCCAGCTCCAGGCCCACGACGCGATCGGTCTCGTCGCCGCGCGCGGTGAGCATCACCACCGGCAACGCGCTCTTGGCGCGCAGGCGCCGCAGCACCTCCAGGCCATCCAGCCCGGGCATCATGATGTCGAGCAGGACCACGTCGATGCCGCCCAAGTCGACGAGCGCCAGCCCGCGCGCGCCGTCCGTGGCGTGCGCGAGCGCGACGTCGTGCGGCGCCAGGTAGGCGCGCAGCAGCTCCGCCAGGCGGACGTCGTCGTCGATGAGGAGGGCGCGCAGCGTCATGGTTGGGTCCCTAGCCACCGACGACCCCGCGCGTCCAGCCCGGCCATGGCTAGGCGGGCTCGCCGTGGTGGCCCTGACCGCGCGACACCCAGTCCGCGAGCATGGCGCGCTGGCCCGGGTCGAGCTGCGCGTGCAGGCGGCGCACGGCCTCGACGATGCTGTCACGCGTGGCGTGCAGCGTGGCCTCCTGGCTGGCGAGGAGCGCGTCCAGGTGGCCGTTGTCGAGCGCCTCACCACGGATCAGATCGGCCAGCTCGCCCCGACGCGACTTCATCTCCGTGCGCGCGGCGTCCATGGCGGCGCGCACCTGGTCCATCGACGCGTCCAGCGTCTCCGCCTGCTCAGCGCGCAGGCCGAGGCGCCGCGAGATCATGTGCCGCATGAACCGCGCGCGGCCCATCCGGTAGCCGCCGTAGCGCCCGTGGCCGCAGCCGCCGCGGTGGTGACCGCAGCCACCGCCGCCATGGCGCATCCAACGACGCCGACGGACGATCTTCGCCACGACGATGAACCCAAACACCACTGCCGCTGCCACTCCGACTTCGAGACCGGTCATGATGACCTCCTTGTGTGGAGAGAGCATCACCCCCGCATGCGAAGGCACTGTGAAGCGGCGTGTGAAGAAGCCTGAAGTCCGCGGCTGTGCCGGTCGAGCTCAGCTCCCGTTGTCCGAGCAGCCCCACACGAGCAGGCCGACCTCCCAGTCCCAGTCGGACAGGTCGAAGACGCCGGATCGGCGCTCCGTCCAGGTGGCGCCCGCGGCTAGGGCGAGCAGATCTTCGCCGCTCAGCATGATGTGCGCGTTGAAGAGGAAATCATCCGAGTCGACCGCAATCAAGGCGGCGGCGACGCCGGTGATGGGCTTGTTCGCCGGGAAGGACCACAGCTTGGCGTTCTGTGTGGCGCCCTGCTCCGTGGCCGCGTTGGTGACTGCCGTGACGAGGGAGTCGTAGGCGGCGATGTCGTCGGACTCCAAGCAGGCCACCGTGATCAGCATCGAGCCTGACGCAGCGCGCGGCGCCAGGACGTCGCCCCACATGATCCCGTCGGTGAGCGGCAGCGACACGGAGTCGCCCTCGTTGAGCGGCTTGGTCGGCGTGGTGATGCGGACCTCGGACCCCACCGACGACTCGACCTGGGTCACGCAGTAGATCACGTCGCCTGAGATGTCGTCCTGCGCGGCGCGGACCGAGATGTCGCGCAGCGCGATGAGCAGCTTGGGCTCGCCGCAGGCAGGCCCCTGGTCGGTGGCGGTGACGCTGTCTGGAACGTCCAGGTAGGTCGGCGCCGCCGGAACGGCGCCAAACCCGGTGCACGTCGGCACCACGTCACAGGTGGCGCCGTCGGTGTCCGCGGCGACGTCGGTGTCGCCGTCGGTGTCCGCCGTCACGGCGTCGGTGTCCGTCGTGGCGTCGGTGTCGGTCCCGGGCTTGTCCGACGAGGACGTGCAGGCGGCGAGGGCGAGCAGGAGCAGCCACCGGGGGGAACGAACAAGCATGAGGTCTCCGTCACTCACCCTGGGGATCAACGACCGTGCCGGTCGGCGCGGCCACCGCGCGCGTCGGCCCGCGGAAGAAGCCGCCCTCGCCCATACACGCCCACGCCCACCGAGCCCAGCCCACCAGCCGCGACGCCAACCACAGCGCCCAGGCCAGCATGGTCAGGCGCCACGCCAGGATGGGCACCGACACCACCGTGGGCAGCGGCATGCTGCCGTCGATGCGGTCCTCGAACCAGCGCAGGCCGTCGTAGGTGGACGATCCGTTGCCCATCACCTGGAAGTCCGGCTCGAACAGCAGGCCCGCGTGGACCGCGAAGTACATCGTGCCGACCGACAGCAGGACCATGCCCAGCAGGGTGAGTTGCACCAGGTCGAACACGAACCAGTGCGTCGCCTGCGCGCGCTGGCGCAGCCCAAGCGCCAGGAAGGTGATCGCGACGAACGCGACCATCACCATCGGCAGCTGCGTCAGGCCCAGGCCGAGCAGGAACCACTGCAACGTGGACAGCGGCGTGAACGGGATGCGCGACAAGAGCGGCGCGCACAGCAGCACCAGGAAGAGGAACGCCCAGTAGTGCGGCACGGGGCCCCAGGTGGGGCCGATCAGCGCCAGGATCCAGCGCCCCTGCGGGTAGGTGACCACCACGTTCGCGTTGACCGCGGGCGCGCCCAGATCGACGCCGGGCACGGTGTCGAAGATGCGCTGCTCGTGGGTCTGCTGCCACGACACGTGGATGGCCTGCGCGCCGGGCTGCAGCGGGATCGGCAGCTCGCCGTCGTCGCGCAGCTGGATCGGGCGCGCGGCGCCGTCGATCGTCACCGACTGGAGCTTGGCGCCCGCGGGCAGGTGCAGCGGCAGCTTGCCGCCCTGCGAGGTGCGCACGGTCAGGTCCAGGCTGCCCTCGCCGATGCGACGGCCCGACGTCCAGCTGAGCGTCGCAGACTCCACCGTCATGGTCTGGCCTGCGATCGCCTGCGGGCGCACCACCGACACCTTCACAGACTCGCCGGGCCACACGCGCCACTCGGGCGCCCAGCGGCCGTCGGCCTCGTGCTGGAGCGGCGCGGGGCCCTCCTCGGCGCAGTGGTAGATCGGGCTGCACGACACCACCCACGACTCGGTCCACGGCACGCCGGTCGGCGCGGTCAGCGTGATCACCTCGCGCACGTCGAGCGTGGAGTCGATGGTGGCCTGCGCCTCGTCGCGGTCGAGCGTGACGAGCACCACGCCGTCCTTGGGCTCGTAGCCGTCGGAGTTCACCGACTCGCCGTCGAGCAGCGGCAGGCGCAGCGCGAGCGGCTCGGTCGCGGGGCCCACGCGGGTCACGGTCGTGCGCACGCGCCACGGCATGCCCAGGTCCAGGAAGCGGCGGACCTCGACCCACGGCGCCAGGTTGGAGCCGCTGGTGGGGGTGTCGGCGCGGAGTTGATCGCGGACGAGCTGTACGGTGGACTCCGGCGTGCCGTCGGCGCGCACGCCCTGCACGGTCCAGCCGGTGCTGGAGAAGCGGACGTGGCGCGGCGGCAGGCCCAACTGCAGCGCCAGCGCGTCGGTCGCGGGGAGCGGGCCCTCGACGTGGATGTGGTGGACGCCGGGGCTGACCCGCACGTGCAGGAAGCCGTCCGCCTGGCGCGCGAGCGCGGTCGTGTCCTTGCCGTCGAGCGTGACGCGCTTGGGCACCCACGTCGCGGTGGGGCCGGGCACGGGCCAGGACGACAGGTCGTTCGCGCTGACCTCGGCGTCGATGGTCAGCGTGTCGGCGTCGACCGACAGGCTCGCGGACGGCACCGACACGCAGTGCGGGCGGCAGGCCGGGGCCGCGGTCAGGCGCTGCTCCAGCTCATCGAGCAGCGTCTTGTCGGGCGCGGCGTGCGCGAGCGTGGGCAGCAGGAACAGCGCGAGCAGGGGTGCCGCGCGGCCGATCGCGTCCCAGCGGATGCGGTGCACGTTCGTCAGCTTGAGCGCGAGCGCGCCGAGCAGGAGGGTGCGCAGGATGGCGAGCAGCAGGTTTCCGCGCGGGCCGACCAAGATCAGGCGGATGCTGTGCTCGGCGTTGACCGGGCCCGTCCAGGCCAGGCGGTACGTAGTCCAGCCCCAGGTGGGCACGCCGGGGCCGGTCTGCACGGTCATGGCGTTGTCGTACTGGCTGGAGAGGTACCGTCCGCCGTCCTTGCCGAGCGAGCCGCCCATCAGACCTTCGACGGCCTTGTCCTCCGCCCGGTTCCCGCGCGCGGCGTAATCGGACTCCGACATGGCTGCGTCGGTGGGCGCGGGCGAGGCGATCGGCACCATCACCTCCATGGAGGCCTCGCGGCCGAACATGCCCTGGTCCGCGCCCGCCCACGGCTGCGACAGCGAGGGGAACAAGCCGTCGCGGATCTGCAGCAGGCTGAACGACGCCAGCGCGACCAGCAGCGTCACCGCCGAGGCCCCGCGCGCCACCTGCAGCACCTTCTGCACGCGGCCCTCGGGCACCGCGCGGATCAGGGCGACCAGCACCAGCAGCGTCACCCACAGCCACATCGGCGCGCCGTCCTCATGCCTGGCGAGCCCCACGCCGAACAGCGCCAGCACGCCCCAAGGCGCGCCGACCAGCTTGGCCACGCTCATGCCGACCACCAGCACGAAGAACAGGTCGAACAGGCTCCAGGGGGCGACCGGACCGCCCACGTCGTCCACGCCGAACGCGCCGAGCAGGCGCCACCCGGGCTGCACGTGCAGCGTCGCGGACAGGCTGCCGACGTCGGTGGACCAGCCCACCGCGGGGAGCGTGGACGTGCCACCCTCGACCCGAGACTCCGCGACCACCTGCGTGGCGCCGTCGCGCAGCTCCACGCCCGGCTTGCCGTCCCAGGTGGTGATCACCTGGTCCGTCCCGCTCGCGGCGATGTGCCCCAGCGACAGCGGCGGCGCGGCGTCCAAGCGCCAACCGCGGTGCATGACGCCGCTGAAGGTGTCGCGCACGGTGTAGCCGTCACCGCCTGCGTCCAACCACAGCTCGCGCGTCAGGCTCAGCGTGTTGGGCGCAGGCTCCGGCTCGCCGCGCCGCAGCTCGTCGAAGTGCAGCGGCACGGTCGGCGTCAGGATGAAGGCGGGCAGGTTGCGCCACTCGCCGGGGAGCGTGGTGCGCGCGGGGTCGACGCCGGCGGGGCCGGTCAGGTTCACGGCGCGCACGCGATCGTCGGCCTGCACCACCCAGGTCTCCTCCAGCGGCCAGGGCGGGGCCAGGCTGGGCGCCGACAGGTCCGTCGCCGGGCCGTCGTGCAGGGCGCTCACGTCGACGGTGAACGAGCCGGGCCGGGCCTGGACGACGAGCGATCCCGACGCGTCCAGCCGGGCAGGCAGGTCGGCGCTGAGCGACACGGCGTGGGTGCCGGGCACCAGCACCGC
>CAIOSP010000121.1 GCA_903861005.1 uncultured Pseudomonadota bacterium
ATCCCTGCCGACTCCTGTCGACACGCGTCCGGAAGGTCGACCCCTACCGATCGATGATCTGGACGTCCGACACCGGCGGCAGAAGCTCGTCGAGCTGGCGCTGCTCGCGGCCACCTTGCTCGCGGCCATCCCGGCGCTCGCCATCGTCGGCTTCATCGTGATGAAGGGCGCCCCGGCCATCAGCTACGAGTTCTTGTTCTCCATGCCCACCTCGGGCATGACCAAGGGTGGCATCCTCCCGGCCATCGTCGGCACGCTGTGGCTCGTCGGCGTGTCGCTGCTCTTCGCGGTGCCGGTTGGCGTGCTCGCGGGCATGTACCTGTCCGAGTACGCCGGGGAGTCCACGCTTGCGCGGGTGGTGGACTTGGCCATCGTGAACCTGGCCGGCGTGCCGTCCATCGTGCATGCGCTGTTTGGCCTCGGCGCGTTCGTGCTCTTCCTCAACCTGGGGACGTCCATCCTGGCGGGCGGGCTGACGCTGGGCGTCATGACGCTGCCGGTGATCATCACGTCGACGAAGGCGGCGCTCCAGGCGGTGCCGTACAACTTCCGCGTGGCGAGCTGGAACCTGGGCGCCACGCGCTGGCAGACCATCTGGCACATCGTCCTGCCGAACGCGCTGCCGGGCATCCTGACGGGCATCATCCTGCAGGTCAGCCGCGCGGCCGGAGAGACGGCGCCGGTGCTGTTCACGGGCGCGGCGTTCTACCTGCCCATCCTGCCGACCTCGACGTCGGACCAGACCATGGCGCTGTCCATGCACGTCTTCGCGCTGGTCACTCAGGTGCCGAACGTGCCCGAGTCTATGAAGTACGGCACGGCGCTGGTGCTGCTGGGCGTGGTGCTCGCGTTCAACTCGGTGGCGATCGTCCTGCGCGCCTACCTCCGGAGGAACCGCCGGTGGTGACCGACAACCCGCACCTGCGGATCAAAGGCCTCACCGCGCGCTACGGCACGCGCGAGGTGGTGCGCAACCTCACGATCGACATCCCGCGCGCGGGCATCCTCGGCGTCATCGGGCCCGCGGGCAGTGGCAAGAGCACCATGCTGACTTGCCTCAACCGCACGATCGAGCTGGTCCCCGGCGCGTCTACGTCCGGCACGGTGGAGATCGATGGGGTCAACGTCCGCGACGTGGATGCGAGCGACCTGCGTCGCCGGGTGGCCACGGTGCTGCCGCTGCCGGTCGGTCTGCCCATGTCGATCTACAACAACGTAGCCTACGCCCCCCGGCTTTGCGGCGTTCGGCACAAGGATGACCTCAACGAGATCGTCGAACGCTGCCTGACCCAGGCCGCGCTGTGGGACGAGGTCAAGGACCGCCTGGACCAGCTCGGCACGCGCCTCTCGGGCGGCCAGCAGCAGCGGCTCACCCTGGCGCGCGCGCTGTCGACCGACCCCGAGGTGCTCTGCCTCGACGAGTTCAGCATCGCGATCGACCCGGTCACCACGATGCGCATCGAGGACGTGCTCATGCAGCTCAAGTCGCGCATGACCATCGTGCTCGTGACCAACCTGTTGATGCAGGCGCGGCGCATCGCGGACGTGACCGCCTTCATGATGAACGGCGAGCTGGTTGAGTCGGCCAAGACCGAGGACCTGTTCGTGTTCGCCCGCGACAAGCGCACCAACGACTACATCTCCGGGAAGTTCGGATGAGCGCCGATCGCGTCATCTCCGTGCGCGGCCTGTCGCTTTGGTACGGCGCGTTCCGCGCGCTCGACCGGGTGGACTTGGCCGTGGTCCCCGGTGAGATCCTGTCGATGATCGGCCCGTCGGGCTGCGGGAAGAGCACGCTGCTGCGATGCTTCA
>CAIOSP010000122.1 GCA_903861005.1 uncultured Pseudomonadota bacterium
AACACGTCGCGCACGGTGATCCACCCGGGCTGCTGGCCCTGCTCCCACTCGGACCACCACGGCTGGGGGACGGTGAGGCGGTCGAACAGCGACGCGAGCTCGACGGTCTGCACGAAGCGGTCTGCGAGCGCGAGGTGCTCCGGCTGCGCGACGTAGATCGGGGCGAGCAGCTCGCGCACGTCCACGCGACCCCACGCCATGGCGCCGTCGCGCAGCACGACCACGTCGGGCGTCCACTCGCTCTCCGACAGGAAGAGCAGGCCGGGCGTGGCCGCGCGCAGGGTGTCCTCGGCCTGGGCGGTGGTCCAGAAGGTCGGGGCGGTGTCCACGGCGGACGCGGTGTCGTCGATCGCCGTGTCGGTGGAGCGTGCGTCGGTGTCCGCGGCCGACACCAGGTCGGTGTCCTCGGCGGTCGGCGCGACGGACGGTCGGGTGGATGCGCAGGCGCAGAGCAGGATGAGGGGCAGGGTTCTCATGGGATCTCCTGCCGCGGGCCTATGATCGGCCAGACCGCGCGGAGGGACACCGCCTCTGGACTTCCGCCTGTGGCGCGGACGCGGCCGCGCGTGGTGGGCGGAGAGTCGATGCGCCGTACGCGCGCTGGACCCGGCGCCGCATCGCGGTCGGAGGTTCGATGCACAGAGGACGCTAAATCGGCGCCAGGGTCGGCGCAGATACTGGACAAGTGCGCGTCACAAATCTATGCATGAATCGATGCACGACCCCGCCGACGATCAGGTCCGCGCCCTCCGGACCGCCCTGACCCGCACCCCGCGCTCGTCGTCGCGGGAGCTCGCCCGCGCGCTCGGAGTCAGTCAGGCTACGCTCTCCCGGCTGATCCGCCGCGTGTCGGGCGACGTGGTGGTGATCGGGCGGGGGCGCGCGACCCGATACGCGTGGCGCCGCGAAATCGAGGGCGTGGAGGCGATCGTCCCCGTCTATGAGATGCCGGACGCTGAGGGACGCCCCCGCCACGTCGCCGATCTGCACCCCGCGGCGCCAGACGGCTTTGTGCTGGTGTCGCGCGTCCCTGACGTGCCGAGCGGCTGGTTCGACGATCTGCCCTGGTTCCTTCAGGAGCTGCGCCCGTCTGGCTGGCTCGGTCGCCAGGTGCCCGCGCTCCACGCCGACCTGCGCCTCCCGCCGCACGTGAACGACTGGTCGAGCGACCACGTGCTCCGCTTCCTGGTCGAGCGCGGCTCCGACGGATTGGGGGCGCTTGTGGTCGGCGCGAAGGCCTTCCGACACGCGGTCACGATGGCGCAGGCGCCCCCAGGTGCGGTGTCGGCGTCCGAGCGGCTGGCCCTCTACGCCGCGCGGGCGGATGCGGCGGTCCAGCAAGGACTGGTCGGCTCGTCCGCCGGTGGTGAGCAGCCCAAGTTCCTGACGACCCGCGATGACGGCGAGCGACGAGTGCCGGTGCTGGTGAAGTTCTCTCCCGCGGCGCGTGATCCGGTCGCCATGCGACGCCGTGACCTGCTGGTGAGCGAGCACCTCGCCCTGCGCACGCTGGCCGAGCACGGGCATCCGGCGGCGCGGTCCGAGCTGCTCGTCGGTGAGGCGCGGGTGTTCTTGGAGGTCGAGCGCTTCGATCGGGCGGGGCCGATTCGTCGGGTGGGACAGATCGCGCTGGCGTGGGCGGACGCGCAGCTGGTCGGCAGCTCGCTGACGTCGTGGACCGAGAGCACGTCGGCGCTCCTCGCGCGTGGTCTGCTCAGCGCGGACGATCACCGCGAGGTCCGCTGGCGCCAGCTGTTCGGACGGTGGATCGCCAACAACGACATGCACCTGCACAACCTGACGCTGCGCTTGCGGGGCGCGACGATCACCGGCGTGGCGCCTGCGTACGACATGCTGCCGATGGCCTACGCGCCGCAGGGCCAGGGGGAGCTGCGCGCCGTCGCGTTCGCGCCGCAACCGCCGGGTCCAGAGGACGCCGATGTCGCGGCCCCGGCGCTGGAGGCCGCGGTGGACTTCTGGGGCCGTGTGGCGGCGGACGAGCGGATCTCGGCTGAGTTCCGCGCGTTCGCGAACGCGAATCGGGATGCGGTGGTCGCTCTGAGAGCGGGGCTGATCTGGCTGCCGGAGTGACGCAGGTGATCGCGCCGATCACATCATGCACGGCACGCCATCGGCCGACGCGAGGATGACGTCGATCGTGGCAGACCCGTCCGTGGGCACGTCGTTCGCGTAGATGCGCGCGGACATCTGCGTTCGCAGGGACAGGTCGCTGGCGTTCTCGAACGACACGCCCATGTCGACCGTGCAGCCGCTGCCGATCTCCGCGTGTACGGTGGTCGACGAGCCGTTGCAGGCGCTGCTCAAGTCGATCAGCAGGTCCTCGTCGGGGTCGTCGGTGGCGAGCGTCCAGTCGAGCAGCGTGTCCGCTCCGTTGGTGACGTGCACACGGATCATGTCGCCCACCGGGAGCGGGTCGCCGAGCGGCGCCGCGTCGAAGTTGAGCGCCCCAAACACCTGACCCGCCGCGGCGGGCAGGCTCGCGCGCCACGTGATCCGATGGTCGACGGACTCACCCGGGGCCAGATCGGACGGACAGAGCGACTTGTCGACCTCGAAGGTCGGACCGCACGCGGCGAGGAGGAGCAAGTGGATCGCGATCACCAGCAACCTCGGCATCGCGCACCCCAGTGGGAAGGGCGTACCTGACCGCGGTGCGTCGCACCACGTGGGGCATCCGACCGATGCGCGGCGTTCGGAGGCCCGGTCGCGCTCGTCACCACGGCAATCGAGATCAGGGCCCGGCTGTGGTAGTTCTCCAAAGCAGGTTCAGGGGGCCAAAGATGTCTTTTCACACGGGGCGATTCGCGACGGCGACGCGCGCGCTGCTGTGGTGCGCACCGGCGACCTGCGCGCTCCCGTTGTGCCTCTTGCTCCTCTCCACCTCCGCCTTCGCGCAGTCCACGAGCGCCGATCTCGACAAGTACTGGGCCCTGCGCGATCGCCTCGACGACGAGTTCATGGTGCAGGGCGCCGCCGCGGGTGACTCGATCCCCGCCACCTACCGCCTCGACGTCGCGGGCTTGGCCGTGTGGTCCGACGCCACCGTGCGCGTGGGCTGGTACTTGGGCGTGCTGGCGACTGAGCACGCGCTGCTCGCCGATCCGATCCGCTACCCCGGCTTCGACGACGGTCGCGCGGGCTCGCTCGCGACGACCGACCAGGCGCTCGGCGACGCGCTCGCCGCGCTGGAGCGCCTCGACAACCGGGCAGAGCCGTCCTTCCCGTTCCCGCTCTGCCTGAACGTGGCGCGGTCGACCAACGGCTTCTTCATCCGTGACGACGTGCCGTCGTCGTTCGCGGGCCAGCTCCCCGGCACCACCGCGGTGCTGTCGGACGGCAGCGATCTGCTCTACACCAACAAGGAGGAGAGCCAGGACCAGGCGTACCACCTGTTGATCGGGCTCAGCTTGGTCGCGCACCTGGTGCCGGCGGGCACGGTGATCGACGGTCGCGATCTGCAGGCCGACGCGTTCGCGCAGGCGAGTCGGATCGCGCGGCACCTCGCCGCGAACAGCTGGACCATCCGCAACCCCGCCTGCAACAAGGACGTCGAGCGCGGCGCGGACACGATCGGCTACGCGGTCGGCAT
This sequence comes from uncultured Pseudomonadota bacterium, assembly GCA_903861005.1. Taxonomy (GTDB): domain Bacteria; phylum Myxococcota_A; class UBA796; order UBA796; genus CAIOSP01. Next base: position 3,611 of record CAIOSP010000122.1, read on the forward strand.
CCGCAAGGCGATCGCGTTCATCTCGGGCGGCGCGGTGAACCTCACGGTGCCCACCGCGGGCACGATCGCGTGGCCCACGCTGCGCAGCCCGCTCAACCCGGCCTACATCAACACCGACAACCTGCACATGGCGATGGCGGTGATCGCGATCGGTGATGGCTACGGCGCGGACACGCTGGACGTGCTCGTCGATCTGGCGAACCTGCAGCACTGGACGGCGTACCCGCTGCTGGAGGAGGTTCTGCACGGGCCGTCGGTCACCGGCTGGTCGTCGCACCGCGCGGCGCTGGTCACGGCTGCGCGCGATGCGCTCGACGAGCTGCCCGCGGGCGTGTTCCCGTCGTCTCCGACCGGCGGCCCGCCGGCCGTGCACGGGTGGACCACGTCCCACCGCTACCTGCGGCCGGACAGCGAGCAGTACAGCGGCGGGTCGGGCACCTGGGGTCAGCGCTACCCAGGCCTGGACTTCATGCTGCTGCACGATCTGGTGTACCTGGCCGATCCGACCGCGTGGACGCCGGTGTGGGCGGGGTTCGACGCGCCGGCCGGGGCCGTGTGCGTCGGCGACACCGTGCATCTGACAGCGCGGAGTGGCTTCGCGTCGTACGCGTGGACGATCGACGGCGCCGCGGCGGGCACCCGCGCGACGCTCGACTGGACGCCGTCGCAGGCGGGCGCGGTCGACGTGGCGCTCACGGTCGGCAGCGGCGGCGAGACCGACACACGACACGCCACCGTCCTCGTGTCTGATACAGGCGACTGCGCGTCGCCGGACGGGAGCGACAGCGACGGCGGAGCCGACACCGACACCGACGCCGACACCGACGCCGAGGCCGACTCTGACGCCGCGGCGGGTGGCGGCGACACCGACGACGCGGAGGCGTCCAAACCCGCGACGTGTGGCTGCGCGGCCGATGCGCGGCCATCGGCGCTCGGCTGGGGTGCACTCTTGCTGGGGGTGCGGCGGCGGCGCTCGACGGTCAAGTCGACCCGGTGAGGGGGGCGACGGACCCGCCCCTGTTGGCAGGCTGCGTGCAGCCCCCGCACCGAATTGCGCGGCGGCCAAGCCCACGGTCCGGGCCCGTCCGACCCCGCTGCTGGACGGCACGATGAACCACTTCGTCCTGACCCTGCTGCACTTCAACCTCCAGTACGTGGCGGGCGGCCTGGAGGGGGTGTTCCCCGGCGCCGGCTTTGACGAGGCGGGCCTGGAGGACGCGATCATCGACGAGTCGTTCGAGCCCGTGCTGGACATGCTCGACGCGCACCCCACGTGGTCGGTCGACCTGGAGCTGCAGTCGTACATGGTCGAGGTGATGGCGGCGCGGCGGCCGCAGGTGCTGGCGCACCTCAAGGCGCTGGCGGACGCGGGCCAGGTGGAGATCGTCAGCTTCACCTACTCGGACCAGCTGTGGGTGGCCTACCCGTGGCGCGACCAGCAGGCGTCGCTGGAGCTGACGCGGCGCATCTTCGAGGCGAACGGCCTGCCGCTGGGCACGGCGGTGTTCACCCAGGAGGGGCAGTTCGGGCCGGGCATGGTCGAGCGCATGCCGGACTTTGGCTACGGCGTGGCGGTGCTGCCGCACAACCTGGCCGAGTACTTCTTCGGCGGGCCGTACGCGCACCCGGTCTACCGCGCGTCGAACGGCGTCACCGTGCTGATCGGCGGCGGCGGCGGGCAGGGCGTGACGGAGGGTGGCGACGCCTACCAGGTGGACTGGCACTTCATGGACGACGGCGAGCTCTACGCCACCGGTGACGCCGACCCGTACCTGGGCCCGGTGTTCAAATACAACGCCGAGAGCATGCAGAAGCGCATCGACGACCTGATCGCGCTGGAGGACAGCGGCGCGCAGATCGTGTCGATCGGCGCCTTCTCGGCCGCCATCGGCACCCCGCCGGACGCCCTCCCGCCCGTGGGCGACGGCACCTGGCAGCCCGACGACACCGGCAACGTGCACCGCTGGATGGGCGGCCTGGGCCTGTGGTCCACCACCGAGCAGGACAACCACGTGATCACCGCCAACACCCACGCCGGGCAGGTGGTGGCGGCGGCGGGTGTGATCGCCGGGGCGGAGGCCGTCGAGCCCGCGACCAAGGCGCTGCTGCTGGGCGAGGTGTCCGACAGCTCCGGCTGGAACCCCATGGTGACCGAGGTGGCCTACGGCCTGGACCACGCCGCCGAGGCCGAGCGCCTGGCGCTCCAGGCCATCGAGGGCGCCTGCGCCGAGCAGGGCGCGACCGGCGCGGTCGTCCATCTGTCGGACGGCACCGTCACCTGGGACGGCGCGCTCGCCGACGAGCCGACCGACCCGATCGACGCCCCCTTCGCCCTGGCCACCACCGGCCGCCCGCCCGGCGTCACCTGGACCGCCTGGGCCGACGACGTCGACGCCGTCGAGGTGGCGTGGACGGTCGGCTACGAGGCGACGTCGGTGGCGTTCCCCTGGGACGGCCTGACCGTGGCCACCGTGCCCGCGCTGTCCGAGGCCGTGCAGACCACCAACGCGGCCGACCTGGCCGGCGGCCACCCGGTGCTCCCGCTCGCCACCGGCCTGGTGCGCCTGTCGGACGGCCTGTGGCTGGTGGAGCGCACCACCACCGTCCACCTGGCCGCCCACTTCGAGGACGGCGTGATCCGCTTCCTGGACGAGCTCACCCCGCCCGGCGACACCTGGCGGTTCCTGGTGGTGCACGGCGACGAGGCGCGCGCGCTGGCCGTGGCCGACGCGGTGAACGTGAACCCGGACGTGGCGCTGGCGTGCCCCGCGGTTGTGGCGGACCCGGGTGAGCCCGACGTCGACTGCGGCTGCCGTACGGGGAGCGGTGCTGTACCGTGGGCGGCGGTGCTGGGGTTGTTGGCGGTGCGGCGGCGGAGGCGGTGAGCGGACCTGGCGACGTCCTCGGGTGATCCGCTGGTAGCGGGCGACGAATTTGAAACGCCTGGGCTCCTACCGCTGCTGTCAAGCGGGGCGCAGGTTGATGCGGACGCGATGGACAATACCGTATATAGATATCTGGAACTGAGGTAGGTTTGTCCCAGTTTGGGCTCGGCGCAGTGGGGGAGGAGGTCGCGCGACGCGGGGGCGTGGTGCGAACGCGCGACCTGCTCGCGGCGGGCATTCATCGCCGTGACCTCTACGCTGCGCGTGACCGCGGGGAGATCGTGGAGCTCGCGCGGGGCGTGTACGGCGGGAGCGAGCACGTGGTGACGGAGCCGGATCTGGTCGCCGTCGCCACGCGCATCCCGAAGAGCGTGTTCTGCTGTGTCACCGCGCTCCACGTCCACGGGCTCACGCTCGAGATCCCTCGCGCGGTGCACATCGCCGTCCCGATGGGGATGCGTCCGCCGCGCCTTCGCTACCCTCCGCTGGAGGTGTACCTGGTGTCGCCCGCGAGCTTCGCGGTGGGCGTGGAGGAGCGCGTCATCGATGGCGTGCGGGTCTGGCTGACGACGCCCGCAAAGTCGGTCGCCGACATGTTCAAGTTCCGGCGGCGGGTGGGCTTCGAGGCCGCGCTCGACGCGCTGAAGCAA
>CAIOSP010000123.1 GCA_903861005.1 uncultured Pseudomonadota bacterium
GCCGTAGCCGCCGCCGCTCGGGGCGCCACGACCACCGCCGTAGCCGCCGCCGCCGCCGCCGCCGCCGTAGCCGCCGCCGCCGCCGCCGTAGCCGCCACGATCACCGCCACCGCCGCCGCCGTAGCCGCCGCGATCGCCGCCACCGTAACCACCACCGCCGCCACCGCCGCCGCCGCCGTAGCCGCCGCGTTCACCGCCGCCGCCGTAACCACCAGCGCCGCCGCCGTACCCACCGGGGCGACGATCACCGCCGGGGCCGCCAGGACCGCCAGGACCGCCGGGGCCGCCAGGGCCACCCGGACGCCGATCCTCGGCGAGATCCACGCGGATGGTGCGACCGTCGACCGTAGCGCCATTCATCTTCTCGAGCGCGCCCTTGGCCTGCTCGGGAGTTGCGTAGCGCACGAATCCAAAACCCCGGCTGCGATTGGTATCGCGATCCAGGATCACTCGGGCCTCGGTCAATTCACCGTACTGTTCGAACGCTGCACGCAGCGTCGCGTCGTCGGTGTTGTGAGAAAGGCCACCTACAAACAGCTTGCTAGACATCTCCCCTTTCCGGTTCGTGTCGGGGTGTCCCCGATGTGGTGATTCTTGCATGGATTGGGTCGGGGACACAACCCGAAAGACGTCTAGCCACGGCAGCGCCGTAAGCATCGCGCGTCAGACGAATGTCTCACTGGCCCGCAGGAACCCGATGTAATCGCGCTGAGGGGGCTGCGTCGAGGCGCCGGACCAATTGCCCAAGCGATCGATCGCCGCAACCGCGTGCGGCGCGAGGCCTTGGAGGTCGCCCGTTCGGGCGAGCAAACTGCGTACCTGGGGGCCCGGCGCGAGGCCCCGACGGACCGCGTCTTGCGCCCACGACGACACCGCGAGGACACCGTACCCGCCTGTCTGTGCGACCCTGTGCGCGACCGCGGTCACGTCGTCATCCGTGAGGCGTCCGCGCGACCACAGCCCGAGCGCCGCCTGGAACCACGAGAACACCACCCGGACCCTCGGTCCGAGCATCGCGAAATGAGTAAGGGGGATCCCGCGGTCGACGTGGATCCAGATGTCCGTCACCGCGTCGCGGCGCGTCAGGCGGTCGACGGAGCCGAGCGCGTCGTCGATCTGGTCGGGGTACGCACCGCCGGCCTTCATCACGTCGATGAGCGCGCCTCGGGTGACCTCACCGGCGAGCACGTCGGCGTAGAGCGCGTAGATCACCGCGTCCACCTCGGCGTCGTCGCCGAACAGGGACTCGGTGCTGTCGACCGGATCGCCCAGGCGCAGCTCAAGCAGGCGCGGCAGCTTGTAGCCAAGCTGCCCCTTCAACGCGCGAAGGCGGCCTTTCCGCAGGTTGCGGAGGTTGTCTTTGAGCACGAGGCTGTCAAAGCGGATGCCGTCGAGCGTGAGCTTCTGCTCGAGCGCCGCGCGCATCTGGGTGGGCGAGCCCGACAGGATGGTGGCGCGGTCTTCCGGGTCTTGGCGGAGCAGGGCGCGCAGCAGGACGTCGGCGCCGGGGATGTTGCGTTTGCTCTCGGGTGACTCGACCGCCGCGCGCAGCATGCCGCGCACCGAGAAGATGTCGGTGTCGAGGTACGTGCGGTCGAGGTCCCAGCGAAAGATGTGCACGGTGCTGCTCTAACCCGGAGGGACCACGTGGAGGACGGAATTCAGGGGCGATCGTGACCGTCGCCGCAGGACCGGCGCGAGGGGGCGTTCCCGGTTAGCCCAGCGGCCCCGAGCCCCCAGGACGGCCATGTTCCGACGCCTGCTGATCGCCAACCGCGGTGAGGTCGCCGCCCGCGTGGCGCGCACCGCCCGCCGCATGGGAATCCAGGTTGTCGCCGTCGCGTCCGACGCGGACCGTGACGCCGCTTGGCTCAAGGACGTCGACATCGTCGTGCCGATCGGCGGGTCGCGCGCCGCGCTGTCCTACCTGGACCAGGACGCGCTGCTCGAGATCATGCGCCACACCGGCACCGCCGCCGTCCACCCGGGCTGGGGCTTCTTGTCTGAGAACGAGCGCTTCGCCGCGCGCTGCGAGGCCGCGGGCATCACGTTCATCGGCCCGCCCGCGTCGGCCATCCGTCGCATGGGCGACAAGTCGCTGGCCCGCGCCACCATGCGCGCGCTCGGGCTGTCGCCGATCCCCGGCTCCAAGGAGCCCGCCAAGGATGCGGCGGACGCCGTCCGCATCGCGGAGGAGGTCGGCTACCCGGTGCTGCTCAAGGCCGTCGCCGGCGGCGGCGGTCGCGGCATGCGCGCGGTGGACGACCCCAAGGATCTCATCGCCGGGTACGAGTCGGCGTCGGCTGAGGCGCTGTCGGCGTTCGGCGACGGCCGCATGTACCTCGAGCGGCGCATCTCCGGCGGTCGGCACGTCGAGGTCCAGATCATCGCGGACCGCTACGGCAACTGCCTGCACCTGGGCGAGCGCGAGTGCTCGCTGCAGCGTCGCCACCAGAAGGTCTTGGAGGAGGCGCCGAGCCCAGGCCTGTCGGCGTCCGAGCGCGCCCGCATCCTGCCGCTGGTCGCCGACGTGGTGCGGCGCTCCGGCTACGTGAACGCGGGCACGGTCGAGATGCTGCTCGACGAGGACGGCAAGGCCTGGTTCATGGAGATGAACACCCGCCTGCAGGTCGAGCACCCGGTCACCGAGGCGATCACCGGCCTGGATCTGGTCGAGCTTCAGCTGCGCGTCGCGGCCAACGAGCGCCTGCCGTTAGCCCAGCACGACGTCCAGCCCTGCGGCCACGCGATCGAGGCCCGCATCAACGCCGAGGACCCCGCGAATGACTTCCGCCCGTCGCCCGGACGGGTCACCAAGCTGGTGCTGCCCGAGGGTGAAGGGATCCGCGTCGACACGCACCTGCGCGAAGGCGACCGCATCCCGCCGTTCTACGACTCGATGATCGCCAAGGTCATCGTGTGCGCGCCCACGCGCCCGGAGGCCATCGCCCTGATGGACAAGGCGCTCGGGCAGATGAAGGTTGAGGGCGTGACGACCAACCTTGAGCTGCAGCGCCGCATCCTCGGCTGGGACACCTTCCAGTCCGGCCGCTACGACACTACCTCGCTCGAGCGCTGGCTGCGCGGCTCGGAGACCTGATGGCCCGCCTCCACCTGCACCCCATCGGCGATGAGCTGGGCACGCTCCTCAGCCCCGACGAGCTCGCCGCCAACGCCGCCCACACCGCGGCCCTGGACTCGGCCCTCGCCGCCAAGGTCGCCACCGTGCACGACGGCTGGGGGGCCAAGGCCGCCGACCGCGTCCGCGAGAAGGGCAAGCGCACCACGTGGGAGCGCATGGACCGCCTGGTCGACCCGGGCAGCCGCGTGTTTGAGGTGGGCACCCTGGTGAACTGGGGGCGCAGCTTCGAGGGCAGCACCCGCCAGGCGCCGGGCGCGGGCGTCGTCACCGCGTTCGCCCAGATCGAGGGCCGCTGGTGCATCGTCGTCGCGAACGACAACACGGTGGCGTCGGGCGCCTGGTGGCCCAACACCCCGGAGAAGATCGAGCGCGCGCAGGAGATGGCGCTGCGGCTGCGGCTGCCGGTCGTCTACCTGGTCGACTGTTCGGGCCTGTTCCTGCCGGAGCAGTCGCGCAGCTTCGCGGGCGCGCGCGGCGCCGGTCACATCTTCAAGAAGAACAGCCAGCTGGCCGATCAAGGCGTGCCCCAGGTGGCGGGCGTGTTCGGAGACTGCATCGCCGGCGGTGGCTACATGCCCCTGATTTCCGACGTCGTGTTCATGACGGAGAGCGCCTACATGGTGATCGCGGGCGCGGCGCTCATCCGCGGCGCCAAGTCGCTCAAGCTCACCAGCCTCGACATCGGCGGGCCCGAGGTCCACGTGCACCAGTCGGGCTGCGCCGACGTGCGGGTCCCCGACGACGACACCGCGATCGAGCGCATCCGCCGCGAGATCGCCAAGCTCCCGGCCACCGCCGTGCCGTTTTACCGCCACGACGCGGAGCCCATGCCGCCGCGCTTCGACGGCGCCGAGTTGGCGTCCATCTTCCCGCGCGAGACGCGCCACATCTACGACGTGGAGCAGGTGATCGCGCGGCTGGTTGACCAGTCGCTCTTCCACGAGGTCATGCCGCACATCGGCCGCGAGATGGTGGTGGGCGTCGGTCGCGTGGGCGGCCTGTGGGCCGGGTTCGTGGCCAACCGCCAGGGGCTGGTGGAGGAGCCGGGCATCGGCAAGCGCCCGGGCGGCGCGCTCTACCGCGAGGGCATCGCCAAGATCGCGGCCTTCACGCGCGCCTGCAACGACGACGGCATTCCGATCGTCTGGCTGCAGGACATCTCCGGGTTCGACATTGGCGTGGAGGCCGAGCGTCAGGGCCTGCTGGGCTATGGCTCGTCGCTGATCTACGGCAACAGCACGCACACCACGCCCATGTTCACCATCCTGCTCCGCAAGGCGTCGGGCGCTGGCTACTACGCCATGTCCGGCCTGCCCTACGACCCGGTGGTGCAACTCTCCACGCCCTTGTCGCGGCTGGCCGTGATGGAGGGGCGCACGCTCGCCATCGCCACCTACAACAGCAAGCTCGACGACGACTTCGAGATCGCCTCGACCGACCCCGCCGAGCGCGAGGCGATCGAGAAGGGCATGGTCGAGGTGGCGTCGCGCATCGAGTCGGACATGGATCCGATCGACTCCGCGGCCCGCATGGACACCGACGAGGTGGTCCCGCTGGCGGACCTGCGCCCTTGGCTGGAGTGCCTGATCGCGGCGTCCTGGCAGTCCTTCGGGTACCGCCGGACCAAGAACCCGCGCATCTGGAGTCTGCACGATCTGGAGGTCCTGTGCGCGAAGCGCTGATCGAAGGCGACGTGCTCGTCTCCCCGAGCGTGGGCACCTGGCGGCCCGCGGTGGCCTTGGGCGCGCCGCTCGCCGAGGGCGCTCGCCTGGGCGAGCTGATCCGCGACGGGCGTCCGCTGGAGGTCCGCGCGCCTGCGGGTGTGTCGGGCGTGGCGCTGATCGTGGCCCCTTCCGGCGCGTGGGTCGCGTACGGCGACGCGCTGGTGACGCGCGGCGACGGCGCGCTGGCGGGCGTGGCCGCGGCTGGACCGGCGGCGGTCGCGGGGGGCCCGGCGGGCGCCGTCGCGGTGCGCGCTGAGACCGACGGCACGATCTACCTTTCGTCCGAGCCCGGCGCGCCGTCCTTCGCGGCGGTGGGCGCCAAGGTGGCAGCGCACGCGACGCTGGCCTTGGTCGAGGTGATGAAGACGTTTACGCCGGTGCGCTCGGCGGTTGCGGGGACGGTGGTGCGCGTCGACGTGTCCACCGGACAGGCGGTGCGTGAAGGTCAGGTCCTCTTCTGGTTGGAGGTCTAGTGCCCACAGAACACGGCGTGGAAGTCCCGCAGCTCCTGGTGCTGCCGTTCGCGATCCTCCTGCTGTGCATCGCCGCGTTGCCGCTGGCGGTGGGCCACTGGTGGGAGCACAACAAAAACAAGGGCCTCGTCGCGGGCGCGCTGTCGCTCCCGGTGATCGCCTGGCTGCTCGTCAACGACCCCGCGCACCTGGGCCACACCGCCGCCGAGTACGTGTCGTTCATCGTGCTGCTGGGGTCGCTGTTCACGATCTCGGGCGGCCTGTTCCTCAACGGCGACCTGAAGGCGACGCCGCTGGTGAACGTGGGCTTCCTGGCGCTGGGCGCCGTGCTCGCGAACTTCATCGGCACCACCGGCGCGTCCATGCTGCTGATCCGGCCGCTCCTGCGCACCAACTCAGAGCGCGAGCGGGTGGTGCACACGGTCGTGTTCTTCATCTTCATCGTGAGCAACGTGGGCGGCTGCCTGACGCCGCTCGGCGATCCGCCCCTGTTCATGGGCTACATGCGCGGCGTGCCCTTCATGTGGACCTTGAGCCTGTGGCCCGAGTGGCTCGGCGTGGTGTGCGCGCTGCTGACGATCTACTTCGTGTGGGACTCGATCGAGGTCCGCAAGGAGACGGCGGCGGCGCTGCGCATGGACTTGGAGTCCTACGAGCCGCTGCGCCTGATGGGCGGCGGCAACCTGCTGCTGCTGCTCGGCGTGGTGCTGGCGGTGGCGCTGGTGCCGGTGGCGATCGTGCGCGACGGCATCCTGGTGGCGTTGTCGCTGGCGTCGCTCAAGCTCACGCCGTCGGCGGTGCACGAGCGCAATGGCTTCGGCTGGGGGCCCATCGTCGAGGTGGCCGTGCTGTTCGCGGGCATCTTCATCACCATGGTGCCCGCGCTGCTGTACCTGGAGGCGCACGGCGCCAGCCTGGGCGTGAACACGCCGCGCGAGTTCTTCTGGGCGTCTGGCCTGCTGTCGAGCTTCCTGGACAACGCGCCGACCTACCTGACGTTCGCGTCCACGGCGGCCGGCCTGGAGGCGGTCACGCATCCTGGCGTCACCGCGCAGGACCTCTCCACGCTGCTCGCCACGCCCGACGGCCCCGCCATGCTCCGCGCCATCTCGTTGGGCTCGGTGTTCATGGGGGCCAACAGCTACATCGGCAACGGCCCGAACTTCATGGTGAAGGCCATCGCGGACAGC
>CAIOSP010000124.1 GCA_903861005.1 uncultured Pseudomonadota bacterium
GATCACCGCGGCCGATGGGGCCCGACCGGCCTACGCACCACGCGCAACGAACTGATCGGCGTATTGGTTGAGGCGTTCGGCTGGGTCCTCACCGACATCGCCGGCGAGAACCCGGAACGAACTTCCGATCCGAAGTACTAGTCTAGGTCGACGCGGGCCACCGCAGCGTCTAGGCCGGCGCGGGCCACCGCAGCGAGAACGCCGCGCCCTTGAGCGGCCCGACCGCCTCCAGCTCCAAGCGCGCGCCCATCGCCTCCGCCGCGTTGCGGCAGATCGCCAAGCCCAAGCCCGTACCTGTGGTGCGGGTGGTGAAGAAGGGCTCGAAGATCCGGCCACGGATGGCCGCCTCCACGCCAGGGCCGTCGTCCGCCACCACGATCTCGCGGTCGTGGATCCGAACCTCGACGTGACCGGGCCCGCCGATCGCGGCGGCCGCGTTCTGCACCAAGTTCAGCAGCACGCGATGCAGGATGTCGGCGTCGGCGACGGCGTGCCCCTGCCCTTCGCGGGAGAAGGAGATGTTCGGGTACTCCCGCCGCACCAGGTCGCACACGCCGTCCGCGGCCGAGGCGAGATCCACGTCGATCAGCCTCACGTCGGGCGTACGGGAGAACGCCAGCAGGTCGCGGACCATGCGATCCAGGCGCGAGATCTGGTCTCGCACCTTGTTCATCACGGTCCGACGGCGATCATCGGGGTCCATGGAGCCCGTGATCACCTGCACCGCGCCCGAGATGCCTGCGAGCGGGTTGCGGAGCTCATGGGCGACCGCGGCGGACAGCTCGCCGATCTGCGCCAAGGACTCCATGCGCCGACGGCCAGCCTCGGCGGCCAGCGAGTCGGTCAGCTCCTCGAATTGCAGGATGGTCGCCATGGTGTCGTGCGCGAGCGGCACCACGCTCACCCGGAACGATCGCGGCAGGCCGTCGAGCGTGGCGTCGACGCGAAGCACCGACACCTCCTGCCCAATGGAGTGCGCCTTGCTGACCAGCCCGTCGAGCTGGGCCGCCTCGGCGAGCGCGCGCGGCACCACGTCCCAGAAGGGCTTTCCTTGCGGGTCCTTGCCGCAGAGGGCCTCGGAGGCCTGCGTGTGCGCGGCGACACGACCGGCGCGGTCGAGCAGCAGCGCTGCGGTCGGCAGGTTGGAGACCAGCAGGTTGGCGAAGTCCCCCAGCCGGGCTCGCTCGCGGGTGCCCATGTAGGTGCCCGTCATCAGCGCCAGATCGAGCGAGGAGATGCGCCGAACGCTCTCACACACCGCGTAGGCCTCCGTTTGCGGGTAGGCCTCGTTCGCGATGTCGCACAGTGTCTGCTGCATGACCTCCATCGCCGTGAACATGTAGCGGTGGGCCAGTCCGACCGCGACGTGCTTCTCGCCGATCTTGCGGCGGCGGTCGTAGTAGGCGGCGTCGTGCGGCCCCAAGAGCAGCTCTTCGAGCCAGCCCTCCATCGTCCGCTTGAGCCTGACCACCTGACCCGGGTCCCGAAGGACCTCGCGCGCGCCGTCAAACTCGAGGATGCGATCATAGAACCCGTCAGTGATTTGACGTACGCGAGAGCTGACGTGCGGCCAAAAATCGGCGAGCCGCCGGACGTCCTCCGGACCAAAACGAACATACGCCTTCATCTCATCGAAGGGGTGCACCGAGACTCCGACCCAGGGACCCCGGAGGAGCCGGGACTGATTGCCTGCACTAGCATGATGCGTGCCACCGCAACGTCGCTGGACAGAGACGCGCGACCATGCGACAAAGCGGACCGAGTGGAGATGGACCGTGGGGGAGTACCAAAGCGGCCACATCCTCATCGTCGACGATGAGGAGCTGATCCGGTGGGCGCTCGCCGAGCACCTCCGGGGCCTGGGGTACGACGCGCGAGAAGCCTCGGACGGGCAGAAGGCCCTTGAGTCGGTCGCCAAGGACCCTCCTTCGCTGATGCTCCTCGACCTGCGGATGCCGCTGGTCACCGGTCTGGACGTGCTCCAGGCCCTGCGCGAGCGTGACGTCCACATCCCCGTGATCGTGCTGACCGCCGACGGCACGGTGGACTCCGCCGTCACCGCCACGCGCCTGGGCGCGCGCGCGTACCTCACCAAGCCGTTCGACCTAGAAGAGGTCACCCGCACCGTCACCTCGGTGCTGGAGAGCGAGCGCCTGGCGCGCGAGGTGGTCGGCTCCGGGTCGGAGACCATCGTCAGCTACGGCGACTTCATCGGCCAGTCCAGCGCGCTGCGCCCGGTGTTCGACACCGTGAAGCGCCTGGAGCAGGTCGACGCCCCCACCGTGCTGATCCTGGGCGAGAGCGGCACCGGCAAGGACGTCATCGCGCGCATGATCCACACCCGGGGCCCCCGCAAGCGCGGCCCCTTCTTGGATGTGGACTGCGCAAGCCTGCCGCCCGCGCTCATTGAGAGCGAGCTGTTCGGCCACGAGAAGGGCGCGTTCACCGACGCCCGCGAGGCCAAGAAGGGCCTGTTCGAGGTCGCCAAAGGCGGCGTGGTCTTCCTCGACGAGATCGGCGAGTTGCCGATCGACACCCAGGTCAAGCTGCTGCGCGCGCTCGAGAGCCGCACCTTCCGTCGTGTCGGCGGCGTAAAGCCGATCGAGTTCGACGCCGCCCTGCTCGCCGCCACCAACCGCGACCTCGGCCGTGAGGTGGCCAACGGCCGCTTCCGCGAGGACCTGTACTTCCGCCTGGCCATCGTCCCCGTCCGCCTGCCGCCGCTCCGCGAGCGCCGCGAGGACGTCCCGATGCTGGTCTCACACTTCGTCAAGCGCTGCAACCAGCGCTTCGACCGACGCATCCAGGGCGCCACCGGCGAGGCGATGAACCTGCTGCAGCGCTACTCCTGGCCGGGCAACGTCCGCGAGCTGCGCAACGTCATCGAGCGCATCGCCATCCTGTCGCCGGACGACGTGATCCGCGCTGAGAGCCTGCCCGCGGAGATCCGCTGGTCACGCGGCGGCGGCATGTCGGTGGGCTGCCCGTTCGTGCTCCCGGACGGCGGCATCGACCTGCTGGTCGTCGAGCGCGGCCTGATCGTGCAGGCGCTGGAGCGCGCCTCGGGCGACCTGGACGCCACCGCGCGCCTGCTGGCGCTCACCCAGGGCGCCCTGCGCGATCGCATGAACACCCACGGGCTCACGAACAACTAAGCGCGCCCGCGCTTCGGTGGGGGCGTGCTCGGGGTCGACGGTCCGCCCGCGCTACGGCGCCTGTCCTGCCGCACGGGGCAGGATCACATGCGTGGCGTCCTTGCCGACCAGGCTGAGCTGGTCGATCAGCACGTAGCCGGTGCCGTTGTTCGCCACGCCGATCCGCAGCCGCTTGCCGCCCTGCACGCCTGTCAGGATGCTCCCGAACGCGCCGGGCCCCGTGGCCCCCCCCAGGCCCGAGGTCTGGCCAGCCAGCACCAAGCTGACCCTGTCCGCGGCCTTGTCCTTCTGGGTGTGCACGGCGTTGACCGCGAGGCGGATGTCCCACGTGCCCTTAGGCGCGTCGACCTCGAAGAACGCCGTTTGGCCAGGGAACAGCCACCAGGCCTCGGTGCCATCCGCGACCACCAGCGGGAAGCTGGGATCCAGGCTGGCGGTCAGGTTGGCCGCCTCGCCGCCAGCGGCGGTGTAGACGATCGCTTGGCCCATGTGCATGAAGCAGGCGCCGCAGCTGTTGAGCTCGCGGGGCGCAGTGACCAGCTTGAGCGGCACGCCGTCGGCCGCGACCTGAAGCGGCGACACCTGCGGCGCGCCGAGCTTGTCGAGCGCGGAGTTGCTGAACGGCCAAGACGCAAAGAGCCGCGACTCGAACGCGCCCGCGGTCATCTCGCTCGCTTCACCAGGGCGGGGCTGCGGGAACGTGGGCACCGCGCCGCTCCGCTCAAACTTGGCGAGGGAGATCGGCGTGCTGGGGCCCGCGCTCTGCGCCTCGAACAGCGCGGCCTGCGGGCCGAAGCCGTCGTAGGACTCCGACAGCGTCGCCATCGACACCAGGACGAACGACGCGTCGTCCTTGTTCTCCACCCGCAGGACCACCTCCTTGGCGCCCACCGGCAGCGGCGGGTCGATCGCGAAGCGGCCGTTGTGCGCGCGCCGGGTGCCCGGGCTCAACGTCCACGGCACGTCCATCACGGGCTTGCCGTCGGCCAGCAGCGTGAGGTGGAGCGGCACCTTGGGGTCTGCGACGTGCGGGATGACCGACAGTTCCAGCAGGTTCGCGCCCTCGCGGAAGGTGCCCAAGCGACGCGTGGGCACCGCGAACTGCGCCGCGTCGCCCGGGTAGAGCCACCACGACCCGCGCAGCGTGGTCTCCCGCTGCTGCGTCCAGGTGGCGCAAGCGCGCGTGGCGTCCAGGCCGAGCGTGTAGCTGCGGCCATTGTTGAGCGGGCTGGTGTCGTCGGTCGAAGACACGTACAGCGTCTCGCCCGCGTGGCAGAAGCGCCCCTGCCCCTTCGTCAGCACGTCCTGGCAGACCGCGTGAGGGACCGGCAGCGGCACGCCGTCCTCGAGCACGCGCAGCGGCGAGCAGTCGTTGGGGCGCATCGAGTCGCTGTCGGGCGAGTCCGCGAGCTCGGCCAGCCGAGGCAGCGCGATCTGCCCGAGCTTCTGCGGCGCCTTACGCAGCTCCACGTCCACGGGGCCAAACTTGGGCGGCGCGTCGTAGACGGCGGTGGAGAAAGTGTCCTCCACGCGACCGCCGATGAACCGGACTGAGCCGCCGTACATGGTCTCGGGCGCGCCGAGCAGCGTGGCCGTGGCCGGGGCGGCGCCGACCGCCAGGTGATGCAGCAGCACCGGTGGCGACCCCGCAGGCACCCGGAAGGTCAACGACCAGGGCTTGTCGGGCGCGTTGGGGCCGAGCACGCCGTACATGCGTGACCCGTGCGCGTCGACCTTGAGCTCCTGATCCAGCACCTGGATGGACGCGCCGGCCTTGTCGGGGGACATCGCCAGCGCGCGCAGCAGCACCTGGAAGGCGCGCGGCGGCAGGTCCCACGCGTGGTCCACGTCGTAGCGCACCGACGTGCCCGGCCAGACCCACACGATCGGTCCGGAGCCCGGCACCGGCGCCGCCTCGGTGCGCCAAGACACCGACACCGCCGCGTCCGCGCTCGTCGCGTCGATCACCAGCGCGCCGTCGCGCCACGCCCACGTCCCGGAGCAGGTGCCGTCCGCGGCGCCCGCCGGAAGCTCCTTGTCGCCGATCTTCACCACGATCGGCTGCGGCAGCACGGGCCCCAGCGCGCCCGACAGAGCGAGCGAGAGCGCCGCGAGGTCGGGGCTGTGAGCGGTACGAACGCAGCCCGACCCCTCCACCGTCGGCGCCGGGGGCAGCGCGCCCTCTCGCACAGGCCCGGCCACGCCCTGCAAGCTCTGGACCACCTTGACGCCGCCGTCTTCCCGTAGGGCGCCGAGCGCGTTGAGCGAGCGCGCGAGCGTCACGGTGAACTTGAGCGCGCCCTGCTTGCTCAGGTGGCGCATGTCCTCAAAGTCCGAGTCGTCCAGATCCAGCGCGCGCAGATCCAGCCAGCCGGAGCCAAGCTCCTCCATCCAGTCCAGCGCGTCCTGCTCGATGTCCTCGGGCACGTCGTCCATGTGGGGGTTGCTCGGCGGGAACGGCATGCGGACCCAGACCAGCCGCGCGTGGTTCGTGTCGACCAGCGCTTGCATGTCGGGCAGCAGCGCGTCGCGGCGCAGGTCGTAGTCCTCGTCGGGCGCGGCCTTGGCGTACAGGCCGGGGTCGTGCAGGCCGTCGCTCGCGGAGCGGTGCAGCCCGTAGTCCATGCGATCGTTCGCGAAGACCACCTCGTCGACCTTCTCGGCCAGCCGCTCGCCGTCGTCCAGGCGCTTGCGCTTGGAGAAGAACAGCGTCACGATCCCGTTTCGGAACGAGTCGAGCATGTCGGAGCGCCACTCGCCGGCGCGCTCGCGCATGTAGTCGGCGCGGAAGTCCTCAGGGTTGTCGAAGTGCAGCACCTTGCTGGCCAGGACCGGCTCGTTCTCGCTCATCTGCTCGACGAGGCGGTCCACGTTCGCCTCCTCCTTGAGCAGGTCGTGGTTGAGCATGGTGGTCATGGCGCCCGCGATGATCACCAGCTTCGGGTGGTACCCGTGGGCGAACACGCGGTTCTCCAGCATGGCGTACCAGTGCGCCGCCGACGCGTGCGGCAGCTGCAGCAGCACCACCTGCTCGGTGCGAAGGCCCAGCTCGTGGGCCAGAAGATCCAGGTTGATCCCTCGGTGCGCCATGGAGCTGCCCAGGATCACCACCTGCGGATCCGTGCCCTCGAGCTTGGCCTCGATGTCGGCCGCGTAGCCATGCAGCGACGGCGGCTGCCGCAGCTGCAGGAGCGTCCAGCCGAGGATGACGGCAGGGATCAAGATGGCCAACAGGACAGCGACTAAGGACTTGCGTTGGCGCACCACGGCTCCGTGCGGGACGAGCATGCCCCATAGCCTGACGACCGTCTACGGACCCGTGATCACCGGCGGCGCGCCTACGTCAATCGCCCACCCGTCCAAGCGCGCTTGCAGCCGCGAGAGCGCCGCCGCCGCGTCCGCCGAGAGCGGCCCAGCGGCCAGCAGATCCTCGCCGTCCCGGATGTCCCCCGCCGCCGTCACGTCGTAGAGCACGCGGTCGCCGATCGCGTCCTCGATCAGCCGCCAGCGCGTGTCTCGCACGGCGCGGTCGTCGTGAAGCCACGGGCCCGGGCCGTTGGGCGCGAACTGCTCGTTCACGATGTCGTCGTGCAGCACCACGCTCGGGTGACGCAGCGTCGGCAGCAGGCTGACGCCGTCGAGCGCCACGCCGTCGAGACGCGGCGTCGTGCGCGGCACCCCCGCCAGCGCCAGCACCGTCGGGAAGAGGTCGAGCGCCTGCACCAGCCCGTCCGACACACCCACCGACAGCCCCGGTCCGCTCACGATCAGCGGCACGCGGCTGCCGCCCTCGTGCAGCGACGCCTTGGCGCCCTGCGCGTCGAACGGCGCGAGGGTCGCCTCGTCCGGGGTGCCGTTGTCCCCCATGACCACGATCGTCGTGCGCGCGCGAAGCTCGGGGCTCAAGGACGCCAGCAGGCGGCCCAGCTCAGTGTCCATCGCCTCGACCATCGCCCGGTACTTGTCGGCGTCGGACGAGAGCAGCGTGGGGCGCAGCGTGGTCAGGTGGTCGGGCGGCACGTGGAAGGGCGCGTGCGGCGCGGTGAGCGCCACCCACAGGAACCAGGGCTCGGGCATCGCCTGCGCGCGGGCGATCGCGTCGTCGATCTCGTCGGTCAACACGTAGCGTCGGTTGGTGGTGATCGTGCCGTTGTCGTCCTTCTCCCAAAGCCAGTAGCTGCCAGGCAACGTCAGCCCGCCCAAGTCCATCCGGCCCAGGTTGCCGAACGGCCCCGCGTACCAGCCGAAGCCCGAGTCCAGCGGGTGGCGCGCGCCGTTGGCCGACGAGAGCGTGCCCAGGTGCCACTTGCCCACCGCGCTCGACGCGTAGCCGGCGGTCGCCAGCACCTCAGGCAGGATCACCTCGGACAGTGGCAGCTCGGCAACCTCGTCCAGGTCCGACTCCACCGTCCGCCCCACCCCCGTCCGCCGCGCCGTCCGCCCGGTGAGGATCGCCGCGCGCGTCGGCGAGCACGACGGGAACGCGTACGCATGGGTGAAGCGCACCCCTTCTGCCGCCAGCGCGTCGAGGTTGGGTGTCGGCGGCGCGTCCGGGTGCAGGCCGTAGCTGCGCACCACGTCCACCCCCAGATCATCGGCGAGCACGATCATCACGTTCCCGCCCGGCGTGTACGGGCTTGAGTCCGTGTCGACGACCGCGTCGGTGTTGGGCGCCACGTCCGTGTCGACGACCGCGTCCAGTTCCGTGTCCTTGGGCGGATCCGTCGAGGCCGCGCCCTGACAGGCGCACACCCCGATCGCGACGCCGACCCAGCGGATCAGACCCACATCGTCACTTCGCGCACGAACGGCGCGGCCTCGACGTCCGGCGGGTCACCGCGCGCCGCGCGGGTCATCAGGCGGAGGATGTGCAGCCCGAGCACGTCCAGATCCGTCGACGCAAAGCGCGCCTCCTTGAACGTGTGCAGCGTGTCCTTCTGCATGCCAAGGATCAGCCGGTCCTGGCCGAAGATCTTGAGCGCGACCGGCTCCACCACCGCCTTCACCATCCAGCGCGGCAGGCGGGTCTTGATGCACACCACCGCGTAGACGATCGTCTCGAAGTCGTCGACCGGCGTGCAGCAGCCGTGCAGCAGCAGGTGGGCGTCGTCGCCGAGGCGGTACTCCACCTGCGTGATCGATGGCAGGAAGAAGCGGTCGAAGTGCGTAAGCTCGCCGCCGCTCGGGGCGAGCAGCCGCGCGGCCAGCCCGCTGGGCCGAGCCTCGCCGACGAACTGGCACTCCACGCGGTCGTGGTAGCGCGTCACCACCGCCCGGATCGGCTTGCGGTCGGGGCGATCCGTACGGAACAGCCCGCCGTGCAGGAACGCCGTGTGCGGCACGTCGAGCGCGTTCTCGATCACCATGTGCAGCGAGCCCGGCGTGGGCATCGGGCGCACCACGGTCAGGTAGGCGGGGTCGTCCGCGCCTGGGACGCGGAAGGGCTCGGTGTCGGGCGCGACGTCGGGCTCGGTCCACACCCAGACGAGGCCCTGCTGCTCACGCACCGGGTACGCGGTCGCCCGACGCGCGACGTGGTCGGCGGCGCCTTCATAGCCGGGCAGCTCGACGCACTCGCCGTCGCCCCGAAAGCGCCAGCCGTGGTAGCCACACTGGGCCGCGCCCTCGACCACGGACCCGCAGGAGATCGGCACGTTTCGGTGCGGGCAGCGGTCCAGCAGCGCCGCGGCCTTGCCGTCGGTCTCGCGGAACAACACCACGGGCAGGCCGTGCAGCTTGCGGACCAGCAGCTTGCCCTTGCCCAATTCGCTCGACAGGCAGGCCACGTACCAAGCGCGAGTCACCTTGGGCGTCATCGCCGCCAGCGTCTTTGAGCTCTCCTCCATCACGCCCTCCGCAGTCGCCCCAACCCTACTCACGCGCCGCGGCGCCGTCTGCCGCAGCAGAGCGTCCCAGCACCCAGGTCAGCGCGCCGGTCGTCTCCGCGACCACCGGCGCCGCGCCGTCGGGCAGCGCGACGGTCATGGTCACCTTCACCACCTTGCCCTCCAGCTCCTCCAGCGTACGGTCCCAGAAGCGGACGTGGACCTCCCCGCCGTAGAGCCAGCCCGCGTGGGGCCCCGCGTTGGCGCACAGGAAGACCTGCGGCTGCACGATGGTGCCGAGCTCCTCGCCGGAGGTGGTGTCCACCGCGTTGGCAGACACCTCGATGCGCTGGGTGGTGTCGAACTCCGCGTGCAGGCGCACCTCGAACGGCGCGTAGGGCGCGCCGCCCTGGGGCGGGTTGCCGTACTCGATCACGGTGCCGTCGGGCGGCAGGCCGGTGGCGACGCTGCGGGCGAATTCCAGCACAGGCAACGCGCCCCACGCGCAGGTCGGCGACACGACGACGTCGGTGTCGTCGGTGTCGCCTGGGGGATCGGTGTCCCCATGGCCGACGGGCCCCACGCAGGCGGCGGAGATCAGGAACGCGATCGGGAGGAGGAACCGCATGCGCCCCAGGTTGGCCGACGACGCGACCGCCCGCAACGCCAATTCGTCAGCGAATCACAGACAGCGCGTCCGACATGACGCGCCGAGCGCTCCGCGCGACGCCGTAGTCCCCGTGCGAGATCGCCCAGGTCCAGGTGCCGAGCCCGTGCAGCACGCGGAGCCGGTCAAAGGTGCGCCGCTCGACCGCGTCCATCTTGCGTCCGTAGCCCTCCAGGCAGGCCTCCATCGCGCCGGGCACCAGCGCCGACGGCAGCTGGAACAGCTTCACGAAGTCCACCATCCACACGTCGGGCCGCGCCTGACCAAAGTCGATCAGCACCGTGATCAGCCTCCCCTCCGCGCGGCGGCCAATGACGTTGTGCAGCTGTACGTCACGGTGACAAGGCACGCGCGACAGCGTCGTCGGCCAGGGCGCCTCCAGGCAGGCCGACACGGCGTCCAAGCCCACAAAGCCGCCCGCGCCCCGACCGCGGTCGCTCCAGGCCTGCCCTCGCACCCGCAGCGCCTCGTGAAGCGGAACTGGATCCTCCGGAACGTCCGCGCGGACCGCGTGCAAGCGGGCCAGGGTACGGCCCAGGGTCCGGTAGGCGGCGCGGCGCTCCGGGTCGGTCATCTCCATCGCGTCCAGCGGCACACCGGGGACGTGACGCGTCAGCATCCACCCCCTGCCCACGGGGCAGGTCCCCAGGAACTCGGCGGACACATCGCGCATGCCCGCGAGCCACACGCCATAGGCGCGCGCCTCGCGCGCGGCCTTGTCCGGCTGACGGTGCCACTTGAGCCAGCCGACCGGCGCGCCATCGACCCGAACCGCCCAGGAGCGCGCCTCCGCCAGCCGACGAGTGCACTCGTGGAACGTGCCGTCCACGCCCAGCCGCTCGTTCGCCCACGCGCGCACGTCGGCGCTCGGCAATTCCTCGGACACGACGCGTCCTCCGGTCCTAGAACCGCTTCAGGGCTTCGCAGGCTTCCTGGATCCCGCCCTGACAGGCGGCGCCGTAAGCGCTAGCGGCCGCCTGCTTCTGCGGCCCCTCGGTCTCCGCGCCGGACTCGGCGGTGCGCCCCCAGTCCAGGCAGGCCGGCGCCCAGTGCGCCATGCAGCCCGCGGCCTCCAGCTCGGCAGGGCGCGTGAAGCCGGACGCGTCGACCTGGTGGGCTCGGATCATCTTGGCCAACCGACCGCAGCCCTCGCGCGCGTCGTGATTGCAGGCGCCCTTGAAGAACGACGCGATCTGAGGCGCGGGCAGCGCGGCGTCCTGCGCCACCAGCCCGGCGACGAGGCAGGCGTTGCCGTCGCCGCCCTGGCACTTGGTGTCGGCCACGGTCGCCACGGCGTCCAGCACGGACTTGACCTGCTCGTCGGGGAAGGTGCCGTCGGCACGTCCCTTGGTCAGGAGCTCCACGGCAAGCGGGTCGCGCAGCTTGGCGCCTGCGAGCAGCATCTGCAGGCGCTTGGCCGGATCCGCCGGGACGCCCTCGCCCTTCTCGTAGACGAAGGCCGCGAACCCGCACCCACCAAAGTAGCCCTTCGCGCAGGCCTCTTCGTAGGACTTCAGCGCCGCCACCAGGTCGATGGGGCCTGCGGTCCCGTACTTGGCGGCCAGGCCCACCTTGGCGCAGCCGCGGCCGTCGCCCAGCTCACACGCCCGCTTCCAAAGCTCGAGCGCGCGAGGCAGGTCCTCCTTGGCGCGCTCGCGGATCAGGCCCGCGTCCACGCAGGACTCGGCCCAGCCGTGCTTGCAGCCCTCGTCGTAGCGGGAGCGCGCCATCGATTGGTCCTTGGGCACGCCCTTGCCGGTCATCGACAGGCGGCCGAGCTCCCAGCAGGCCTGACCATCGCCCAGGCGACAGCCCGCGTCCCAGTCCGACACGGCCCGACCAAACGGCGAGGCCTCACCGGGGCCCGCGTCACCGTCGCGCGCGGAGTCGCCGGAGATCAGCGCGCGCGCAGCGGAGCCGCAAGCGCTCGCCTCGCCCATGCGCTTGCAGGCGTCCTCCATCAGGGCGACGCCCTCGGTGGCCTTGCCCGCGGCGATCAGGACGCTGGCGCGACTGATGCACGCGCTCGCGCCGTCCCGGCCGCACGGATCCGGGGCCGCGCCGTACAGGCAGCCGGACATGAGCGCCGCGACGAGCGCGGCCGCGAATCGATTTAGCCGAGGACCCACTTCATCTTCCCGAGCTTGCCCGCGTAGGGCGGGTACTTGATCGGCAGGTCCCAGATCGACGCGGAGGAGGCCTCCAGCACGCCCTTGTAGTGCGTGAACACGTCGAATCCGTGCTTGCCGTGGTAAGCGCCGACCCCGCTGGTGCGCACCCCGCCGAACGGGATGGCCGGGTCCGACATCTGCATCATCGTGTTGTTCACGCAGCCGCAGCCGAAGGCCACGCGCTCGGTGACGCGCTCGATCTCCGTGCCGTCCTCCGTGAACAGGTAGAGCGCGAGCGGGTTGGGGTTGCGGCGGACCAGCTCGATCGACTCTTCCATGGACTTGACCTTGATCACCGGCAGCACCGGCCCGAAGATCTCCTCCTGCATGACGACGTCGTCGAACGTGACGCCGGTGAGGATGGTCGGCGCGATGTAGCGCTCGGACGGGTCGGTCTGGCCGCCGTAGGCCACCTTGGCCGGGTCGATCAGGCGCGACACGCGGGCGAAGTGCTTGTCGTTGATGATGCGGCCAAAGTCCGGGCTGCCCTTGGCGTCCGCCCCGTAGAACTCGGTCGCCATCTCGCCCAGGCGCTTGATCAGCGCGTCGTGCACCGACTCATGGACCAGCAGGTAGTCCGGCGCGATGCAGGTCTGGCCGGCGTTCATCCAGCGGCCCCACGCCAGGCGGCGCGCGGTCGACTCGATGTTGGCGGTGCGGCCGACCAGGCCCGGGCTCTTGCCGCCCAGCTCCAGCGTGCAGCGCGACAGGTGCTCCGCGGCGGCCCGCGCGATGACCCGGCCGATGTTCGTGCCGCCCGTGTAGAAGAAGTGGTCGAACGGGATCTCCAGGAGCGAACCCGCCATGTCGGCGCCACCCTCCACCGCCGCCACGTACTCCGAGGAGAACGTGGAGCGGATGATCTCCGTGGTGACCTCGGACGACGCAGGCGCCAGCTCGGACGGCTTGCAGATCGCCACATTGCCCGCGGCGATCGCCGCCACGAGCGGCTGGAGCGTGAGCTGCACCGGGTAGTTCCACGCGCCGAAGATCACGTTCGTGCCCAGCGGATCCGCATGCAGCGCGGTCCGACCGACCTGCGCGACCACCGGCGGGAACGTGCGCTTCACGCGCATCCACCGGCTCAGGTGCTTGATGGCGTGCTTGGCCTCGTTGGCCACCATCCAGGTCTCGGTGCCGTACGCCTCAAGCTCGGGCTTGTGGAGGTCCGACCAGAGCGCGTCGGCGATCCGCTTCTCGGCGCGCAGCACCGCGTCCGCCAGCGCGCGCAGCTGCTGGGTGCGGAACTCCCGCGGGAAGGTGGCGCCGGAGTCGAAGAAGCGCTTCTGCGACGTGTAGAGCGCCTGGACGTCCACCTGCGACGCGGGGCGGGCCTTGACCTGATTCATCGGCACCTCGGACGCCCCGAAGTAGCCTGATCCAGGTCAAGGGTCACTGCGCCGCAGTCAGGCGGCCCGCAGCCGCCTGCGGCGCAGCGCACCCACGCCCAGCATCAGGCCGAGCAGCCCGAAGCGCGGCGCTCCGGACTGCTCGCACGTGCAGCCGCCGTCGTCGGGCGGCGTTCCGGTGTCGGTGTCGTCGACCTGCACGTCGGTGTCGCCAGGGTTGTCGGTGACGAGGTCGCCACCCACGCAGTCCTGGTCGATCCCGTCGTCGGGGATCTCCGTCGCGCCGGGGTTCACGCCCGCCGCGTCGTCGTCGCAGTCGACCTCATCGCTGGCCGCGGCGTAGCCTACGGGCGCCTCACAGGCGGCGACCGACGACTGCGCCGACGTGAAGCCGTCGCCGTCCGCGTCGGCGAACCACACGGTCGCGTCCGCCGCGGTGCGCTCGTCGATCGTGCCGTCGCAGTTGTCGTCCACGCCGTTGCACAGCTCGACCGCGTCCGGGTTGATGTCCACGTCGCCGTCGTCGCACTCGTCACACGCCGCGAACCCGTCGCCGTCGTGGTCGGTGTAGCCGGTCGCGCCGTCGCAGTTGTAGTCGTTGCCGTCCCCGCACTGCGTCTCGGCGGCGCCGGGGTGGTAGAGCGTGCTGTCGTCGTCGCAGTCGCCCGCGGGCAGCGACCCGACCGCCTCGCCCACGTCCGTGCAGTCCAGATCCACGCTCGACACGAGCGCGCCGTCGTCGGGCCGGTAGCCGTCCTGATCGACGTCCGCGTAGCAGTCCTCCAGGCCGTCGCAGTCCTGGTCGACGCCGTCCGCAGCGATCTCAGTGGCGAGCGGGCCGACGAGCGGATCTGCGTCGTCGCAGTCCGTCGTCGGATCGGTGGCCACGGCCTCACCCGCACCGTCGCACGCGATGTTCACGCTTGAGAGCGTCGACGTGGCGTCCGGCCGCCCGCCGTCGGAGTCTGCGTCCACGAAGCACAGCTCCAGCGCGTCGCAATTGGAGTCGACGCGATCGCCCGGCAGCTCGGCGGCGCCAGGGTGCACGGCGGCGTTCGAGTCGTTGCACTCGACGCACGCCGCGTAGGCGTCGTGGTCATTGTCGACGTAGGCGACGGAGTTGTCGCAGTTGTAGTCGTGCGGGTCGGCGCAGTCCGGCTCGGGCGCGTTGGGGTGGTAGGCGGCCTGCGTGTCGTCGCAGTCGCCTGCCAGCTGGGTGAGCAGCGCCTCGCCGAAGTCTGAGCAGTCGGTGTCCGCGGACGCGACCGACTTCACCAGATCCGGCCGGTAGCCGTCGCCGTCGCCGTCCACAAAGCAGCGCTCAGCGCCGTCACAGTCGGAGTCGACCCCATCGCCGGTGCGGTCGACCTTACCCGGGCGGATGGTCGCGTCGTGATCGTTGCAGTCGTCCGTGGGCGCAGCCCCCGTGGCCTCGCCCGCGTCGGCGCAGTCCACGTCTACGGACACGACCTGATCGGTCGCGTTGGGGCGCGCGCCGTCCGAGTCCGCGTCCGTGTAGCAGGCTTCGTGGCCGTCGCAGTCCTCATCGATCGCGTCGCCGACGACCTCGGACGCGTCCGGGTGGACCGAGGCCGCGTTGTCCTTGCAGTCGCCCGCCGGTGCATCGCGCGTCGCTTCGCCCAGGCCATTGCAGCCGGCCGTGGTGCCCAGGATGGTGTTGGTCGCGTCGACCCGGTACCCGTCCCCGTCCTCATCGATGTAGCACCGGTCGACGCCGTCGCAGTTGCTGTCGAGCCCGTCGCCGGCGATCTCCGACGCGTCGGGGCGCACGTCCAGGTTGTTGTCGTCGCAGTCGTCGCACGCGGGCCAGCCGTCGCCGTCGTTGTCAGCGAACCCGGTGAAGCCGTCGCAGTTGTAGTCCGCCGGATCGGTGCAGTCGGTCTCGGGCGCGTTCGGGTGGAACAGCGCGCTGGCGTCGTCGCAGTCGCCGGTCAGATCGGTGGCGAGCGCCTCGCCCGCGTCCGCGCAGTCGGCGTCCGCCGAGATCACCGTGTCGATCGCGTCCACGCGGTAGCTGTCGTCGTCCAGATCGACGTAGCAGCGCTCGTGGCCGTCACAGTCCTCGTCCACGCCGTCGCCGACCAGCTCGGCGGCGCCTGGCCGCGAGAGCGCGTCGCCGTCGTCACAGTCGAACAGCGCCGTGGCCGGCGCTTCGCCCGCGTCCAGGCAGTCCAGGTCCGCCGACACGACCGTGGTGGCCGTGCGCGCGCCGTCGCGATCCGCGTCGGCGTAGCACAGCTCGGCGGTGTCGCAATTGGCGTCGACGCCGTCCGCCACGACCTCGGTCGCGCCCGGGTAGGTCGAGGACACGGCGTCGTTGCAGTCGGTGCCGTCAACCACCTGCTCCACGAGCGCGTCGCAGCGCTGCACGGAGACGATCGCGCTGCCGAACCCGTCGCGGTCCGCGTCGGGGTGGAAGGTGGTCTGGCTGTTCGTGGCGACCGAGGGGTCCGCGTCGTCGGCCGCGCTGTCGCAGTCCTCGTCCACGTTTGCCACGTCACAGACCTCGGCCGCGCCGGGGTGAATCGCCGCGACCGCGTCGTTGCAGTCGCTGGCGGTGGTCACCTTCCCCGGCACCAGGTTGCACGAGAGCGTGGGCGTGCCGCCGCCGTAGCCGTCCGCGTCCACGTCGCCGTAGAACGACGTCTTGCTGGCGACCGACGTCGAGGGGTCCGCGTCATCCGCGAGCGAGTCGCAGTCCTCGTCCACGTCGGCCGGGTCACAGACCTCGGTGGCGCCGGGGTTCACGGTCGCGCTGCTGTCGTTGCAATCGCCGCTCTGCGGCCCAAAGCCGGTCCGCGCGTCGCACATCGGGGTCGGCGTGCCCACGCCGTAGCCGTCGGCGTCGGCGTCGGCGTAGAAGCTGGTGCGCGTCGCGGCAGACACAGACGGATCCGCGTCGTCTGCAAGCCCGTCGCAGTCCTCGTCCGCGTTCGCCGCGTCGCAGACCTCCTGCGCGGTCGGGTTGATCGCCGCAGCGGCGTCGTTGCAGTCGCCGGCGGTGGTGGTGCGACCGGTCGTCAGGTCGCACGCGCGCACCGTGGTCGCGGCGCCAAAGCCGTCGTGGTCCGCGTCAAGGTAGAACGACGTCCGTGTGGCGTCGGACACGCTGCTGTCCGCGTCATCGGCGAGCGTGTCGCAGTCCTCATCCACGTTGCCTGAGTCACACACCTCGGTGGCGCCGGGGTTGATCGCCGCGAGCGCGTCGTTGCAGTCGTCGTGCGTCGCAGACGCGCCCGCCGGCAGATCGCAGGCGAGCGTGGCGGTGTTGGAGCCGTAGCCGTCGGCGTCGCCGTCCAAGTAGAAGGTCACACGCGACGCGGCAGACACGCTCGGGTCGAGATCGTCAACGAGCGCGTCGCAGTCCTCGTCTGCGTTCGCCGGATCACAGACCTCCTGGGCGCCAGGGTGAATGGCGGCGGCGGCGTCGTTGCAGTCCGTGCTGGTGACGGTGGCGTTGGCGGGCTTGGCGCAGGCGCGCGTCGTGGTCGCGCCGCCGTAGCCGTCGGCGTCCCCGTCCACGTAGAAGGTGATCTTGGACGCGTCGGACACGCTGCTGTCTGCGTCGTCCACGAGCGTGTCGCAGTCCTCGTCCACGTCGCCAGGATCACAGACCTCCTGCGCGCCAGGGTTGATCGCGGACAGGGTGTCGTTGCAGTCGTCGCGCGTCGCCGAATAGCCGTTGGGCTTGTCGCAGAACTTCGACCCGGTGGTGCCGCCGTAGGTGTCGCCGTCGCCGTCCACATAGAACGTGGTCTTGGAGGCCGCGGACGCCGTGGGATCCGCGTTGTCCGACAGGCCATCGCAGTCTTCGTCCGTGTTCGCCGGATCACAGACCTCGGTGGCAAAGGGGCTGATCGACGCGGTGGTGTCGTTGCAGTCCGTGTTGTCGACGGTCACGCCGGCGACGATGTCGCACAGGCGCACGGGGCTTGCGGGCGCGCCGTAGCCGTCGTTGTCCCCGTCCGTGTAGTAGGTGGTGCGGGTGGCGTCCGAGGCGGAGTTGTCGGCGTTGTCGGACAAGCCGTCGCAGTCCTCGTCGACGTTCGCCACGTCGCAGACCTCCTGGCCGCCGGGGCGGATGACCGCCGAGGCGTCGTTGCAGTCGTTCGACGTGAGCGACGCGCCACCGCCGACGTCGCAGCGCTGCGTCGTCGTCAGCCCGCCGTACCCGTCCAAGTCGACGTCGCGGAAGAAGGTGTTGAAGGTGGCCGCGCTGACGCTCGGGTCGGCGTCGTCTGACTTGTTGTCGCAGTCCTCGTCCGTGTTGGACGCGTCGCACACCTCCTGCGCGCCTGGGCTGATCGCGGCGCCGCCGTCGTTGCAGTCGGTGTTGTTCGTCGCGTAGCCGGCGGGCACGTCGCAGAACCGTCCGGTCACCGCGGTGCCGTACCCATCGCTGTCCGCGTCGACGTAGAAGGTCGACTTGGTGGACGGGGTGGCGGAGCTGTCGCCGTTGTCGGTCAGCCCGTCGCAGTCCTCATCGGCGTTCAACGGGTCGCAGACCTCCTGGCCACCAGGCCGGATGGTCGCCGACGCGTCGTCGCAGTCGGTGTGATCGGCGACGTAGCCGACCGGGGCGTCGCACAGCACGACCGCCACGCCCGCGCCGTACGTGTCGCCGTCCGTGTCCGGGTACCAGGACGTGCGCGAGGCGAGCGAGAGCGTGGCGTCCGCGTCGTCCACGGAGCCGTTGCAGTTCTCGTCCCCGCCGTAGTCATCGCACACCTCCGTGCCGCCTGGGTGCACGGACGCGTTGGTGTCGTTGCAGTCGACGCTGTCGGAGTAGCCATCGTGGTCAGCGTCGCCGCTGTAGCCCAGGTACAGCGTGGCCGTGCCCCCGCCCGCGTAGGCGCCGCTCCCGGCGGCGTTCGCGCCGACGAGGACGTCGTCGAAGCCGTCGCCGTTGGCGTCGCCGCCGCCGTCTACGGACGCTGCGAACGCGCCGCCCGATCCCGGGATCAAGGTGTTGGCCGAGGCGATGAAGCCCGTCGGCATCGACACGTAGAGGTAGGCGCGGCCGTAGGTGACCTCGTAGGACTGATCCCCCACCAGCAGGTCGCGGCGTCCGTCCCCATTCACGTCGCCGCCCGGGGCGAGCGCGTCGCCGAATTCGACGTCCCTGGTCCCGCCGGACAGCGTGCTCCACGGCGTGGACTCCAAACCGGTCGCGGACCCGCGGTACAGGTAGACGCGCCCGTGCGCCGACGCGCGCCTGGGTGCGCCGACGGCCACCTCGCCGTAGGTGTCGCCGTTGGTGTCGCCCAGGCCGGCCACCGTCGCGCCGAACGAGTCGCCCACACCCTCGCCCGTGAGGGTCACGTCGGCCGACGACGACAGGCCCGCGCCGCTCCCGTAGAACACCAGCGCCGAACCGGCGGTCGATGCCGGGCCCGGCGCGCCGACGATCACGTCCGCGAACGTGTCATGGTTGACGTCCCCGGCGGTGGCGACCTTGGTGCCGAGCCCCTGCCCTGTGACCGAGCCGGCCAACGACCACGCCGCGGTGGCGTCCACGCCCGACCCGCTGCCCAAGAAGAGGTAGGCAGCCCCGGCGCCCGACGAGCGCAGCGGCGCCCCGACCAGCAGATCCGAGCGCGTGTCTCCGTTGACGTCACCGGCGTCGTCGAGCGACGTGCCAAACCCGCCCGCCCCGGACGGGCCGTCGAGCGTGGTCGCGGCGGCGGTCACCAGGCCGGTCGCCGACCCGAGGTACACGTACACGCGGCCGTTGCCCGCCCCATAGGAGGGCGCGCCGACCGCGACGTCGGCATAGCCGTCGTGGTTCACGTCCCCTGCGCCCGACACCGCCCCGCCGTAGAAGTCGCCGACGTTGTCGCCGAGGAGCACGGTGTTCGCCGTCGTCGCCAAACCCAACGTGGTGCCGTGGTAGATCAGCGCCTCGCCGCGCGAGGATCCAAACCCGGGCGCGCCGACGATCGCGTCGTCGTAGGTGTCGCCGTTGAGGTCGCCCGCGAACGCCACGGAGTACCCGAGGCGCATCGCGGTCGGCGCGCCGAGCTCCTGGTGCGTGCCGCCCGCGAGGCTGGTCGCCGACCCCTGGTACACAAACACGTGGTCGCCGGTGGCCGAGGACGCCACGAAGAGCGCGTCCGACTTGCCGTCCCCGTTCACGTCGCCTGCGGCCGCGACCAGCGCCCCAAAGCCGCCCGACGCGACCGGAGACGCGAGCGAGGCCGAGTACGACGTCGGCAGCCCGGTCGCCGTCCCGTGGAGGACGTGGACCACGCCCGCTCCGGACGTCGAGCCCGAGGAGCCGAACGTCATGTCCTCGAAGGTGTCGCCGTTGACGTCCCCGACGTTGGCGATCGTGCCGCCGATCGGCGCCGCCGCTGTCCCGTTCCAGGTCTGGAAGGCGGAGGTCGACACGCCCGTGGAGGTGCCGCGGTAGAGCGCGACACGGCCGGCGCCCGAGCTCACGCCCGGCGACGCGATCAGCAGGTCGGCGTAGGAGTCCGCGTTGGTGTAGTGGGCGGCGGCGATCGCCTGGCCAAAGTGCGCGCCAGCGACGCCGGGGGTGATGATCGTGCGGCGCGTGGACAGCAGCCCGTCCGTGCCGCCCAGGTACACGTAGACCCGACCCTGGTCAATCACGGAGCCGGGGGGGTTCGTCGAGTAGTTG
Source organism: uncultured Pseudomonadota bacterium (assembly GCA_903861005.1). Taxonomy (GTDB): domain Bacteria; phylum Myxococcota_A; class UBA796; order UBA796; genus CAIOSP01. The sequence goes on from CAIOSP010000124.1 coordinate 19,832, forward strand.
GGCGCGCCGACGGCCACGTCCTCCCGCAGATCATGGTTCACGTCGCCCGCGCAGACGAGCACGCTGCCGAAGAGCATCGGGCCGTTCACGTCCCCGGTGATCGTGATGGGCGCGGTCGTGTCGATGCCGGTCGCCGTGCCCAGGTAGGCCACGATCTGCCCCTGACTGGACGAGCCGCCGGTCGACGCGCCGACCACGAGGTCGTCCTTGTTGTCCCCGTTCAAGTCACAGGCGTCCGCGATCGCGCCGCCAAAGTTCCCGCCCTGCGCGGCGCCCTCGACCGTGATCGGCGTTGCCCCGAGCCCCGACGCGCTGCCCAGGTAGAGCGACACCCCGCCCTTGTAGGCGTTGGTGCCCGGCGCCCCGATGGCTACGTCGGCGTATCCGTCGTGGTTGACGTCACCGACGCCCGTCATCGCCGAGCCGAACTGCAGGCCCGCGGTTCCGACGAGCACCTGGGTCGCCACCGACGGGAGCCCCGAAGCCGATCCACGGAACACGTACACCCGAGCGTCCGCGCCGATGGTGCCGCGCACGAGCACGTCGGCGTACCCGTCGCCGTTGGTGTCCCCCGCGCCCGCCACCTTGCCGCCCCACGCGGTCACGGCGGCGTCGCCGGACACGGACCACGCCGACGACTGGTAGACCGGATCCACCGTGATCGGGAAGCGCGCGCCCGCGTCGTCGACCGACACACGTAGACCCGCCTCGCCGACCTCAAACCACGCCTCCAACGGCACGCCGTCGGCGTCCCACGCGCGCAGGTCGGTGACCAACACAGAGCTACCATTGTCGGCGTCCAGCCAAGCGATGTCGCGCTCCACGCGGACGGCCGCGCCGTCCACCGCGACGTCCAGGGAGAGCGGCCCGTCGCCCGCGGGCGGCGCGTCTACGGTCCAGCCCTGCTCAAGACCCTCGGGCAGGTTGATCCACCACTCCGTGAAGGTGTCGGTGCGAAGCTCAAGCTGGCGCACGCAGGCGCCGTCCGCCGACCGCATGCCAGGGACACAGGCCCCGAGGCTGGGCTGCGCGTCCTGCGCCGCCAGCGTCACGCCGGCGCGCCCCAGCCCGACGCTGCGCAGCGTCAAGGCCTGATCGGCAAACCGCAGCGTCGCGCCGGATCCGTCGAAGCGGGCGTCCAGTCCGCGCCCCCCCACGTGGGTCACGAAGCCGTCCCCGTCGACCGCGAACGTCCGCTCCCCGTCCGCCAGCCGCGCCGAGACTTCAGACCACCACGCCGGGCTCGCCGCCGGATCCGCAGCCGTCGACGCGTTCGCGGGCTCCGCCGGCGCCGGGCTCACGCCGACCGACGCGCCACCCTGGCAACCCACCGAGAGCACAAGGAAACACAGCGAGAATCGAAGAAACATCTCGGCTCCATGGCCACGGACGAACGGCAGTCCGACCTTAGCATGCAGGCCCACGCCTCGCCGTCAAGATGGTGCCTACGAACCAGCTTGCTTGCACCCGACCTTGCGCCTCGACATCAGGCCCGGCCAGGAGCCCGCGAAACAAAGTTAGTTCCTACGATCTTCAGCCACGCGAACGACTAACGGCGACTGGATCCGCGGAGGTCATCCGGGCTGCCCGCCGGATCCGACGACAGTTCGGCCGCTCGAAACCCTTCGGCGTCCAGGCCATACTCTTTCATCTTGTTGTAAAGCGTGCGTCGCGCGATCCCGGCGTGCGTCGCGCTCTTCTGGATGTGCCCACGATAGCGGACCAGCACCCTGGACAAGTACGCGCGCTCCACCACCATGGCCAGCCGCTCGAGCTGGGGCGCCAGCGCCTGGTCCTCGTCGATGACGGGCGCGCCCGCGGCCATGCTCGCCGATTGCACACGCGTCAGCTCGGCGGGCAGCATCTCCTTGAGCACGGTGCGCCCCCGGGCCAGGATCACCCAACGCTCACAGAGCGCGCGCAGCTGACGTACATTGCCGGGCCAGGGGTAGCCCTGGATCCAGGCCATGGCATCCGCCGCGATGCGCGGCGCCTTCAGCCCGTACTCCTTGGCCGCGTCGTCCAGGAAGTGGCGCAGCAGGACCGGGATGTCCTCCCGACGCTCACGAAGCGGCGGCAGCCGGATCGGGAACACGTTCAGCCGGTAGAACAGGTCTTCCCTGAACTTGCCCGCGCTGACGAGGTCCGCCAGATCGACGTTCGTGGCGGTGACGATGCGCACGTCCACGTTCACCGGCTTCTCGCCGCCGACCCGCCGGAAGCTCATCTCCTCCAGCACCCGCAGCAGGTTGACCTGCACGCCCAGCGAGGTCTCGCCCAGCTCGTCGAGGAACAGCGTGCCGCCGTCCGCCAGCTCGAACACGCCGACACGTCGCCCGACCGCACCGGTGAACGAGCCGCGCTCGTGCCCGAACAGCTCGCTCTCCAGCAGGCCCTCGGCAAACGCGCCGCAGTTTACGCTGATGTAGGGCTTGCCCTTTCGCAGCGAGTCGTCGTGGATCGCGCGGGCGACCAGCTCCTTGCCGGTCCCGGTCTCGCCGATGATCAGCACCGTGGCGTCGGTGGGCGCGACGGCCGCGATCTGCTCGAAGACCTCGTGCATCTTGGGGCTTCGCGACAGCATGTTGCGGAACCCGAACCGGTCCTTCACCGTCTCCACGGTGTTCTGGAGGGCCCGGCGGTCGCGCAGATCGTGGAGCGCCCGCCCCACCGCCTGCTCCAGCCTGGCTGGATCCACCGGCTTCTCCAGGTAGTCGTCAGCGCCGGCGCGCATGGTCGCCACCGCGGTCGTGGTGCCGGGGCGGGCGGTCACGGCCACGACGCGCACGCCGGGGCGGTGCTCCACCAGCATCCGCACGGCCCGCGGCCCCGGCTGCTCGGCGTTCTCCAGGCTCACGATCACCAGCTCGGGCGCGAGCTCATCGAGCGCTGCGACCCCTTCCCGGAGCGTGCGGACCAAGGTGAGCGCGCGGTCGGGCGCCGACAGCAGGCGGATCAGGCGCTCGGCGTCCGCCTCCACCTCGTCGATGATCAGGATCCGCTCGACGTCCACTACGCATCCCCCTGGATCTGCACCGTAGCACACGCGGATGAACCTTCCGCCCAGGCAGTCGCCGCGGTAGGAGCATGCCCCGACCAAGAGGCGTCCCATGGGCAACTTCTACGACGACAACGAAGATCTCCGCTGGTACATCGATCGCGGCATCGACTGGACCGATCTGGTCGCGATCACCGAGTACGAGTGGCGCGCCCCGGAGCACCCCGAGTCGGTCGAGGCGGCGGTCGACCTGTACCGCGACGTGCTGCGCCTGATCGGCGAGTTCGCGTCCGAGGCCGTGGCCCCGGTGGCCAAGGAGATCGACAAGGACAAGCCCCGCGTGGAGGCCGGTGAGGTTGTCCACCCGCCCGAGTTCGACCAGGTCATGGCCGGCCTCAAGGACATGGAGGTCTACGGCATGTGCCTGCCGCGCGAGCTCGGCGGCATGAACCTGCCCTTCCTGGCCTACATGGCGTCGATCGAGCTGATCGGCCGCGCCGACGTCAGCGTGGTCGCGCACTACGGCTTTCACGGCGGCATCGCCATGGCGCTCCTGCTCTACTCCGTGCTCGAAGGCACCACGGAGTTCGACACCGAGGCGGGCAAGATCAAGTCCACCCGCTGGGCCCAGGCCATCGAGGAGATCCGCGCAGGGGACGCCTGGGGCAGCATGGACATCACCGAGTCCGACGCCGGCTCCGACATGGGCGCGCTGCGCTCCAAGGCTGAGCAGGACGCGGACGGCAACTGGTTCGTCACCGGCCAGAAGATCTACATCACGTCCGGCCACGGCAAGTGGCACATCGTCATCGCCCGCACCGAGCCCGTGGCCAAGGCGGACGACCCGTTCGCGGGCCTGGGCGGCCTGTCGCTCTTCCTGGTGCCCGCCTACACCGACACGCCCCAGGGCCGCGTGCGCCACAGCACGATCGACGGCGTGGAGACCAAGCTCGGCCACAACGGCTCGGCCACGGTCGCCATCAGCTTCGAGCGCGCCCCGGCCGACCTGATCGGCAAGCGCGGCGAAGGCTTCAAGGGCATGCTGCTGCTCATGAACAACGCCCGCGTCGGCGTGGGCTTTGAGTCGCTCGGCCTGTGCGAGGCCGCCACCCGTATGGCCGCCGAGTACGCCGCGCAGCGCCCGTCGATGGGCAAGATGATCGATCGCCACGAGATGATCGCCGACTACCTCGACGAGATGCGCACCGACTGCCAGGCGATCCGCGCGATCACCATGACCGCCGGCTACCACGAGGAGATGTCGCAGAAGCTGCGCCTGAAGGGCCAGTTCTTCCCGCCGACCGACCCGGCCGAGGTCGCCAAGCTCGACGCGCTCCAGAAGCGCCACGCCTCCAAGGCGCGCCGCCTCACCCCGCTGGTCAAGTACCTGGCGAGCGAGAAGGCCGTCGAGATGGCCCGTCGCGCCATCCAGATCCACGGCGGCGCCGGCTACACCAAGGACTACGAGGCCGAGAAGCTGCTGCGCGACGCGATCGTGTTCCCGATCTACGAGGGAACCAGCCAGATCCAGTCGCTGATGGCCATGAAGGACACCCTGATCGGCGCCATCAAGAAGCCGCAAGACTTCCTGCGCCGCGCGGCCGCCGCCCGCTGGGCTGCTGTGTCCGCCCGCGACCCGCACACGCGCCGCGTCGCCAAGCTTCAGTCGCTGTCCTACGCCACCCAGCAGCACCTGATGACCCGCATCGTCGGCGGCAAGTTCAGCGGCCTGCGCGGCACGCCGGTGACCGACTGGCCCGGCGCGTTCGGCGACTGGGACCCCAAGCGCGACTTCGCGCCCGCCATGCTCCACGCCGAGCGCCTGATCCGCATCCTGATCGACGTCGCCGTCGCCGAGACGCTGCTCGACCAGGTCAAGATCGACCCGGCCCGCGCCGACGTCCTCGAGCGCTGGCTGGAGCGCGCGGAGCCCCGCTGCCGCTCCATGCACGACATCGTCACCACCACCGGCGAGCGCATCCTCGCTCAGCTCTCGGGCGCCGGCGACGCGTCAGCCGCCAAGTAGACCCCCACGCGCGCCGCCTTCGGGCGCGCCAAGGACGCCACCTTGCTCAAGGTCCAGCGCTTCACGGTCGGCCAGTTCCAGGTCAACACCTGGCTGATCACCGACGTCGCCACCGGGCACGCCGCCCTCATCGACACCGGTGAGGACGACGAGCTGATCCGCGAGCTCGACCGCCTCAGCCCCCGTCCCGACGTGCGCCTGCTGCTGCTGACGCACACCCACATCGATCACGCGGGCGCCCTGACCTTGCTCCAAGAGCGCTACGACGCACCCACCTGGATGCCGGGCGCCGACCGCCCGCTGTTCGAGACGCTCCCGTACCAGGGCACCATGTTCGGCATGCCGCACCTGGACCGCCCCTGCGGCCGCATCGACCACGAGGTGTCGGACGGCGGACAGGTGCAGCTCGGGGAGACCACGCTGCGCTTCCTGGCCACGCCGGGCCACACGCCCGGCCAGGGCTGCTGGTTCGACGACGAGCACATCTTCGTCGGCGACACCCTGTTCGCGGGGAGCATCGGCCGGACCGACTTCCCCCTCTCGGACCCGATGCTCGCGGTCGCGAGCCTGCGCCGCCTGTGCGACCTGCCCGGCCACTTGATCGTGCACAGCGGGCATGGGCCGGACACCACCCTCGAGCGGGAGCTCCAGTCCAACCCGTTCCTGGGCTACCTGCGCCGCGAGCGAGGGCTGCCCGTCGGTCAGACGCTCCGCTGGGCGGTCGGCACCTGACCTGCGCGGGCCGCGGGACGCGCCCTAGGACGCTCGCGACGTGATCGCGCCCCGCTCGCCCGACAGACCGCCGGTCTGCACGTCGACCAAGGCGCGACGCAGCGCGGACAAGGTCAGCGGCTTCACGAGCAGCGCGTCCATCCCGGCCTCCCGGCAGCAGCTCCACTGGTCCGGGAGCACGTTCGCGGTCATCGCGAGGATCGGGACGCGCGCCCCAGACAACGTCTCGCGGATCTCGCGGGTCGCAGCGAGCCCGTCCATGTCGGGCATGTGCCAGTCCATGAAGACCACGTCGAAGTCACCGCGCGCGAACTCGGTCACGGCGCTGCGCCCGTCCGTGACCACCTTGGCGCGGTGGCCCAGGCGCTGGAGCATGCGCGACACCACCGTGCTGTTCACGGGGTTGTCCTCGGCGACCAGGACGTAGAGGGAGCGACGGATGCGCTCCTGCGCGCCGCTCGTGTCGATCTGCACCGCGGGCGCGTCGCATCCCGGGAGCGGCAGGGAACAGCGGAACGTGGTGCCCGCCCCAAGCCGACTCTCCACCTTCACGTCGCCACCCATCGCCTGCACCAGGTGGCGTGTGATGGTCAGGCCGAGGCCCGTCCCACCGAAGCGGCGCGTCGTCGAGATGTCTGCCTGCTGGAAGGACTCGAAGATCACCTCGAACTTGTCGGCGGGAATGCCGACGCCGGTGTCCTCCACCTCCAAGGCCACGCCGTCGCCTTCCAGCACGAGGCGCAGCGACACGAAGCCCTCAGACGTGAACTTCACCGCGTTGGACAGCAGGTTCGAGATGACCTGACGCAAGCGGGTCACGTCGCCCGAGATCCACTCGGGGACGTCATCCTCACACGCCGTCTCAAGGCAGATCCCCTTGGCCCGCGCCGCCTCTTGCATGGTGAGCGCGGCGTCGTGCACCAGCTCCCGCGTCGACACCGGCAGCGCCTCCAGCTGAATGCCGCCAGCCTCCATCTTGGAGAGCTCGAGCACATCATCGACCACGCGGGCCAGCGCGAGCGCGGAGCGACGGAGGGTCGCGGCGAACTCTTCGCGCTCCCGCGCGTCGTCGTTCTCCACCAGCAGCTCGCTCATGCCGACGATGCCGTTGAGCGGCGTGCGGATCTCGTGGCTCATGTTCGCGAGGAAGCTCGCGCGGATCTCCGCGAGGCGCCCTGCCCGCTTGGTCGCCTCACGCGCTTCGTCGAGCGCGGCGTCCAGGCGTTCGGTCACGGCCCGCATCTTCTGGAGCACCCGGGTGGCGGTCCACCGGGAGAACAGCGCAATCGCCGCGCCGAACACCTCAAAGAGCAGCTGGTTCCAGAGCCACAGGCGGTCGAGCCCGCGCGGCGAGAGGTTGAGGCCGTTCGGAACCAGCCCGTTCCGGCCCGCGACGTACATCGCGATCATCGCCGCCACCGTCTGGAACCACACGAAGAGCGCAGACCGTGGCTCGCAGATGGCGACGGCAATCAGCGGAACCAACCCGAGGGACAGCGTCACCGGGCTGCGCACGCCGCCGTAAAAGAACGACAGCACCACGCACGCGGTGAGGCCCAGCTCACAGAGCAGGAGCGACGACGCGTTGGTCCACCCGGTGCGGCGAAGGAGCAGGGCGGGTGTCGCGAGCAGGAGCACCACGAAGCCGACGCCGGTCGAGAACGCGAGGCCCTGACCGAGCAGCGCGTTGCCCAGGAAGGTCATCGGCGCGAGCGCCGCCAACGCGAGCGACAGCGTGAACGTCAGGCGCGCCCGGACGCGCAGGTCGAAGTGCCAGGTGTCCACCTCGGGGATCAGCGCGTCGACCGTCTCGCCGAACCGTCCGGCCACGCGGTTCCACCACGCCGCCCGGCGCGCCGAGCCTGGTCCCACGATCTTGCCGGAGGTCTGCATCAGGAGAGCTCCCTCCAGGCCTGCCAGCTAGGCCGTGACAGGTCGCGGCATCCATGCGGGCGCGCCCCTACAACATTCACCGATTGCAGGACGAACGCCCTTATTTTTAGGTCGTCACGAGGCGGCACGGTGTTTTTTCACCGCGGTCAGCGCGTCCTCCGCCTCCAGCATCAGGTCATCGGCGCCGCACATGTGGCGGCCGGACGCGGCCACGCCCACCTGAGCCGACACACGGAAGCGAGCGCTCCCCTTCCCACTGAAGACGAGGCTGCCGAACGTGCTGAGGGCGGAGGTCAGACGGGCCTGCGCGCCGGTGCGCGTCTCGCGGACCATGGCGACGACGATCCGATCGGAGCCCCACCGGCCGACGATCGCGCCCTCCTCGAAGGCCTGTCGGACGCACGCCACCAGCGCGACCAGCACCTGGTCTCCGGCGTCGAACCCGTACATGTGGTTCACGTCGTGGAAGTAGTCCAGATCGATCAGGCCCACTGCCACGTCTGGCGCCGACCGCCGCATCAGGTCGTGCAGGCGCCGGTGGAACGCGTTGCGGCGCAGGGTCCCGGTCGTCGGGTCCTGGTCCTCGATCTCCGACACGCGGTCATTCGCGGCGAGCACCTTGGCGACGATCTCGTCGGGGCGCACGGGGCGCACGGGGCGCATGACGGTGCCGAAGACGCCCGCCCGCGCCATGGCGATCTGCAGCGGCGCCGAGTCGTGCTCCACCGCCAACAGCACGGGCAGCGAGGAGCGCTGGATCCCCGCGCGCAAGCGACGGCAGACGTCCAGACCGGACATGCCCGGCAGCAGCACGTCCGACACAACCACGTGCGGCTCGAACGCCAGGACCTGCGCGTCGAGCGTCGCCGAATCCATCGCCTGCGCGATCTCGCACGACGCGCGGGTGAGCGCCTCGCCTGCCTCCGCGAGGAAGGTCGGATCGGCGCTCAACAGCAAGACCCTCACCGCCGGGGTCGTGTCCGAGTGGGTCAGCCGCCGAACCAGCGCGGCCAGGTCCCGGTCCTGCAGCGGGAGGGTGATCACGCCGGAGAGCCGTTCGTGGCGCACCGCGCGCTCCAGCTCATCCGCCGACTCGGTGTCCTCGGCGATCAGGCCAATCGGCGCGGTCGACGTGCTCTCTTGACGGTGGAGGAACTCGACCAGCCGCTGCGCGCCGTCGTCCGGGAGGTCGTCCGCGATGAGCGCGTACGCGATCGGGGTGGTGCGCGCGAGCGCCCTCGCCGCGACCATCGACCCGGCGTTGATCATGTCCAGGCCGTGCAGGTCGAACCAGTCCGCGAGCGCGACGAGCAGCGCGCGGTCGGCGGAGACGCACAGGGCCGTCCCGGCCTGCCGGGGCGACGGAGAGACGCTAGCGCGACGAGGCCCCCACGCGTGCGCCCATGTGTGCATAAGGACGCAGGCGGACTCCAGCCGCGCGGTGTCCATGACCGCGGCGTCGGCGCAGAGCGCCTCGGCGCTCATCTGCAGCAGCTCCGCCACCACGGTGAAGCGCATGTCGGTGCAGCGGCTGGCCAGCAGCCGCCAGCTCCCCCCGACCGTCGCGCGCACAGACGGACCGGCACCCGTCACCCCGCCCTCGACGTCCGCGACGACGTCGTCGACCTCGGAGGCCAAGGTCTGGCCGAACTGCTCTCGCACCCGCGCCAGGGTCCCGGACCAGGCCTGGGGGTACTGGCCCTCGTCGTTGACGGCGCCGCGCACCGCGTCGACCAGGGTGGACTGGAGGTGCTGTACCACCTCGGTGAGCTCGTACGGCTCCAACATCACGGTAGGCACCTGCAGCGAGTTCGCCAGCTCGTCCAAGTGCGGGTCGGAGACGAGCGAGGCCGCGTACACCACCCGGCCACTCCAGCCGTGCTGTCGAAGCTCGCGCACCCAGTCCAGGCCGTCGCCGTGGTTCTCGTGCTCCACGACCACCACCAGGTCCGCGTGGGTGGCCGACAGCGCGATCCGCCCCTGCCCGATCGAGGCCGCCGCCGCGCACGGGATCGAGAGCAGCTCGAGCGCCGCCCGAAACAGGTTCCGGTTCAGGGTGTCTTCGCCGACCACGAGACCGCGCATGGGGTCCTCCACGAGAACCGCGTGTAGTTCGCGCGGTTCTGATTTGTCGGTTGGCTGCTTCGAATGCTTCATGCGGGGGGGCGCGTACGGGGAAAGGCGTAGAACCGCTCGCATCGACAGTCCACGCCTTTCGCTACGGCCGCAGCATGGACTCGGGCTTGAGCCGCAAGCGCGTTGGGCGCTCCGGGTGGGTGAGGTCACCGCCGACCGCGCCGTGGGAGAAGGTCGGCGTACGGCCCTTCCACCGGCAGGTGGACACCGCGAAGGCGTTGCCCCTGCCGGCGCCATTTCGGAGCACCATGCGCTCCGGGGGACCTCGCGCGGGACGCGCTCGGCGCCCGCAGAGGCCACGTCGCCGTGCAAGGCCGGGCGCTAGCGGAGCGCCTCGATGGCCTGCGCGTCGACGTCGTCCGCGGAGGACGGCTCCGACTACTTCGGCTGGGCTTTCGGCAGCCCCTTCGAACGTGGGCGGCGCGCCTTTTCCACCGCCGTCTTCCCGCGCACGACCAAGCCTTCGAGCTTGGTCCGCATGGCGGTGAGCGCGATCACGTATGGGTCCGCCACCTCTGCCTGCGCCGTCACGTCCTTCGTCACCAACGCGTCGTGGTTCTTCTTGCGCTGGGCGAGCTGCGCCTTGATCTTGCGGCTCCGCTCCTCCAAGTCGGCGCTCACCCGTTCAACCTCCGTCGCAGCGCGCTTCACGGCCGCGGCCAGGCGCAGGCCCTGGTGGAACGTCTCGACGCCCGCCCCGCCCTTCGCGACCTTACTCCGGTTCTTGAGGTCCTTGGCGACGGCGTCCGCGAGCAACTTCATGCCCCCTATCGCCTCGTCGTAGGCACGCTGATCAGCCGCGACCATCTGCTCAAACTGCATCTTCTGACGGTAGGCCGACATCTCGCGGTCGTTCTTCTCGAAGTCGGCGGGGCTCGGCTGGAGCGACCCGTGCAGCTCGAGGAACTCGCCGACCGTGAGCTTGTCCTTCTTCCTCGGATCCGGCATCACCCACTCAACCTTCACGCCCAGCATCATCATGTGCTTGATGAAGTTCACGAACATGGCGAGCGGCGGCTTGTAGTGGCCGCTGCGGGAGTTGACGATCTCGACCTTGCCGCCCGAGATCTTGAGCTCGCCCGCCATCCGGATCGGCAGGCCCGACATGTAGGACGAGTGGAACACCGACAGCCGATCGCCGTCGTCCTGCTCGACCGCGTGCTGATGGGTGATGTAGAGGTCCCCACTCATGCTGAGCACGAAGCCAGTGAACCCGGCCGTGATCTGCTGGCTCGGGTACTCGGACGAGTCCGCTGGGACGAGGTTCATCAAGCCCGGCACCTTCTCGCGCCAGGTCCACCAGTCGTACTGGTAGAGCTTGCCGCCCTTCACGTGAACGCGGAACAGGTCGCGCTGATCGCCGGTCATCCACTTGGCCAGCTCGCGCTCCACGTCGAGCGTGGTGCCGTGCTCCTCCATGCCCTTGCCGTAGTGCTTCTCCAGCCACGCCGGCAGCGCGTTGATCCCGACCTTGGCCTCCTTGGCCAGGCGCGTCGCGGCCTTGGTGTAGAACTCCTCGACCTGCGCCTTCATCTCCTTGTCGACGCCGTCAGAGAACTTGCGGCCAGCCTGCCCCACGCCCGCCGCCTTGAGCCAATAGTCGGCCGCGAAGTACAGCTCCGCGAGCACACCGACCTTGGCGTCGGGCAGCGCGTCGCGATACTTCGCGAGCAGCGCGCGCAGCGTCCTGAGGATGATGTCCGTGTTCTTGACGTCCGACAGCCCGGTGAGGTCCGCCCCCTCAAACGTCAGCCCGAGCGCCTTCTGCACCTCGTTCTGGGCCAGGCGCAGGCGCGCGTCCAGATCGTCGAGGGTGAGCAGGCTGTCCTTGTAGCGGGTCTTGCCGAGCCGGCTGCCGACCAGCGTCCGGCGCGCGTCCACGCTGCCCGCCACAAGCTTCTCCAACACCTTAGCGAGCTTCGCGAGCGCCTCGCGCGCCAGCGTACGCGCGGGCTCGTCGTTCGTCGACGCGTGCGCCCGGAGCGCGGCGTTCAGCCCGACCTTCTTGAAGGCGTTCACCAGCGCGATGACGAGCTTGGACGACGTGTCCTTCCCGGCCTCGGTCTCAGTCTCGTCAAGCTGGCCCTCGGCGACGACGCCCGCGGTGCGAACCCAGGTCGTGTACTGGCCCGTCGTGCCGAACTCGCCGTCGACCACATCGTTGAGGGCCTTGATCGCGACACCTTCGCCCTTCAGCGACGTTCGGAGCGCCTTGAAGGTGTCCTTGAGCTGCGCCTTGGCGGTCACCCGGTTGGCCCGCACACCCGGAAGCGCGCGCAGGCGGTCCTTGCCGCGGACCAGCGCCCCTCGCGCCACGACCCAGTCCTCACGCTTGGTGGACTTCACGCCCTCGTCCTGCTTCCAGAGGCGAGCGAAGAAGTCCAGCGTGGTCACCGACTCGTTTTCCCCGAAGGAGACGCGGACATTCGTGTCCTTCTCTCCGCCGGGGCGAACCATACAGTAGAACACTGCTTTGCCGATCTCAAGGTCGCTCAGCGTCTGCAGGTGCGCGACGATGTGGGTCTTCGCGGAGGTCGGAATCGCCATGAGGCACCCTGGGGAAGCGCGCGACCTATGACGCGCCTCCTGTTCCGCGATGAGGGGGAGCCCTCCCACGTGGTCGACAAGCGCTCGCGCGACCCGTCGCCCGCGCGTCTCGCGCTCACGCCCCGCGAAGCGCCTGGATCTGCGCGCGCACGCTCTCGGGCCCTGCGCCGCCCGCGGTCCGCAGACCCGCCAGCAGCTTGGCCGGGGTCATGCCAGCCAGCTCAGCCGAGATGCCCTCGCCGCCGTCGACCGGGTGCTCACCCAGCGCGGCCGCGAAGCCCGCCGCCAGGCCGCCGGTGTCCTGGCCTAGTCGAACCGCGCGGCCGACCAGGTGGTGCGCCTCACGGAACGGCAGGCCCGCGAGCACAAGGCGATCCGCGAGCCAGAGCGCCGCGAGCTCGGAGCCGCACGCGGCCTCCATGCGCGCCGCGTCCCAGGACATGGCGTCCACATGCAGGGCCGCCAGGCTCACCGCGTCGCGCGTGTTGTCGTACGAGCGGAACAGCAGCGTCTTGTCAGGCTGAAGGTCCTTGCTGTACCCGCTGACAAGCCCGCTGGCGGCCGAGGCGAGCGCGGCGAAGTCGCCCGCCGGGAGCTTGCCGAGCACGCGAAGCAGCTCTGCCCCGTCCGGGTTGCGCTTCTGCGGCAGCAGGCTGGAGCCGGTGGTCAGCCGGTCCGGCAGCTTGAGCCACGCGAAGGCCGGAGACGCGAACAGCACCAGCTCCTCGCCCAGGCGGGACAGGCCGACGCCCGTCGTGGCGAGCACGCCGATCGCGTCGATCACGTCCGTGCGGCTGCCGGTGGTCTGGGTGGCGTTGAGCGTGGGCCGCGTGAAGCCGAGCGCCGTCGCCGTGTGCTGCCGATCGATCGGCAGGTAGGTCCCTGCCGACGCGCCGCTGCCGAGCGGGCTCTCGTCCAGGCGGGCGAGCAGGTCGCCCACACGGCGACGCGCGCGGGACAGCTCGGCCGCGTGCGCGCACAGCCACTGGCCGACGCTGCTGACTTGGGCCGGCTGCAGGTGCGTGAACGACGGCATGGGCGCGTCGACGCCCTGCTCCGCGCGATCCGCGAGCAGGCGGATGAGCGCGTCGAGGTCGTCACGCAGCACGGTGAACGCGTCGCGCATCCACATCGTGGTGTCCAAGATGACCTGATCGTTGCGGCTGCGGCCGGTGTGCAGCTTGCGCGCGGGCGCGCCAATGCGCTCGCCCAGGCGGCGCTCCACCGCCATGTGGATGTCTTCGTCGGACGGGAGGAACTCGAACGCGCCGGTCCGCAGCTCCTCGTGGATCGCGTCCAGCCCGTGGACGATCGCTTTGGCCTCGTCCGCGGAGATCAGGCCCACGCGCGCGAGCATCGTCGCGTGGGCCTTGGAGCCGCGCACGTCCTGATCCCACAGGCGCCGATCCACGTCGACGCTGCGGTTGATGCGCTCGAGCAGCGCGTCGGTGGCCTCGGTGAACCGCCCGCCGAGGCTGCGCGCCGGCGTGCGATCCTCGGCGCTCACCGCAGGCCCGCGTCGTCAGGGACGACCAGGGTGCCGCAGCCGTTGTCGCTGAAGATCTCGCGCAGCAGCGTCGCCGGCTCACGGCCCGAGATGATGTGCACGCGCTCGACGCCGCGGTCGATCGCCTTGAGGGCCTCTTCGACCTTGGCGCGCATGCCGCCCGCGATCACGCCCTCGTCGATCAACTCACGCACCGCCGACACTGGCAGCTGCGAGATGGGGCCCGCCGCGTCCAGCCCGCGCATGACGCCGGCGATGCTGGTGAGCAGCACCAGCTTGGACGCGCCCAGATCGGACGCCACGCGGCTGGCGACCGCGTCGCCGTTCACGTTGACCAGGTGGCCGTCGTCCAGCGTGCCCAAGCTCGGGAGCACGGGCACGGACCAGCCGTTGGGGCCCTTGGTGAACTTGGAGGCGTCCACGCCGACCACGTCACCAACCCATCCCCAGTCGACGGTCTCGCCGTCCTCGACCGTGGGCGGGCGACGGACGCAGTGCACCGCGCTGGTGACGCCATCCTCAAAGCCGATCGCCGGCACGCCGTCGCGGCGCAGGCGCTCGACGATCGCGCGGTTGAGATCGCCACCCACCACCGAAACCAGCACGTCGAGCGTGGCGTCGTCGGTCACGCGGCGGCCGCGGAACTTGCGAGGCACCAGGCCGCGCTGCTTGCACTCGGCGTCCACCTGCTTGCCGCCGCCGTGCACGATCAGCGGACGAAGCCCGCAGCGCACGAGGATGACGATCTGTGGGAGGATGCGCTCGAGCACGGGGCCGCCGTCGAGCAGCTCGCCGCCGAGCTTGACGACGACCAGCCGATCGCGGAACGCTTCAATGTACTGGGCCGCCTCGGCGACGTCTGGACCACGATCCGGCTTCATGGAATGACTCCCTGGCGACGCGCGAGGTGTTCGACCAGCGCGGCCTGTGCCCACATCCGATTTCCTGCCTGCTGCACGACAAGGCTGCGAGGCCCGTCGAGCACTTCTCCCGCGATGACGACGTTGCGGCGGACCGGCAGGCAGTGCATCACGCGACCGTGATCCGTGCCCGACATCGCCGACTCGTCCATCTGCCAGGTGCGAAGCTCCGGGTCCGTCGGACCAGAGCGATCCAAGCGACCCCACGACTTCACGTAGACCACGCGACGGCCGCGCAGGCCGCCCAAGCGATCATGCGTGACCGTGACCTTGCCGCCGCGCGCCGACGCCTCGGAGCGCGCTGAGTCCAGCACCTCACGATCCAGATCGAACCCGTGCGGGTGAACCACCGACACGTCGCAGCCGGCGAGCGCCGCCTGCATCAAGAAGGTCTGGGGCACGGCCGTGGGCAGCGCCTTGGGGTGGTAGGCCCAGGACAGCGCGACCGGCAGGCCGCGCAGGTCCGGACCGAAGGTCTCATGGAGCGTCATCACGTCCGCCAGCCCCTGACAGGGGTGGTGCGTGGTGCCCTCCAGGCTGATGATCGGCACGCCCGCGTAGTGCGCGATCTTGCGCAGCACCGGCTCGGTGCGCTCCACGTCCCACGGCGCCGTGCCGCGGAAGCTGCGCACGCCGAGGATGTGGAAGAACTGGCCGAGCACCCGCGCCGCCTCGGCGATGTTCTCGACCTTGTCGCCGTCCATGACTGCGTCGGGGTCAAGCTCGAGCGCCCAGGTGTCGCTGGTGGCGTTCATGGTCTGGCAGGAGCCGCCGACGATGCGGACCGCCTGCTCGAACGACGCGCGCGTCCGAAGCGACGGGTTGAAGTACAGCGCGCCCACCCGCAGCCGGTTGGGCACGGGGTTGGGGTCGGACGCCTTGAGCACGCCCGCGCGCGACAGGATGATGGCGCGGTCCGCGTCCGTCAGGTCGGTCGGCGACACCACATGAAGCAGATCAGACACCGATCACCTCCTTGAGGGTGGTGACGAACCGGTCGACGTGCTCGTCCTGGAGGATGTAAGGCGCCAGGAGCCGCAGCGTGCGCGGGTGCGACGACGTGCCGACCATGATGTCGCGGGCCAGGAGCGCGTCGCGCACCGTGTTGGCCGACACCGGGGTCTCTACGCCGAGCAGACAGCCCTTGCCGCGCACCTCGACGCCGGGGATGCCGGCCAGACCGGCGCGGATGCGGGCCTCGATCTCCAGCACGCGGGTCATCAGGCCGTCGCGGCGGATGATGTTCGCGACCGCCTCCACCATGGCGCAGGCCATCGGGCCGCCGCCGAACGTGGTGCCGAGCTCGCCGGAGCCGACGCGATCGCCGATCGCCTTGGTGCAGACCATGGCGCCCACGGGGAAGCCCGCGCCGAGCGACTTGGCGAGCGTGACCATGTCCGGCTTCACACCAAAGGCTTCATGCGCGTACCAGGTGCCGGTGCGACCCACGCCGCCCTGGACCTCGTCGAAGATGAAGAAGGCGCCGACCTCGCGGCAGCGGGCCTCGACGCGCTGCAGCCACGCGGCGTCCGGCACGTACAGGCCGCCCAAGCTGACGATCGCCTCGATCATCACGCCAGCGACGGTCTCGTCGATGCTCGACAGGTCCTCCTGGCCGAGCGTGAAGGTGCGGCACCAGTGCGCCGGCACGTCGAGCGGGATGCGGCCGCGGTAGCCGCCAAGCCCGGTGACCGACAGCGCGCCGAGCGTACGGCCGTGGAAGCTGGAGTCCAGCGTGATCACCGTCTTTCGGCCGGTGAGCTTGCGCGCCAGGTGCAACGCGGACTCGTTCGCCTCGGTCCCCGAGTTCACGAAGTGCACGTAGGCCAGATGCTCGCTGCCGCCCAGCACCGCGTTGGCCGCGCGCTCCTGCACCGCCATGTGCAGCGAGTTCGAGTAGAAGTCGAGCGTGCGGTACGCGTTGGACAGCGTCTCCGCCAGCTCAGGGTGGGCGTGACCCAGCGGGCAGACCGCGTGGGCGCCGTACAGGTCGAGGATCTGGCGACCGTCCGACGTGTACATGTACACGCCGTTCGCGCGCACCAGGTCGAGGTCCAGACGCGGGTAGACAGGCAGCAGCGCGCTCATGGCCAAGCCCCCACGAGCGGAAGACCGACGGTCTCGTCCCACCCGTACCAGAGGTTGAGGTTCTGCACGGCCTGACCGGACCCGCCCTTGAGCAGGTTGTCGATCGCGGTCGTGATCACGACGTCACTGCCCACCTTCTGCACGCCGATCAGCGTGCGGACGGACAGCAGCGTGGCGCCCATGGCGGCTGCGCCCTCGATCACGTCGACGGTGGGCTTGCCCTCGTAGGCCGCGCGGTAGAGTGCCTGCGCGTCACCGTCCAGCTCGCTCGCCTTGAGGACGAGCGTGAGGTGGATGCCGCGGGGTGCGGGCAGGCTGTGCGGCACAAAACGAACGCCGGGGACCGCGCCACGCTGGCCCAGAAGCTGGAGCAGCTCGCCCATGTGCTGGTGCTTGAGCGGCTTGTAGGCGACGAAGTTGTTCACCCGCAGCGTGTGCTGGGTGCCGTCCTGCGGCGCGATGCCGCTGCCCGACGAGCCCGTCACGCCAAAGATCGTGACGTCCACGCCCGACGCGAGGTGCGGCTGGAGCGGCGCCAGCGTCAGCGCGAGCGCGGTCGCAAAGCAGCCCGGGTTGGCGATCACGCGCGCGGTCGCGGGTGCGCCACCCGTGAGCTCGGGCAGGCCGTAGAAGGCCTCCGCCGACAGCTCAGGCGCCGCGGGGGGCTTGCCGTACCAGCGGGTGTGCTCGGCCGGGTCGACGATGCGGAAGTCGCTGCCGAGATCGATCACACGCACGCCGCGCGCGACCAGCTCACGGCCCGCCACCGCGGACTCGCCGTGCGGCAGCGCCAGAAACACCACGTCGCAGCGCTGCGAGAGCACGTCCGCGTCAAACGCCTCAAGCAAGCCGTCGCCCGGGCCACGAAGGGCAGGACGAAGCTCGCTCAAGCGCCGACCGGCGCTCTTGCCCGCGACGAGCGCGGTGAGCTGGACGAACGGATGCGACGCGAGGAGCCTGACCAGCTCGCCGCCCAAGAAGCCGTTCGCTCCGACAATGCCGGCGCGGACGGTCGTGGTCATCCCTCTTCCTCGGGGGCGAGACCAGCGGCCGCCAGCTGGCAGACCTTGTCGGCTTCGAGGAAGATGTTGGCGGCGGGCAGGCCCTGCTGATTCAGGCGGCGGGTACCGGTGACGTTGTCGGTGGCCGGACCGGTCACGACGCGCACGGGGATGCCCCAGGCCTGCAGCTGACGGGCGGCGGCGACCGCGCCGATGGTGTCGTTGGCGGCCACGACGGCGCCCGTGATGTGCTTGCTGAAGCGCGGGTCGGCGAACACGTCGTCCACGCCGTAGTCGCCCATCAGGCCGTCACCCATCTCGAGCACGATCACGTCCGGCGCTTCCTGCGCCAGGTGCGCGAGCATGGTCTGGGCGAGGTCGGGGATGTCGGTGTGGTACGACGTCGACGGCAGGCCGCAGTCCAGGAAGGACAGGGTCTTGTTGGCGCCGTTGTCCACGAACACCTGAAGGTCCTTCACGGCGGCGACGCCGGTGACCTTGCCCGCGTGCACGATCAGGCCGCGGCTGCGTAGCCAGCGCGTGATGACCGCGGCGGCCGTGGTCTTGCCGGCGTGCATGCACGTGCCCGCGATGACGAGCACCGGCGGCATCTTGTCCGGCACGGGCAGGGCCGGATCGATCGCGAAGTCCTTGAGGCGCAGCGGCTTGCCCTGGCGGTAGGGCGTGCCCAGCACCTGAAGCTCGATCGGCGCGCCGAGGCCCGCGTGATCGCCGTCGGAGACGCCGATGACACCGCCCATGTTGAGCAGGTGCAGCACGTCGCCGGCCTTGACCTGGGCCGGGACGCGGCCGCAGAAGCCGCGCAGCGCCGCGCGGCTGCCGAGCGCGCCGACGATCAGATCGCCGGGCACCAGGCGCGCCTGACGGCCCGTGGTGAGCTCGAGGTGGCCGTACTCACGACGCGCGGTCAACACCTTGCACGCGATCGCGGCGCCTTCCTCTGCGAGGGGCGTCTGATGCACGGTGATGTAGGGGCCGAGGTCGAACGGGAGGCAGACGCTTGCGACCTTGTGGGGCCGGAGGCGGAGGTCGTATTGTTCGGTCACCGGCGGAGACCGATGGCGAGGATCTTGGAGAAGCCGTCCGTGTCGCGGCCATCCCAACCCGCGCCCAGCTCGCCGTAGCGAGCGCGGCCCTTCATGCGGGACTGCGGCGCGTCGATGGTGGAGAGCTCCACCGTGCCCTTGCCCAGCGTCAGGCCGACCTCGCCGTTCACCACCTGCTGCTCGGACGCGAAGTACGCCTCGATGTCCGCCATCACGGAGTCCAGCCAGAAGCCCTCATGGAGGAGCTGGCCGTACGTGGGCTTGAGGTGGTCGCGCAGCAGGATCTGCTGCTTGGACAGCGTGAGCTTGCACAGCTCAAGGTGCGCGCGGTGGATGAGCGCCGCGGCGGGAGCCTCGAACAGGATGCGGCCCTTGATGCCGAGGACCGTGTCGCCGGTGTGGACATCACGGCCGAGGCCGTGCGCCGCGCCGCGCTCGTTGAGCAGCTCGATCAGGGCGGGCATGCCCATCTCGACGCCGTCGACGCTGACCGGACGGCCGGCCTGAAAGCCGATCTTGAGGATCTCCTCAGGCAGGGTGACGTCGGCCGCGGCGAGCACCTTGAGGCGCAGGTCGGTGGGGACGGGCTTGGACGGGTCGTGCAGCGGACCGCCGCCCATCGTGGTGCCCCACATGGACGTGTTGATGCTGTACGTGGTGGTCTTGGCCTCCGTCTGGATGCCGACCTTGCGGAGCATCTCCGCCGACTCCTCGCGGGAGGGGCCGAGGTCGCGGATGGGGGCCTCGATCTTGATGCCGGGGTTGAGCAGCGTGCGCAGGGTCACGTCGAAGCGGACCTGGTCGTTGCCGGCGGCGGTGCAGCCATGGCCGACCGCGTCAAAGCCACCCTCGTTCGCCAGGCGCGCGAGGTGAGCCGCCTGCAGGCCGCGCTCGGAGCCGACGCACAGCGGGTAGTTCTCACCCTTGAGGAAGCCAGTGCGGAGCAGCGGCGTCAGGATGCGGTCGCAGAGCTCGTCGCGGAGGTCGACCAGGGTGTGCGACTCGGCGCCGCACTCCTTGGACCGATCCGCAATCTTGGCCCGCTCGGCGTCATCGAGACCGCCGCAGTCGAAGGTGACCGTGGAGACCACGTACCTTTCGCCAAGGTTGACCACGCAGAAGCTCGTGTCGAGCCCACCTGAGAACGAGAGCAACAGCCGCGGCTTGGACATTCGACCTGCCTCCGACGCGCGCCATGAACCGCATTCCGTACCGACCCGGGATGCCGCTGGCGCGGGGCGCGCCCCCTAATCCCCTTCCCCCCCGTTCGCCACGGCCTGACCCGCACCGTTCACACCCCCGTCGAGAATGAAGCAGATCCCGCCGAACGTCGCCTGGACCAACAGGCCCCCCAGGTGGACCATCAGCACGATCACCGCGGCCACCGACGGGTCGAAAGAGAACAATCCAAGCGCCGCAATTCCCGCGGCCTCGTAGGCGCCGAGCGACGCGGGCGTGGGCACGGTGGCGTTGGCGGCCATCACCGCCGCCCAGAATGTCACAATGATGGCGGGGGTGGCGACCACGCCTGGGATGCCCCACATGATCCACACCGCGGCCGACATGCCGCCCAGCCACATGAACACCGTGATCAGCACGGCCTCCGCGGTGCGCCAGGGCGCGCCGACCATCGCCCGCAGCCCCTGCTCAAACGCCGCCGCCAGCCCGCCGACCCGCTCCCCGCCCAGGCGCCGGGCCAAGCCGACCACCCGCTCCGGGCCCATCGCGAGCAGCACGGCGAACCCGACGAGCCCGCCCGCGGCCGCCAGACCCAGCAGCAGCCGTACCTCGCCCAGGCGGCCCGACGGATCCAGCGCCGGGTCGGTGGCGCCCAGCGCGCTCGCCACGCCGAACAGCACCAGCAGCGAGAGGATGTCGAGCAGGCGCTCGGCCACGATGCCTGCCAGACCCGTCCCGAACGGTATCTGGAAGCGCCGCTCCAGCATCCAAGGGCGCAGCAGCCCGCCCACCCGCATGGGTGTGAGCATGCCCGCCACAAAGGTGGTGGCGACGATCGACATCACCGACCGCCACGGCGGCCCCACCGGCAGCAGCACCTGCGCGCGTCGGCCGCGCAGCAGGAGCACCAGCACGTCCGCCAGCAGCGCCGGCACCAGGAAGCCCCAGCGGAACGACGACAGCGTAGCCGTGAAACGGCCTGCGTCAAGCGTCTGCGCGATCGCCGCCAACAGCAGCACGGCGAGCGCGGTCGCCAGGACGGCCCGGAGGCGTCGGCGATCAGGCTTGTTCGGGGCTGGCGGGGGCTGCGTCAAGACGTCCGAGAGTCGCCCCGCGCGGGCTCACGCGCAAGCAGGCTCTGGTCGCCCGCGAAAACTTTCCGACCCGCCGAGCAATTCCCGGACGCCAATCTTTATTGTCGTGTACGTTTACAAGGCCGCCTCTGGGCGCACTTCCCAAAAGAGAAGGACGGGCCCTTGGACCACAGCTCGCTGTACGAGCGGATCCTCAAGGCAGTGGACGAGCGGGCGTACTTCACGCCCGCCGACGCGGTGGACCCTGCCCAGCGCGACGCCATGCGCGAGATCGGCGCCCGCCTGCACGCCCCGGACATGGACCCGGCCGCGCTGCGGCCTTGGATCCACCGGCTGCACGCCGAGGGCCGGATCGATCGGGTCCACCTGCTCTCGGCCCTGCACGTGGTCGCGGCCAGCCCCAAGGTAGCCGACTGGTCCGAGGCCGCGCGGCTGGCGGGCGAGCAGGAGCTGGCGGCCCTGGAGCTCGGCGGACCGCACCTGGACGCCAACCTCGCGTCGGTCGACCGTCACCGCGGCGTGCTCGCGTTCCTGCGCGGCCACCACTCGGTCGCGCTGGATCACTTCACCCGGGCGCTCGAGCGCCAGCGCACCGCCGAGAACGTCGGCAACGTGCTCGCGGCCCTGCTCAAGCTCGGCGAGATCGAAGAGGCCGAAGAGATCCTGGCCCAGGTCCGTCGAACGCTCTCTCCTTCCATGGTGGCGGACCTGTCACGGGCCATCGACACCGACCCTGATCTCGCCGCGCTGCGCGGCCCGGAGCCCCTATGAAGACCATGCTCGCCCTGATCCTCGTCGCGATGGGTGTCACGCCGAACGAGACGACGTCGCAGCGGGCGATGTGCGCGTTCGTGGAGACGGTGAGCGCGGGCCAATGGACCTGCCAACGCCTCGCTGTCTGGGCCCGCAAGGGTCACGACGAGCTCCCCCGCTCGCTCGCCAGCAAGCTCCCGCCGCCTCCCGCTGAAGACGAGGTCACCGACACCGACGACAGCGCTGAGCGCATCTCCAACGGATTCTGATCGATGGGCTCCCTCCACCTCGACGTGAGGCGGCTGCTCGCAGACCGCCACGGACCGGAAGCGGCGGCCATGTTCCGCACGCTCGCCGCGTTCGTCGAACGTCGGGTGGGCTACCTGTCGCGCACCCGCTGTCGCGATCTCCTGGCCGACGCGGACCAGGAAGAGATCCTCGGCGAAGTCCTGTTCACCCTGATGGAAGGCGCGCTGGGCCGCTTCCGCGGAGAGACGACCGCCGAGCTGCAGGCGTTCGTGCGCACCGTGACCGACCGCACCACCCTGCGTCGCGCGCAGCTCCGGCTCCGCGAGCGCGAGACCGTCGAAGACCTGCACGGCGTCCATTGGACCCCGACCGCGCCCGCCCCCGACGAGGCGGTGGAGCTGTGGGTCGACTCGCCGCTGGATCTGGCCGACCGCACCTTCTTGTCCGACCTGCTCCACGCGGGCAGCCAGGCCGACCTAGCCCGCAAGAGCGGGGTCAGCCGAGCCGCGGTCAGCCAGCGGCTCACCCGCATCCGCGATCGCATCGCCCGCCTGCCGCAGTCGCAGCGCGACGCGCACGACGCGTGGCTGGAGCACACCGCAACCGCCGCGGTGTCGGGCGACGCGCCGTCGTAGGTCTGGCCTACTCGCCCTCGGGGACGTCGAGCGGCAGGCTGCCGACGACCTCCTCGGGGAGCTGCACGCCGAGCGCTTCGATGGCGAGCTCGCCGAACTCCGTCAGCTCGACCAGCCGCGCCTCCAGCGCGTCGTGCAGGGTGACGGGCATGTCGTCGGTCCACGTCAGGTACAGGCGCAGGTCGTCGACGACGGCGTAGAAGCCCTCCAGCGCGCGCACCTGGGCCGGCTCGAGCAGCACCAGATCCGGCAGCGCGGCGGTGCGCCAGCGGGTGAACAGCGTGTCCAGGAACGGCTCGCGGGAGCGGTGCCTGGACCAGATGGTCACCATGAACTCCAGGCGCTCGCGCAGCTGCACGACCACCCGAGCCACCTCCATCGCGAGCAGCAGACGCAAGCGGTCGGCGCGCGTCACGTCCGCGGAACCTCCGGTCATCTCCACCTCGCGGGCGCGGCGTATCCGCGGGCAGGTACGCGGACCACCGTGGAAGTCACCGACGCGCTTGTGCGTTAGCTGTTCCCATCCTGCGGAGCTCCCATGTCGGTCCTGCTCGCCCTCCTGCTGTCCGCCCACGCGGGCGAGGCCCCCGCCCCGTCCGAGGTCGTGTCGATGACCACGGTCGACATCGACGTCGTCACGTTCGACCTGCCCACCTGCGACAAGGTGCGCGCGGAGTACCGCGACGCCCGCCCCGGTGAGCCCAAGGCACCCAAGATCAAGGTCGTGCTGCGCAACCGCAGCGGCCAGATGTGCCTGTACAAGGGCCTCGCGTTCGCGGGCACGCTGGCGGGCACCTACCAGTCGACGATCACCACCCCAGACGGCTCGGGCTTCTTCATCCCGCCGGACGGCGAGGTCGAGCTGCGGCTGCACCTCACGCCGTCGGACACGCCCCGCGACGTGATCCGCATGCAGATCCCGCCGGACAGCGGCTTGGTCGTGCTGGAAGGCTTCGCTGCGGCCAATGCGCCGGGCGCGACGCCCCCGCCCGCGACGCCGCCTGTGGTGGAAGAACCCGCGCGCGGCCACGGCAAGCCGCCCAAGGTCAAGCCCTCAAAGTAGCCAGGACTTCCCGTCCAGGTCCTCGTACGGCACGCCGAGCCAGTCCAGCGCGGTGGGCGCCACGTCCATGTGGTTCGCGTCCGACGGCGCGTCGCCGCCCGCGGGCAGCCCGCCGCCGACCACGCCCACCGGGATGGTCTGCGTGTCCACGCTCGGCTCCTCGTGGCCGGTCCCCAGCCCGCCGTGGTCGGTGACCAGCGCGACGAGCCAGTCGGCGTTCTCCGCGTCGGCGGTCACCGCGTCGATCGCCCCCGCGACGTCGGCGTCCACGCCCTCGATCGCCGCGATGTACTCCGGGTTGTCGGCGGAGAAGCCGCTGCTGTGGCCCGCGTGGTCGACTGAGTCGAAGTGCGAGAACACCAGGTCGAACTCGCCGGACTCGATGCGCGTGACGAGCGCGGCGCCCACGGCCTCGTCGGTGCCCTGATCCATGGCGTCGGTCGCGTCAGGCCCCACCAGCGGCAGGATGCCGACCCAGTCGAACACCGCGGCGGTGCTTCGCCCGGCGGCGCGGACGCGGCTGAGGAAGCTGGGCCAGTCGGGGCTGATGCTGCCGAGGTCGTCGTTGCTCTCGACGCCGTGGTCTTCGACCTCCACGCCGGTGAGGACGGACGCCCAGCCGGGGCCGCTCAACGTCACGCCCTGCGCGTGCGTGTGCGCGTCGAGCGCGAGCACGCCGCGCTCGAACAGCGCGTCCAGGTTGGGGGTGTTGGCCGCGGCAAGCGCGTCAGGACGCAGGCCGTCGACGCCGATCACGAACACCTTGTGCGGCAGCCCGCCGGACGAGTCCGTGTCGTCCTTCGTCGGGTCGCCGCCTGCGCAGGCGGCCAGAAAGGCCAGGGGCAGCACGCGCTTCATGGGGAGGCCTCCGTCGGCCCCGCCTGCGCGGCCGGGCCGTCCGATCGGTAGCCCTTCTTGGTCATCCAGCCGATGAAGCTGGCCATGATCTTGCCCACGTCCACGTTGTTCTTGGTGACGGTAGGCCGGTACGACCAGTCGAGTAGGAAGTGGTTGTCGGTGGCGTCGATCCAGTAGCGGTCCACGCCCGTGCGGTCGTCGAGCGTGGCCAGGACGAACTTGTCCTTGTGCTCGGTCTCGTGGAGGAACGAGTTGCCGCCGTAGATCGTGCCGTCCCAGTCCACCGTCACCTCGCCGTTGAGGCGCATGGCGACGGGCTTGTGCTGCATGTTGATGAACTCGATCGACTCGCCCCGCGCCCAGCGGGCGATCAGGCCCTGCCCAATCTGATGCAGGCCGCGCGCGAACGACGCGGTCTCGGCCTCGGTCCACACACGGCCCAGCATGTTGTTGATCTGGATGCGCTTGAAGCCCAGGTCCGCGATGTGGAAGAAGTTCGCGGGCATCGCGTCGACGTTGGTCGGGTGGACGACCATGATCACGTACTGCTCGATGCCGCTCGCGAGGATCGCCGAGGCGTGCGTGGCGATGGAGTTGTCGTAGCTCTTGGCCGCCTTCCAGCGGGAGGGACGGAAGCGGTTCTGGGTCCGTTCGTCGCCGTCGAGGGAGAGCTCTAAGCGGATCGGGCGCTCCTTCATCCAGCTCAGTTTCTCCTCGTCGAGCGACCAGCCGTTGCTGCTGACGACGTACGAGGGCGTCTTCCCCAAGGCGCGGGCGCGCGTCTGCGCGTAGTCGATGGCGTGCTGGAGCACCGGCCACGCCAGCAGCGCCTCGCCTCCGAAGAACTGGATCATCACGTCCGTCAGGTCCGTCGACAGCGCCAGGTCCACGCCGCGCTCGGCCACCTCGACCGTCATCACGCGGCCGTCCTGCTTGGGGATGTAGCAGTAGGAGCAGCGCAGCTCGCACTGCCAGGTGGGGATGAGCACCACCCGGCGCGTGGTGTCGTAGGTGTACTGCCGGAAGCGCTTCATCCAGCCTTCGACGTCGCCCAGCAGCGACGTCGCCAGCGCCATCGCCGGCTCCTTGCCCATCGCCCCGCCGGGCCAACCGTCGGCCAGCCGGAGCCAGGCGCGGCGCAGCGACGCGAAGATCGCGCGTCGCGGGGCGTCGTCCAGGCGACGCACGAGGAACTCACCGAGGCGGCGCGCCACCTCATCGGTGGTGCCGTCCAGCCGGGCGCTCCACACGGCCCGCAGGCGCTCCAGGCTCAGGGTGTAGTGGCGCTCGGCGTCGAGCACGCCGGCGTCCACGGCGGCGGCCACCCACGCGTCCTTGGGTCGAACATCCCCGTGCGTCACGAACTCAAGCCGACCCGGGAAGCGCAGCGCGAGCGCCGCCACCTCACCCAGCGTGGCGATCAGCTCGTCGGGCGTGGTCAACACGTCCGCCAGCGGCGCGATCAGCGTCACGTCCACGCCGTGCGCCGCGAGGGCGTGCACCGCCGCCCGGACTGTCGTCAGGTCGTAGTCGGCGCCCGCCCGCGTGAGCGCGGCGTCGTGAAGGCCGCGGAGCGCCAGCGTGGCGCGCCGACCGGCGGTCATCCAGGACGGCGCCTGCGGGTCAGGCCGAACCCCGTCCGGTCCGTGCACAACCAGCTCGGACACCTCGAAGCGCTGCGCGTCGCCCATGGGCAAAGGACTCCGGAGCCGAGATGCTAGCACGGGAGCGGCCAAGCCACCCCCGCCGAGGCGTCGAGCCACGCGCCCTCCTCCGCGGTCACGCCGTACGCGTCGCGCACCCGCCGCTCGGCGGTGGCCCGATCCACGCCCTCCAATGGCCCCTCCGGGGGCGCCGGGATGGGCATGGACGCCAGGTAGCTCCCCAAGAAGTGCAGGTAGCCGCCTCCCTTGCGGGTGCCCGCGAACAGCTGCGCGTACAGCACGTGGAACACGTCGCTCTGCAGCACCCACACGAGCCACGCGAGCGTGCGCTCACCCTCGTCCAGGCCGTCGCGCGAGCGCACCAGCAGGAAGGTGTCCTTGAGCACCAGGCCCGATCGGTCGAGCGCGGCGCGGCAGCGTCGGGCGTTCTGCGCGACCACCACCTTGGGGGCGTCGAACAAGGCGATCGCCGGGAACGCGTTGCCCACCTCGCGGGCGCGCGCCTCGTCGTAGTCGACCCACGCGCCCGCCCAGCGGATCTCGCCGTCGTCGAGCTCCCGGTTCCCGGCGAAGCTGCCGCCGCCCAGGAAGCGCCGCGCGTGCGGAGAGTCAGGGCGGTCGGCCGACACAAAGCGCTCCCGCAGGCCCGCGCGGTGAAAGGACACCGTCCAGCGGATCTCGAAGCGATCGCCCAGCGGCGCCAGGGACGGCTCGCGCAGCACCCGGCGCAGGAGCGCGCCGCCGACGCCCTGCCAGGGCACGCCCCACCGACCGCCGAGCTTCGACGCGACGAGCGTGTGCTCCAGGCCCTCGTCCGCGCCTCGCGCGCGTAGAGTCCGCGGGCCGCCCTCCGTCCACGTCAGCACGACTGGATAGACCGCCGCCGCCGCCCCAAAGTCCCCGGCGCCGCCGCGGTCTTCCAGGCTCACCGTCCCCCGCGACAGCAGCAGCGCGCGCAGCCCCGCCGTCGCGCCGGTCACCAGCAGGCGGTTCGGCACGATGAGCGACACCTGCCCGCCGGGCGACACCAGCCGCGACGCGAGCTCCACGAAGATCGCGTACAGATCGAACGCGCCCGTCGCCGCCTCCCAGCCGTCCTTGCGGAGCCGTCTCTTGAGCGCGTCCGACATGCGCTTGGACTCCAGGTACGGCGGGTTGCCCACCACGCGGTCGAAGCGGGCGTCGGTCGGATCCAGCGCGTCCCGGTGCACCAGCGAGAGCGTGGCGCCCGCGGCCCTCGCGAGCGGCTCCAGGCGCGCCGACGCCACGGCGAGCGCGTCCCCGTCGATGTCCCAGCCCTCGACGTGCAGGCCTGGGACCCGGTCGTCGATCGCGCGCTGGAGCACGGCCTCAAGGAACGCGCCGTCGCCGCAGGACGGGTCTAGCCAGCGGCTCGCCATGTCGAGCCCGTCGACCACGTGCCGCGCCAGCGCGTCGGGCGTGTACACGCGCCCGTTGAGCTTGGGCACGGACGTGCGACGACCCACCTGGTTGTCGCGGCCCGTGGCGTACGGTGTCGGCGCGTCGTGCATCGTCGCTCCAGCAGCGTCCTTGCTGGTCACGCGCGCGCTGTCGAGGGTGGCGTGCGGCGTCCGCGCGGGTTTTGGTGTGCCATGCGCCGGCTGCCCCGTCCCCCGTTCGACCAAGCTCGCTCCGTGTCGATCGTCCTCCCCTCCGATCTGGTCGGCCTGGAGGACGACGAGCGCGCCGTGATCCAGGACCTGCCTGCGCAGCTGGCGTCCGAGGCGTCGGACCTGGCGCGGGAGCTTGGCGCGCCCGTGCGCTTCGTCGACGCGCCGCCCGCGGACGGCGCGACCTGGCTGATCGGACCCGCCGCGAACAACCCGCACCTGGCGGCCCTCGGGCGGCCGGCGGTCGAGAGGCCCACCCACGACCTGGACCGCGACCGGGGCCTGCTGATCACCGACGCGGCCGACGTCGACGGGATCCTGGCATCGTTCAGCGCGCTGCGCTCCCTGTCCCGGCTGGAGCGCGGGCCGCTGGTGGTCGACCACGCCCACACGGTCGAGGAGGCCGTCGCGCGTGTGCTGGTCGAGGTGCACGACACGTGGCCGTCGTTTGGCCTGCGCGGCGTGGACTGGACCGCGCTCTCACGACGGCACGTGTGGTCCGTGCTCGGCGCGACCAACCCGGTCGTGGCGATGCAGCGCTGGCTGGCCGAGCTGGGCGACTTCCACACCTGGGTCCGCCCCGCGCGCACCCACGGCGTGCTCCCGTACGGCGCGTGCGTGGTCGGCGGTGAGGTCGTCCTCACCCACGTCCCCGAGTGGACCGCCGCGTGGTCGCACGGCGTTCGGCCCGGCTGGCGGCTGGTGGGCGAGCCCGTGCGGGAGACCTGGGCGTCCACGCCCGCGGCCCCGCACGTGAAGCCCTTGCTGGTGGCGCGGCGCATCCTGTCTGGATCGTTCGGCGACGTCCGCGACCTGGAGGCGCGCGGCCCCGACGCCCGCTGGGCCCGCTGGTCGGAGTCGTGGGAGCCGCCCACCGGCGCGCCGGTCGACTGGGAGCGGCTGCCCGAAGGCGTCGGCTACCTGTGGATCGGCGCCTGGGTCCCCGGCCTGGGCGTCGAGGAGGCGATCGACGAGGCGTTCGAGGCGCTGGCCGACTGCCCAGCCCTGATCGTCGACCTGCGCGGCAACGGCGGCGGTCGCCTGAAGATGGCGCGGGCCTTCCGCGACCGCTTCCTCACCGAGCCCCGCCACCTGGGCTGGCTGCGGACCTCCCAGCCGGGCGGCGGCCTCGGCGCGCCCGAGGCGATCGACGGCGTACCGAGCGACAAGCCGCGCTGGACCAAGCCGGTCCGCTTCCTCACCTCACCCCTCACGTACTCGGCGAGCGAGGACGCAATCTTGGGCCTCCAAGGCCTAGAACACGTCCAGGTGTGGGGCGAGCCCACGGGCGGCGGGAGCGGGCGGCTGCGCAGGCTGAAGCTGCTGCCCGGCTGGCGGCTGACCATCAGCAGCGCGCTCACCCACGAGCGGAGCGGGCGCTGCATCGAGGGCGCTGGGCTGCTGCCCGACAGGCTGATCGCGCCCGATCGGGGTCATCCGGACGGGTCCGATCCGGTGCTGGACGCGACGCGCGCGAGCTGGTGAGCAGCTGGCGCGCGGCGGGCGCGGCGGACGCGGCGGGTGCAGCGCGTGCGGCGCTTGTTCCGAGCCGACCCTAGCGGTCGGCGAGCCGAGGCCCACGCCAGGCGCAGCGGGCGCGCGGACCGACGACGCCGGTTCTCTGTACACACCGAGGCCTGGGCCTGCCCGCTGGTACATCCACGCGCATGATCAAGGTATAAGCGGTGAGGCTGCGCGATCGCTCAGATTCGATCTGAGCGATCTAGCGGTTCTTCTGTCGCGACTTCTTCGCGTCCTTCCGCTTCTGCTTCTTGGCATCGATCTCGGACGCGGTGAGCTTGCGCTGGGGCGCCTGCGTCGGACCGCCGAGCCCCGGGAAGCCGCCCATGCCGGGGAAGCCGCCGCCGCCCATGCCAGGGAAGCCCCCGCCGCCCATGCCAGGGAAGCCGCCGCCGCCCATGCCGGGGAAGCCGCCGCCGCCGCCGGGGAAGCCGCCACCGCCGCCGGGGAAGCCGCCGCCGCCCATCATCTTCATCATGTCGCCCATGCCGCCGCCGAACATCTGCTTCATCATCTTGCGCATGCTGACGAAGCGCTCGTGCAGCGAGCGGACGTCCGCCTCGGTGCGGCCGCAGCCCTTGGCGATACGGCGGAAGCGGCTGGAGTTCAGCAGGTCGGGCTGCTGGCGCTCCTGCTTGGTCATCGACTGGATGATGACCACGGTGCGCGCGAGCTCGTCCTCGTCGATGGCCTCGGCGGGGAGCTTGTCGAGCAGGCCCGACATGCCCGGCAGCATCTTGAGGATGTCCTTGAGGGGGCCCATCTTGCGGAGCATCTGGATCTGCTCGAGGAAGTCCTCGTAGCTGAACTGGCCCTGCATCATCTTGGTCGCGGACTTCTCGGCGTCCTCGACCTTCACGTGCTTCTCAAACGTGTTGACCAGCTTGGCCACGTCACCAAGGCCCAGGATGCGCTGCGCGAGGCCCTCGGGGCGGAAGGTGTCGAGGCGCTCCAGCTCCTCACCCTCGCCCACCAGCTTGACCGGCTTGCCCGTCACGGCCTTGATCGACAGGGCCGCGCCGCCGCGGGCGTCGCCGTCCATCTTGGTCAGCACGAAGCCCGTGAAGTCGAGCAGGCGGTCGAATTCCTTGGCCGTGGTGACCGCGTCCTGGCCGATCATCGCGTCACAGACGAACAGCACCTCGTTCGGCGTGACGGCGGCCTTCATCTGGACGAGCTCGTCCATCAGGGCGTTGTCGATCGCCAAGCGGCCCGCGGTGTCGAGGATGACGACGTCGCGGCCGACGCTGCGCGCCTGGGCGACGCCCATCTTGGCGAGCTCGACGGGCTGCATGCCCTTGATCGAGAAGACCGGGACGTTGAGCTTGCGGCCCAGCACCATCAGCTGGTCCACCGCGGCGGGGCGGTAGATGTCGCAGGCCACCAGCATGGGCTTCTTGCCCTGGTCGAGCAGGCGCTTGGCCAGCTTGCCGGTGGTGGTGGTCTTGCCGGAGCCCTGCAGGCCGACCATCATGATGACGGTGGGGTTGCCCGACAGGTCCAGCGAGGGCTCGGCCGGGCCCATCAGCTCGACGAGCTCGTCGTGGCAGGCCGACGCGAAGTAGTCGGCGGGCGTCAGGTTGCGGAGCTGGCCGGTGGTGTCGCGCAGCTGCACGACCTCGCCCGTCAGGCGGGCCTCCACCTTCTCGATGAAGGCCTTGGCGACGTCCAGGCGCACATCGGCCTGGATGAGCGCGTCGCGGATCTCCTTGAGCGCAGGCGCCAGGGCCTCAGGCGTGAGGCGCTGCTTGCCGCGGAGCGTGTGGTTGGCCTTCTCGAAGCCCTTGCGGAGCATGTCCAGCATCGTCATCCCGTCCGGTCAGAGGTCCGCGCACGCGCGCGGGGTCAGATTCTAAACACCCGTGGAGCCGAAGCCACCTGTCCCGCGCGTGGTCGCGTCGAGGCTGTCGACCTCGTCCCACGCCACCTGCACGAACGGCGCCACGACCAGCTGGGCGATGCGGTCGCCGCGGCGGATCACGAAGGGCTCGGCGCCCAGGTTGATCAACGGCACCTTGATCTCGCCACGGTAGTCCGCGTCGATGGTGCCCGGTGCGTTGAGCACGGTCACGCCGTTCTTCACGGCCAGGCCGGAGCGCGGACGCACCTGGGCCTCGTGCCCGTCCGGCAGCGCGATCGCCAGGCCCGTGGGCACCAGCGCGCGCGCACCGGGCGCCAGCACGATCTCCGCCTCGACCGCGGCGCGCAGGTCACAGCCCGCGCTGCCCGTGGTCTCATAGCGGGGGAGCTCGAGATCCTTGGCGCCGTCGAGGCGCCGGATCGACACGTGTCGCATCAACCCTCCGAAACGAAGCGCGGCCGACGTTCTCACGCCGGCCGCTACACTACACGTTCGAGGTCGGCGATCAGCTCGCCGTCTCGAGCGCCTCCTTGCGGGACAGGCGGATCTTGCCGGAGCGATCGACGTCGATCACGCGGACCAGCACCTCGTCGCCCTCATTGAGGACGTCGCGCACGTCGTTGACGCGCTCGTGGGCGAGGTGGCTGATGTGGATCAGGCCGTCGGTGCCGGGGAAGATCTCGACGAAGGCGCCGAAGTCCGTGATGCGCTTGACCGTGCCCAGGTACAGGGCGCCGATCTCGGCCTCCTGCATGAGCTCGCGGATCATCGCCATGGCCTTGGCCGTGGCGGCGCTGTCGGACGACGCGATGTCGACCTTGCCCGCGTCATCCACGTTGACCTTGACGCCGCACTGCGCCTGGATCTCGCGGATGACCTTGCCACCCGGGCCGATGAGCTCGCGGATGCGGTCCGGCTTGATGTGGATGGTGGTGATGCGCGGCGCGTGCGGGGAGAGCTCCTCGCGGGGCGCCGAGATGCACTTGTCCATCTCGTCGAGGATGTGCAGGCGGCCCTGGCGAGCCTGCTCGAGCGCGGCGGCCATGACCTCGCGGCTGACGCCGGAGATCTTGGTGTCCATCTGGAACGCGGTGATGCCGTTGCGCGAGCCGGCGACCTTGAAGTCCATGTCGCCCAGCGCGTCCTCGTCACCGAGGATGTCGCTGATGACGGCGAAGCGCTCGCCTTCCTTGATCAGGCCCATCGCGATGCCCGCGACCGGCGCCTTGAGCGGCACGCCCGCGTCGAGGAGCGAGAGCGTCGCGCCGCAGACGGTGGCCATGGACGACGAGCCGTTGGACTCGAGGACGTCCGAGGTGCAGCGGAGCACGTAGGGGAACTGGTCCTTGGTGGGGAGCACGGCCTCCAGCGCGCGATGCGCCAGGGCGCCGTGGCCGATCTCGCGGCGCTTGGGCGCGCGGAGCGGGCGGGCCTCGCCGGTGCAGTACGGCGGGAAGTTGTAGGTCAGCATCCAGGTGCGATCGCGCTTGCCGTCCGGGTAGTCGAGCATCTGCGCGTCGGTGTCGGTGCCGAGCGTGGCGACGACGAGGGCCTGCGTCTCACCGCGGGTGAACGTGCCCGAGCCGTGCGCGCGCGGCGCCGTGCCGACCTCGCACCAGATGGCGCGGACGTCGGACGGGCTGCGGCCGTCGAGGCGCTTGTTCGTGTCGAGGACGGCGAAGCGCATGGTCTTCTTGACCAGCTTCTCCCAGCCTTCCTTCGCGTCTTCGACGATGACGGCGGCCTCGCCCTCAGACTTGCCGGCGATCAGCTCCGCGATCACGGTGTCGCGGGCGGCCTTGATGGCGACCTTGCGCTCGTGCTTGCCGGCGATGCCCATGGCGGCCTTGAGCGGCTCGCCGCCCTTCTCGAGCACGGCGGCGACGATGGCGGCGTCCGGCGTGCGACCGGCCGACCACTCCATTCGGGGCTTGCCGGCGGCGCGACCGAGGTCCTCGATCACGGCCACGATCTTCTTGATCTCGACCTGGGCCAGGTCCAGCGCGTCGAGGAAGTCGGCCTCAGGGGCCTCCTTGCCGCCGCCCTCGACCATGATGATCGACGACGCGGTGCCCGCGACCACCAGGGTGACGTCCGCGGCGTTCGCGATGTCCTTGGTGGGGTTGATGTGCCAGGTGGCGCCGACCTTGACCAGACGGACGGCGGCGACGGGCTCGCTCACCGGCGCCGGGGAGATCCAGGTGGCGGCAGACGCGCCGCACAGCGCCAGGATGTCGGTCTCCGCGTCCTTGTCGTACGAGATGACCGTCGCGATGATCTGGGTCTCGTTGCGGAAGGTCTTCGGGAAGAGCGGGCGGATCGGGCGATCGATGAGGCGGGAGATGAGCGTCATGCGCTCGTTCGCCATGCCCTCGCGCTTGAGGAAGCCGCCGGGGATGGTGCCCGAGGCGCCGGCGCGGTCCTGGTAGTCGACCGTGAGCGGCATGAAGTCGAACTTGGTGGGCTCGTGCATGGCGACGCAGGTGACGAGCACCTGGCTGTCACCAGACTTCACCATGACGGCGCCGCCGGCCTGCTTGGCGAGCTTGCCGGTCTCGAAGGTGATGGTGCGTCCACCGACTTCAACAGAGCGGGTGACGAGATTGACGTTGTGCTGGGACATGGAATCCTCGAATAGGCATGAGGGCCCAGATCGTGGGCCTGCCTGATGGATCCCGCCGAGAGCGAAGCACCGTCACGAGGTCTTCACCGACCTTCGAGGGCGGACTGTCCTAGGACAGTCAGACCTCGAAGACGGGTGAAGGGGCCGCGATCGAGCGGGAATGAACTACGGGTTTGGAGAGAGCGCGAACCGCCGGTTGCGGTCCGTGGGGCCCCTGACGGCGTGCCGTCAGGTTGGGTGGGACCGAAGTCCCCGGATGCAAGACCGCCGTACACGACGTGTACGGCGAGTCACCAACCAGCCACGAAGTGGACGGTGGGTCCTAACCAACCGGACACGTAGTGGACGGTTGGTCATAGGTGATCTCAGCGGCGCAGGCCCAGACGCTGGATGAGCGCACGGTAGCGCTGACCGTGATGCAGCTTCAGATACGCAAGCAGACGGCGGCGCTGGCCGACGAGCTTGAGCAGGCCGCGGCGGGAGCCGTGGTCCTTCGGGTGCGCCTTGAAGTGCGCGGTCAGCTGGTCAATGCGCGCCGAGATGAGGGCCACCTGGACCTCAGGAGAGCCGGTGTCTCCCTCGTGCATCGCGTAGTCGGTCACAATCTTCTGCTTGTCGTCGGCCATGGTCTATCCTTCGGCGTTCGCGCGTCCCCCAGGCGTCGTCGGATGGCCTTCCATCGCACGTCCGCGGGAGCGTAGGTTGTTGCCCGGGAGTCCGGACCGCGCCCATGTCACACACAAAAGGGGCTGCGTCAAGCCTGCGGGAGCCGCCCCCGTCCGGCGGAACGCGGCATCCCAACGACAACGGCCCGACGGCGCGTGGTTTCAAACCGCGTTGTTCACGATTCACCACGGCCTCACGCATGAGGCTCGCGACCCGCCGCGGATTCACGTATAATCTGAGGCGATGAAACACCTTCCACTCCTCCTCGTCGTGGCGCTGGCTGGTTGCACCCCAGAGTCCGAACCCCTAGCGGTGGGTCCGGCTCCTGAGGTCACTGGTGATGCGCCTGTCCTTCGCCGCCTCACCGAGTCCCAGTACGAGCACGCGCTCCAGGACTTGTTTGGGGACGACGTCTACATCCCTGACGCGCCGGAGCCTGATCTTCGGGCCGCGGGCCTTGGTCGCATCGGCGCAAGCCAGGTGACCATCTCCCCGCGCGGCGTCGAGCGCTACGAGGCCGCGGCCTACGTGCTCGCCGAGCAGGCGCTGAACGACGTCCACAGGAGCACTTGGATGCCGTGTGAGCCGGAGGGCGTCACCGACGACGCCTGCGCCGGGCAGGCCATGGAGCTTCTCGGCCGCCGCGCCTGGCGTCGCCCGTTGGCCGACGACGAGCTCGCCACGCTGGTCGCGCTCGTGAACGACGCGTCCACCACGCTGGGCGACTTCGACGAAGGCCTGCAGTTCGGCATCGCCGCGCTGCTCCAGTCCCCGGACTTCCTGATGCGCCCGGAGCTCGGCGAGCCCGATCCGGACGCCCCCGGCAAGCTCCGCTACACCGGGTTCGAGATGGCCAGCCGCCTCTCGTTCATGCTGTGGGACTCGATCCCCGACGACGCGCTGCTCGACGCGGCGGCCGCCGGTGACCTGGACAACCTGGACGGCCTGACGACCGAGGTCGACCGCATGATCGCCGACCCTCGGGCCCACCGCGGCCTGCGCGCCTGGACCGACGATCTGCTCAACCTGGGCACGCTCGCCGACATCCAGAAGGACCCGACCGTGTTCGTGTACCTGCGTGAGGGCCTGTTCGAAGCCGCCCGCGAGGAGACGCTGGCCGGCCTCGAGGACCTCGTGTTCGCCCGTGACGGGGACCTCCGGGACCTGCTCACCACGCGCCACACCTTCCTCGACCGCAACCTAGCCACGCTCTACGGCGTCCCAGCCCCGATCCGCGATGGCCTCGGCCCCACCGACCTGCCCGAGGACGGAGCCCGCGCCGGTCTGCTCGGCCAGGCCGCGATCCTGGCGCAGTTCGCCCACCCGCGGTCGTCGAGCGCCACCAAGCGCGGCAAGTTCGTCCGCGAGACGCTGCTCTGCCAGACCATGCCTGCCCCGCCGGCCGGCGTGAACACCGCGATCCCCGAGCCCTCGCCGGACGCCCCCACGCTGCGCGATCGCATCGCCGTGCACCTCGAGACCCCGGTCTGCGCCGCGTGCCACAAGCTGATGGATCCGATCGGCTTGGCCCTGGAGCAGTTCGACGGCATCGGCGTGTACCGCACGACCGAGGCCGACACCCAGATCGACGCATCCGGCGACCTGGACGGCAAGAAGTACGACGGCCTCATCGGCCTCGCGCGGGCCATCCGCGCGCACAACAGCTTCGTCCCCTGCATGGTCAACCAGGTCGCGCGCGCCGCGACCGGCATCCAGCAGACCGACGAGGACGAGGCGTCCTACGACTGGCTCGCCGAAAAGTTCGCCGAGGAGGACTTCCGCTTGCAGGCCCTGTGGCGCGATCTCGCGCTGTCCCCGATGTTCCGTCGCGTTGGTGAGGTGCAGGAATGACCATAAACCGTCGGACCGTGCTCAAGGGCCTCTTCGGAGGCGCGGTCGCCACCGTCGCCCTGCCGCCGCTGGAAGCCATGATGAACCGCTCGGGCACCGCCTGGGCGGACGGCTCCTCGTTCCCTAAGCGCTTTGCGCTCTGGACCTGGGCGAACGGCGTCGTCCCTGCGTTCTGGACGCCGTCGGCGCAGGGCGTGGGCAGCGCCTGGGAGCTCTCCCCGCTGCTGCAGCCGCTGGCGCCGGTGAAGTCCAAGCTCGCGCTGGTCACGGGCCTGGAGATCCGCGCGATCAACAGCATCCCGCACTACTCGGGCTTCGGCTCGCTGCTGACCGGCCTGGGCCAACTCGGCACCGAGGGCGATCAGACCTACGCGGGCCCCACGATCGACCAGATCATCGCGGCGCAGATCGGCGGCGACACGCCCTACCGGTCGATCGAGGCCGGCGCCTGGTTCTCTGAGGGGATGTCGTTCAACGGCCCCCACAGCCCGAACCCGCCCGAGACCAACCCGTTCGCCATGTACCAGCGCCTGTTCGGGCCCACGTTCCGCGCGCCGGGCGAGGACGCGGTGATCGATCCCAAGCTCGGCCTGCGCCAGAGCGTGCTCGACGTGGTGACCGACCGCGTGACGGCGCTTCAGGCCAAGCTCGGCTCGGCGGACCGTGCCCGCCTCGACCAGCACCTGTCCGGCATCCGCGACCTGGAGCTGCGCCTCACCCGCCTGCAGGCCGGCCCGCCGGACCTGGCGGCGTGCTCGCGCCCCGACGAGCCCCTCAGCCTGGACAAGCTCGAGGATCCGTTCCTCAACCACCGCGAGCTGGCCGACATGCTCGTGATGGCGCTCGCGTGTGACCAGACCCGCGTGCTCAGCATGGCGTTCATGACGCCCGTGTCGAACTACCTGTTCCCGGGCGCCACGGCGGGCCACCACGAGCTCACCCACAACGAGCCCGGCGATCAGCCCTCGGTCCAGGCGAACACCATCCGCGCCATGGAGGAGCTGTCCTACTTCCTGTCCAAGCTCGACTCGGTCCAGGAAGGCGACGCCAGCCTGCTCGACCACAGCTTGGTCATGGCGACCACCGACGTGTCGCTCGGCAAGACCCACAGCCTGGACGACTACCCCATCGTGCTCGCCGGCTCTGCCGATGGCGCGCTGGTGCAGGACATCCACTACCACTCGACCGGCCGTGAAAACGCGAGCAAGATCATGCTCTCCGCGATCCGCGCGATGGGCGTCGCGGCGCCCTCGTTCGGCGACGAAGATCGCCTCACCACCGACGGCATCTCGGCGATCGAGGCATGACCATGCGCACGCTGACTCTCCTCGCGCTCGTGGGCGCGACGGCCTGCAAGCCTCTTCCCGACGACATCGTCACGCCTGAGCCGGAGTCCGGCACCGTCGTCCTCGCCCGCGCGGTCGAATTCGCGGGCGGCGCCGACGGCGTCAGCGAGGGCTTTGACCTCGACAACGCGGTCACCGCGCGCGGCGACAACACCGGCTGCGGCATCCAGGACTACACGTCCCCCACCGGCGCGCCCGGCATCGACAACGCGTTCGCGAGCTTGATGCCGGTGATCACCGCGACCGGCGGCCAGGCGCTCCCGGACCTGGTGCAGAACGCCGTCACCAGCGGCGAGCTGCTCCTGCTGTTCGCGATGTCCCCCGAGGACGCCGCCGGCTGCATCCCCATCGAGGTCGCCCGCGGCGGCAGCGCCCCGATGATCGGCACGAACGGCCTGATCCTCCCTGGCCAGACCTTCGAGATCGACCGCGCGCAGCCCTCTGCCAACGTCACCTGCGCTCACAAGCAGGGAGACGGCTCCGTGCTGGGCTCCGGTCTGACCCTGCGCCTGCCGCTGCACGTGTTCGACGAGACGATCGACCTATCGATGACCAACGGCACCGTGTCGCTGATCGACAACGGCGACGGCACCTTCCACGGCGTCGTGTCCGGCGGCGTCTCCACCGTCGAGGTCAACGAGAACGTGCAGGGCTTCGACGCCATCCCTTCCGTGCTGGTCGGCGCGATCGGCGCGGCGCTCAACCAGATCGCGGATCTGGCGCCCGACGCCAGCGGCACCTGCCAGCAGATGTCGACCTCGATCGTGTTCGAGGGTGTGCCCGCGTTCTTGTTCCCGGACGAGGGCGGCGTCCCCGCGGACACCGACGCGCCGATGGACACGGACGCGGGCTAGCGCTCCGCTCGCCGCTGTCGGCCGCCCTACCGCGGCCGTCAGTTGTCGGCGTGGATCGGCGGCTCCAGCCTAGATGCCTTGCACGACGCGCTGCAGCTTGAAGCCGAGCGGCGCGATCTCGGCGATCGCCACCAGGTCTCCGCCGTCCATCAGCAGCACGCGCTCGCCCACGCCGCTCGTGTGGACGGGCTGGGTCGGAGCCTGACCGTGCCGGATCTTGCGGGCCGTCTCGGCGTCCACGTCCACCAGCGGCAGGTGCGAGAGCGCCGACAGCGGCGACACCAGCTTGGCGTCGAGCGCTTCCGTCACGTCCGGACGCGGGTTCCACGGCGGGCGCGGCTCGTCGCGCGGCGCGCGGAACACGGCGGGCCAGGGCAGCGATCCGTCGGCCGCGACGATCGATGCGAGCGCGTTCAAGGACAGCGCGTCGGCGATCTCGAACGGGCCGCTACGCAGGCGGGCCAGCGCGATCAGGTGGCCGACCGTGCCCAGCGCGACCGCGATCTCCTCGGCCAGTACGCGCGCGTAGGTGCCGCGTCCGCAGGTGATCTTCACCCGCAGGGTGTCGGGCGTGCGCGAGATCACCGACAGCGCGTGGACGACGATCGGGCGCGCGGCGCTCTCGACCTCCTTCCCGCGGCGGGCGTACCAGTACAGCGGCTTGCCATCGACCTTCACGGCGCTGTAGGCCGGCGGCGCCTGCATCTGCTCGCCCAAGAAGCCCTCGAGCACGCGCGCCACCGTCTCGTCGTCGAGCTCCGGCACGGGGGCCTCGGCGAGCACGGCGCCGGTGGGGTCGCCGGTGTCCATGGCGACGCCCAGGCGCATCGTCGCGTCGTACACCTTGTAGGACTCGTCCAGGTACTGGATCAGGCGCGTGGCGCTGCCCACGGCGAGCGCGAGCACGCCGGTGGCGAACGGGTCGAGCGTGCCGGTGTGGCCCACGCTCTTCTCGCCCGTCGCGGCGCGGATGATGCCGACGATGTCGTGCGACGTGAGGCCCTCAGGCTTGTCGACGACCAGGAACCCGTCTCTCAACGAGGCTCTTCCGCGTCAGCGTCGGCCGCGTCCTCGTCTCCGGCGACGTCATCGACCGCGTCTTCGTCGGCGAGCTCGTCGTCGTCCGAGGCATCCACCGGCGCGGCCGGGTGGAGCTCCTTGCCGATCTGGTCGAGCAACGCGGTCAGGCGCACGGCGTCTTCGTGGTTGCGATCCCACTGGAACACCAGCTCCGGCGCGATGCGCAGGCGCAGCGCGCGACCGATCGGGCCGCGCATCTGGCGCGCCGCGCGGCCGAGTGCTTCGTTCAGCACCTTGTTGGGTTCACCGCCGCCAAACGGGAGGTACTTCACCACCGCGCGCGACAGGTCCTTGGACATCTCGACCGACGTCACGCTGATCTCGGTCAGCTCCGGATCCTTCACCTGACGCAGACGATCGGCGACCTCACGGTGCACCATCTCGCCGACGCGCGCTGGCCGCCAACCCGCCATGCCTCCAACCTCCGTCCCACGGTCCTACGGCGCTGCGGGGGGTCCGTCAACGAAGGGACCGCCCCGGAGCACCGCGACACGCACGCAAAACGGCCGGTTCTATTTGTCCTTCCACTGCGGCGCACGCTTCTCTGCGAACGCCACGACGCCTTCCATCGCGTCCTCCGCGAGCAGGTTCACGGTGAGGCGACCGTTGAGCAGCTCGAGCGCCGACGCGTAGTTCAGGTCGGCCGCCTGGTAGAACGACCGCTTGCCCAGCGCGACGATCGCTGCGGACTTGGACGCGATGCGCAGGGCCAGCGCGATCGCCTCGTCGACCGCCGCACCCGGCGCGCTGACCGAGTTGGCGAGCCCGAGCGCGACGGCGCGCGCCGCGTCCACCTTGTCGCCGCACAGCATCATCTCGAGGAGCGCCTTGCGCGACACGTTGCGCTGCAAGGGCGCCGTGATCACGTAGGGGAACAGGCCCACGTTGATCTCGGGCGTGCCGATGCGCGCCGCCGGATCCACCACCGCCAGGTCACAGGCCGCGACGATGCCGCAGCCGCCGCCGAGCGCGTCACCCTGGACGGCCGCGATCACCGGCTTGGCCAGGGCGGGGATGGCCGCGATCAGCTCCGCGAAGCGACGACGCGAGGTCTCCGCGCCGATCACGCCGTCAAAGCCCGCGCCCATGCCGCCCACCAGATCGCCGCCCGCGCAGAACATCTTGCCCGCGCCGGTCAGCACGATCACCCGCGCCGCAGGGTCCGCCTCGGCCGCCTTGAGCGCGGCGATCAAATCATCCATCAGCTCGGGCGACAGCGCGTTGCGGCGCTCCGGGCGGTTCAGGGTCAACAGGGCGACGCCGCCCTCGCGGATCTCGGCCAGCACCAACGACATGGTTTCACCTCGTCGGCGGGTGGTTAGCACACTTGGCGCGCACCAGGAATTGCCCGCGCGCGGAGTTTGGATGCGGCTGGCGATCGTGGGACCCGGGCGGCTCGGCCGATCGTTGGACGTGCTCTGGCGGCGCGCCGGTCACGACGTCACGCTCGTCGGTCGCGGCGTCGTCGTGCCCGACGACGCGGACGCCGTGCTGCTGGCCGTGCCCGACCGTGCCCTGCCGGAGGTCGCGACGACGATCGCGCCATACCACACCCTGCTGCACGCCTCTGGCGCGTCTGCGCTCGACGTCCTGGGGAACCGGACCCACCGCGGCAGCCTGCACCCCCTGATGACCTTCCCGGGTCCCGACGTCGCCATGC
This sequence comes from uncultured Pseudomonadota bacterium, assembly GCA_903861005.1. Taxonomy (GTDB): domain Bacteria; phylum Myxococcota_A; class UBA796; order UBA796; genus CAIOSP01. Next base: position 61,335 of record CAIOSP010000124.1, read on the forward strand.
CCGATCTGACGGGCGTCGCCGCGGCGGTCGACGGATCCGACGACGCCACCGTGACGTTGACCACCTCGCTCGCGCGCGACCTGGGCCTGCGCCCGGTGCGGGTGCCCGGCGACCGGCGGCTCTACCACGCGTCCGCCGTCATCGCGGGCAACTTCGCCACCCTGCTTCTGGTGGAGGCGGGGCGCGTGCTCGCAGCCGCGGGCGTAGATCCGCGCGAGGCCCGCGCGATGCTCGCGCCCCTCGCGGTCCAGAGCCTGCTCAACGGCGTCGACGACCCGGCGCGCGCGATCACCGGCCCCGCAGCCCGCGGCGATCACGCGGTCCTCGACGCCCACCGCGCCGCCCTGCGCGACGCTGGACTTGCGGACGCGCTCGCGGTCTACGATCTCCTCTCGGAGCGGGTCAGCATCTTGCGGAGTTGAAATCGCCACCTTTCGTACAACATGCAACAACGGCATGGACGGGAGGGGCTGGCGCGTCTAACATCACACTAGGAACGCGGAGCCGCCCATGCTGGACGCCTTCATCATCGAGCGCATCCGTCAGGACCGGGAACGGGAGAGGCAGCGCGAGAGCGCACGCCAGCCCCTCCGGATCGAACGGGGCCCGCCCCGACCGCCCGAGGCGGAACCTCGACGTGATCGCGATGAGCCCGCCGAGAAGCGCGGCTCCACGGTCATCGACTTCCAGCTCTAGCGCCCCTTCGGTCGCGAGCATCTAGACTGACTGCGAGGCGCTAGCGTAGGCGCCCCGCCCCGTTTGTCCAGTTCATTTCGGCCGGACATGACAACCCAGGCGGCCCCGCGAACACGGTGGCCACCTGAAAGAGCGCGCCCTTCGGACACACTCCTGCTGCGCGACCCCGCAAGCACGGTGGTCGCTCCCGTCTACTCACCACACCCCGCCTGCGCGAACGCAGACACGACGCAGCTAGTAGTCGGCCAGCTTGACGCCCTGGGCCTTGGCGAACACGTCCAGGCCGAGCTTGTCGATGGTGCGCATGGCGCGGGTCGTGATGCGGAGCGTCACGAAGCGAGAGCCCTCCTCCCACCAGAACCGGCGCTTGTGCAGGTTGGGGAGCTGCCGACGCTTGGTCTTGATGTTGGAGTGGGAGACCGAGTTCGCGACCGCGGGGCCGGTACCGGTGAGCATGCACTTGCGGGCCATGATTGCCTCGAAGGTGTGAGCGGGGTCATGACAGACCCAACGCGACGGCGCCGTCTAACGGAGCTGACGGCCCCACGCAAGCGCAACCGACCGGACGGTCACGCCGGACGGGTCACGAGCACCACCCCGTTCTCTACCCGCGCAGGCCAGGTCTTCACGCGCTGCGTGGCGTCGAGCGTGCAGACGCCGTCACGCACGTCGAACGTCCAGCCGTGGAACGGGCACGACAGGATGTGGCCCTGTAGGTCGCCGTCGCCGAGCGGGCCGCCTGAGTGCGGGCAGTCGTTGTCGAGCACGTAGACTTGGTCGCCCACCTTGCACACGGCGACGGGCTCGCCATCGAGCATGGCCTCGGTCACGCCGCCGCGCGGGATCTGGTCCACCCGCAGCAACGCCACGCTCTCGCCCACCGCCGCGGGAAGCTCGACCGCGGGCGCCGCAGCCGCACGCGCCGACGCCAGCACAGCGTCCGCGTCGAAGCGGCCGGTCATCTGGGCCCACAGGGTGGCGCGAACGCCCCGCTCACGGCCCAGCAGCAAGGATCGGATCGTCATGTCGTCTCCGGCGAACGTCCCGGTACACCTGTTGTCGTCGGCACGCCACCGACGGTGAGTTACCCAGCGTCGACCTTGTCTGAGGGTGCCATGCTGCGCTTCCACGCACGTACCGATGTGGGCCTGAAGCGGCGACAGAACGAAGACGCGCTGTTCGCCCATGAAGACCACGGCCTGTTCGTGGTCGCCGACGGCGTAGGCGGCCGCAAGGCTGGCGAGCTGGCCAGCGCCATCACCGTCGACACCTTCCAGGCCTACGCGCCGCGCCTGCGCGATGTGGTCGAGCGCTTCTCCTCGGACCCCAACCGCGACACGCGAAACGAGGTCCTCACCATGCTGGCGGAGGCCGCGAACACCGCGTCAAACCGTGTGTATGAGACGGCTGAAGGCACCGGCCGACAAGGCATGACCAGCACGCTCGCGGCCGCGGTGGTCGGCGGCGGCGTGGCGTTCGTCGTGCACGTAGGCGACAGCCGCATCTACCTGCTCCGCGACGGCCAGCTCCGTCAGCTGACGGAGGACCACAGCCTCGTCAACGAGATGGTCCGCAACGGCAGCCTGCAGCCGGAGGAGGCCGACACCAGCCGCTTCCGCAACGTGATCACCCGCGCGATCGGCCTGTACCCGAACGTCGTGGCCGACACGCTCGCGGTCGAGCTCGCCCCCGGCGACCGCCTGCTGCTGTGCTCCGACGGCCTGTCGGACATGATCGAGACCGACGAGATGGCCGAGCTGCTCCGCAAGCCCGACATCACGGACGCCACCGAGGCCCTGGTCGAGGCCGCGCTGCGCGGCGGCGGGCGCGACAACATCACGGCCATCGCCATCGCCCCGGAGGCCACGCTGGACTCTGGCGCGGTCGCGGCGCGCGCGCGGGTCATGGAGTCGCTCTTCCTGTTCGAGGACCTGCCCTACCAAGCGCGCATCCGCGTCGGCCGCATCGTGTCGGACCGCCCGGTGGTCGCGGGCGACACCATCGTCGCGCAGGGCGAGACGGGCGACACCCTCTACGTCGTCGTCCACGGTCGCTTCGACGTGCTGGTCGACGGCGTGAAGGTCGCGTCGCTGTCTGAGGGCGAGCACTTCGGCGAGCTCAGCCTGGTCGACGAGTCCCCCCGCTCCGCCTCCATCGTGGCGGCGTCCGGCGGAAACCTGCTGTGCATCGAGCGCGACGCGCTCCGTGCCTACTGCACGATGGAGCCGAGCGTGGGCAATCGCATCCTCTGGAAGCTGGTCGCCACCCTAGGCAAGCGCCTGCGCCGCGCCAACGAGCTCGCCGCCCACGCGGAGACCACCTGATGGACATCCGCGTCGCCTGCAGCCCGGACGCCGACGATCTGTTCATGATGCGCGCCCTGATGGAGGGCCGCCTGGACACCGGGCGCTACCGCTTCCACGTCACGCACCTGCCGACCGACGAGCTCAACCGCGCCGCTGAGACCGACGACTTCGACGTGTCGGCCATCTCGGTCGCCGCGTACCCCAAGCTGGCCGAACGCTGGCAGCTGCTCCCGCACGGCGGCAGCGCAGGCGAGGGCTACGGCCCGGTCGTCATCGCGCCGCAGCCGATGACGCTGGACGACCTGTCCGGCAAGCGCGTCGGCATCCCCGGCTTGACCACCACCGCCTACGCGGTGCTGCAGATGATGGTGCCTGTCGATCCCGTGATCACGCCGATCTCGCCGTACTCGCTGGTGTTTGACGCGCTGCGCGAGGGCCGGATCGACGCAGGCCTGGTGATCCACGAGGGCCGCCTCACGTTCGAGGCCGAGGGCTTCGTGCTGGTGGCCGACCTGGGCGTCTGGTGGGAGCGCATCACCGGCGGCCTGCCCCTGCCCTTGGGCGGCAACGCGATCCGCCGCAGCCTCGGCGACGAGGTCATCGAAGACGTCAGCCGCCTGCTGCGCGCCAGCATCCAGGACGCCCTGGACGACCGCGAGAACGCCATCACCTGGCTCCTCGCCCGCCGCGGCGCGCTCACCACCCGCGAGCAGGTGTCGCACTACCTGGATCTCTACGCCAACGCGCGCACCCTGGACTGGGGCGTCGAAGGCCGCGCCGGCATCGCCGTACTCCTCGAGCAGGGCGCCGCGCTCGGCCTGTGGCCCGAGGTCGACGTCGACTTCGCGCCGTAAAGAGCCCCTACCAACACCGCCCCGCGGCGTCCGGCGCTCCCGATCACGAGGAGGGCGAGTCCGGAAGCGAGGGGAGCGTGCAACTGCACGTGACCCGAGCGGCCGGGCCGCCCGACGAAGTCAGCGGGCGCGCCGGGCGTCGCGGCCCGGCAGTTGAGCTACTCGTCGACATAGAAGCCGAACTGCTGGCGCAACGCCCGGTACTCCGGCGACATCCGCCCGGTCTTCATGCGGATCGTCAGCGTCTCGCTGCGCCGCGGCGGGTGCGGGCCGTCCTCGTTGAGCGCGCAGGTGAGCACCGCGATCATCGGGGTCTCGCCTTCGCGGAAGACGACGTCCATGCGCTCGAGCACGGTCCAGCCTGCGGCGGCGGGGCCCTGCTCCGTGCGGTCATCACGAGCCGCCATCACGAACACGAAGCGCGCACCCGGTGCCGCCCAGCGGCGGGCCGCCTCGCTGTAGTCGAAGATCGAGCCGCGCAGCTCCATTCGGCAGTGGGCGCGCTGCGGGTGGGGCGACATCACGCCCTTCCCGATCGGCATGTAGGGCGGCGAGCCCGTGATCAGCTCGAACTTCTCGTGGTTCGGGATGGCGTCCGGATCGCGCAGGTCGCCGTGCAGCATCGTCACGCGGTGGGACAGCCCGTTGCGGGCCACTGTGCGGACCGCCAGCTTGTGGCTGACCTCCTGCGCCTCCAGGCCCACCAGCTCCATGTCCTCGCGCCCGACCAGGCCCAGCAGGTAGAGCCCGACGGATCCGATGCCGGATCCGAGATCCAGCGAGCGGCGCACGTTCGGGCGCTCCACGGAGGCTCTCCAGGCCGTCAGCAGGTCGTCGGTCGAGAACCGATGCCCTCCCTTGAGCTGGAAGATCCACCAATCACCCACGAGCTGATCGAGGGTCTCATCCGGCCCGGGGGCCTCACCAGGAGGGGGTATGCGCTGCATCCCGCCGCCCTATCGGGAGGGGAGGTCGTACGCACGCCCCCCTGTCCGCCAAGGCGCTGCGATGCTACAACGGCAACCGATCCGTGCCGCCGCAACGCTGGGGACTACGTGAAGAGCTGGACCCGTACGCTCAACCTCGACGATGCACACACCCTGCTGGCCATGGCCACGCCCGGGCGTGACCTGGAGGACTGGGCCGAGGCTTGCCACGCCGAGCTGCCGGCCCTGTCCATGCCGCGCCGGCGCGAGCTCGTGCGCATGCTGCGCGACGGCTACCTGGACCTCGACGGCCAGGGTCGGATCGCGAACGGCCTGTTCCTGCACGTCTACTCGGCGTCCCCCGCCAGCGCGCAGATCGACTTGGTCCGGACCCAGTGGGCCCTCACCCACCCGCTCTCGCTGATCGCCGCGGAGCGCCTGGTCGCTCCGGCGCTCGACTGCGGCGAGCCCGACATCCCCCTCGACGACGTCGAGGCGCTGGTCGCCGAGCACCTCGCCACCGGCTCCGCCGAGTCGCGCCGCAAGACGCGCACCGTGCTGCTTGGAGCGCTGGAGGGCATCGGCGTTCTCGACACCTCCGGCACCGGCCAGCACCGCTCGCTGCGCGCCGCCCACGGCCGCCCGCACCCCGTCACCTTTGGCTACCTCACCCGCCGAGAGCTGGCCGAGCGCGGCGTGGATGGCATGCTCGCCACCGAGGTCGTCGAGACCGGCCTGGGCATCCGCCTGACCCTGTGCGGCATGGGCCACGCCCGCTCCTGCCTCGCCTGGAACTTGGAGCACGGCGTGCTGGTTCAACGCGGCGACGAGATCCGCGCGGCGGATACGCGCGCTTGAGGTCGCCCGCGGACCTTGAGGCCCGCGTTGCGTCCGCCATCCTGGCGGCGATGACCTCGGTAGCCTTGGCCGATGGGGACTTCGACCCGCGCGAGCGCGCCCTGCTGGACCAGTTCCGCGACGCGATGACCGACGAACTGCTGCCGACCAACGTCCGCTTCACCCACGCCGACGATGTGCACGCGCTGCTTGGCTGGATGATGGCGATCGCCCTGGTCGACGGCCCCCTGGTCGACGACGAGTGGCTCGCGATGCGCGAGATCGCGCGCGCGCACGGCGCCGACGAAGAGGCGCTCACCGCGGTCGAGCTGGATCAGTCCGCGCGCACCTGACCGCGCGACGGCCCGCCGTGGGCGACCACCCGCTTCATCGCTTGTCGGGCGACTCGGGCGGCCAGACCGGGATCGACGACCAGATCCGGCGCGCCGCGGCCTCGGTCGGCTCGTCGGTCAGCGCCGCGCTCGCCAGCCCCTCCGCGAACGCCGGGTCGGCCAACCCCAGGCGCGCGCGCAGCCACCCGGCGCGCAGGGCCTCCGGCACGCGCGCGAGCGCCTCCGCGCCGACCCGCGCGCGCGCCACCCGATCGCCGATCAGCTGCGTCGCCGCGCCATCCAGGCCTACGCGCGCGAACGGACCCGAGGTCACGGAGATCCGCGACGTGGTCTGACGCACCAGCCGCTCCACGTGCGTGCGCGCGAAGTGGACCAGCTCGGCGCTCGGCGCGCTCTCGCGCTTTCGCTCCGTGAGCATCGACACGAACACGTCGTGCACCGGATCGGTCACCAGCACCAGGCAACGCTCTACCGTCCACGGCTCCAGCGACCATGGCGTGATCGCGTCGTCGTCGTCGCGCCGCGCGATGATCGCGGTCTGCACCGACCCGCCGTGCTCCGACTCCCAGCCGAGCGCGACCGGCGCCGAACCGCCGCTGCGCGCCGAGGCCGCGCCGATCACCGAGCGCCACCACGACAGGTGAAGCCCCGGGACGTGCTGCACCCGAAGCACGCGCACACGACCATCCCGCAGCACGCGCGCGTGCGCCGCCGCGAGCGCCAGCCCCGCCGCGTCGCCGTCGCGTCCCGGCGCGAGGCCGTCGCCGGTGATCACGACCAGCCAGCGCCCTGGCTCGGACGACGCGCGCTCCACCGCGTCGTCGAGCCAGCTGGTCAGCCGCCTGCGGATCGCCGCGCCATCAAAGCTGAGTCGAACGTCCCGCCCGACCATGCCCGGCAGAGCCTGCACCTCGCGCAGCGTGCGCTTCCAGCCGATCCAGCGCTCCAGCGAGTCCGCGTCTACGTCGCGCGCGACCAGGACGGGGGCGCCACCGCGGGGCGCGATCGCGCGGACCCGCGTCGGCGGATCGCGACGGAGTCGATCGGGATCGACCACCCAGCCGGTCGGTGTGGGCTCGACCAGCCAACGCCGCAGCGTGTCCGGATCGAACACACCGGTCTCGGTGATCACGCGCGCGAGCCACGCGCCGAGCGCGCCCTTCGGCAACTCCACGCGCCGCGTCACCACGGTCGCAAGCGCCTCACGCCACGCCGCCACCTGCGCCGCGAGCACGCGCGCGGTGAGCGCGTGCTTGGGCAACTCCACGTCGCGCAGATCTTCCAGGCCCAGCTCGTGCTCCTGCCGGAGCGAGCGCACCATCGCCGCCGACGCGCGCACCAGCGCAGGCCTGCTCCCCACCAGCGCCGCGCGCGCCGTGCGCAGCGTCACGTCGTCGCCGTCCGCCTCGACGCTCGACGCCTCGATCAGCCACGCGACGCCGACGTGGCGAAGCTCGCCGGTGGAGAGCGCCAGTTCGGGATCGCCGACCACCACCAGGCTCAGCGTCGTCGAGCGCGCGGTCGACACGCTGACGCGCGACGCCAGCTCGCCGTCCAGCGCCCGACGCAGCCAGTCCAGCGCCGCCCCGCGCACGAGCTGGATCCGGCTGACCTCTACGCCCTCGTCGAGCGCGCGCGTGATCGCCGCGTGCCACCGCGACGCCGCGCGCGCCTCGCCTTCGTCCGCGCCGCCTCCGCGCCCGACGACCGTGATCCGTCGGTGCGGGTGGCCCACCGGGAGCCGCGTCGTTCGCGCGACCAGATCGGCCGCCAGGTCGAGCGCGCGCGCGGGATCAAACGTCACCTGGAGCACGCCGCGCTGCGCCTCGTCCCAGGCCTGCAGGTCGAGCATGCGCTCGATCGCGCGCGCCTCATCGACCGCCAGCGACGGATCGTCCGACCGCTCCACCAGCGCGCTGTGCCGTCGCTGCGTGATGAAGAAGAGATCCTCGCCAGGACCCGCGGTGGGCGCGGGCATGAGCATCGTAAACGGCCCCGACGCGCGCCACACGTCGCCCGGCTCGCGGCGCATGACGACCTCGTCGGCCTCCACCTCCTCGAAGGAGGCCAGCGCGCGCATCGGGCCCAAGCGCGCGCCGGCGGGCTCGAGACCAAAGCCCGCGAAGCGCCACGGCGCGCCGTCGCGCGGAGACTGCTTGATGCGGGTGAGGATGTCGTAGACCTCGTAGTCGACCGGCTCCCACGCGGCCTCGGGGTCCACCCACACACCAAGCTCATCGAGCAGGCGCAGCGCCACACGCCACGCCGCCGCGAGGTTCGCGGGGTTGCCGTGCTGCCCCGCCTCCAGCGTGAAGCCCAACCGCGCGCCGCGCTCGCCCGCGCGCAGGCCGATGTTCGCGAGGATGCCGCCGTCGAGGACGTCGTTCTCCAGCACGCCGGTGACCAGCCGCGCCACACCGAGGCGCGCGGCGATGCGCGCGTGCGCCAGGTCGTCGCGGAAGATCAGGTGCGGCGGCGACGGGCGCGAGGTGCTGTGCAGATCGAGGATCGCGTCGCACCCGAGCAGGACCGGCGCGAGCTTTCGTACGCGTCGCTCCTCTGAGCAGAGCACCTCGTCGTCGGTCGCCGCGAGGCGCGCCAGGCGATCCGCATCCCACAGTCGGTTCATGTCGACGCCGTCCGGCGTGTGCCGACGATCGATCGCCATCGCGTCCAGGTTGGAGAGCACCAGCACCAGCGCGCCGCGTCGCAAGGCCGCGTCGGCGCGCTCCTGCAGCCGCGCGAGGACGTCGATGCCAACGCGCTCGTTGCCATGCGTCGCACCGACGATCGCCACGCGCGGCCCAGGGATCGGCGCGCCGCTCGCGTCGACCGCCTGGAGCAGCACCACGCCTTCCACGTCGCCAGGACGGTCCTGACGGACCACCCGCGCGACCGCCCCCGTACCGACAGAGGAGTCGCGCGTCATGGTCACGCCACGGGCTTCTTCTTGGCGGCGGCCTTCTTCTTCACGACCTTCTTCTTGGCCGCAGGCTTCTTAGCAGGTGCCGCGTCCGCTGCCTTCTTGGCTGCGGGCTTCTTGACCGGCGCCGCCACAGCGTCCGCCTTCTTCGCCGCGGGCTTCTTCGCGGCGGGCTTCTTCGCGGCGGGCTTCTTCGCGGCCGGCTTCTTGGCCTCGCCTTCAGCCGCGTCCGCCTTCTTCGCGGTGGCCTTCTTGGCGCCGGCCTTCTTGGCAGGGGGCTTCTTCTTGGCGGCCGGCTTGGCGTCGTCGCCTGCCGCGGCGCCGCGCTGCGGGCGGCCGGGACGCGGCGGGAACTCGAACCCGTGCTTGCCGGTGGCCTTGCGAACCAGCATGCCGGTGAACGGCTTGCCACGCTTGCTCGTGAAACCCTCGATGAACGGCGTCTTGGCGTCTTCGGCGAAGAAGGCCGCGGCCTCCTCCAGCTCGATCGGGCGCTGGCAGACGATCTTGGGGAGCACCGGGCCGCTCTTGGCGGCGCCGTCGAGGAAGCGCTGGCAGATGAAGCGGTGCGAGGTCTCGACCACGCCCGCGCAGGACGCGTCGCCGCAGGGGCACGGGAAGACCACGTCGCCGCGGACCTCAGCCCCGCCGCCGCCGCCGTCCGCGTCTGCGGCCGCCGAGTCGCCATAGACGATGCGCATCGTCCACTTGCCGCCCTGCGTGTCGTCCTCAGGCTCGAGGAAGATCGACCCTTCGAGCGCGCGGCCGAAGCGATCGGCGAAGCCCACGACTCCCGTGGCGTTGCGGTCGCGGACCAGGCGGCCCGCCAGCTTGCGATCGACGAAGCGGCCGCCGCGATCCTTCCACAGGATGAACTTGCAGGGCGCGTCGCCCTCTTCATCGCGGGTGTTGCGCGTGCAGCGGTAGCCCCAGGCGCTCTCGACCACGTCACCCTGCCCGCACGACGGGCAGCGGCCGAGGTTGGCCTCCTTGGCGTAGAGCGTGTCGAAGTCGAAGCCCTTGAGCGCGTCGGTCACGCCGCGCGTGAATTCGGTGAGCCCGGCGAGCGCCGCGTCACGCTTGACCTCGCCGTCCTCGACCTGCTGGAGCGTGTGCTCCCACTGGCCGGTGAGCTGCGGCGACGCCAACACGGGCACCTCCGCGCGCTCCAGAATGTCCATCAGGCGCATGCCCTTGGGGGTGGCGCCGATCTTGTCGTCCACGCGGCGTGCGTAGCCGGTCTGCAGCAAGCGCTCGATGATGTCAGCGCGGGTGGCGGGCGTGCCCAGACCGCGGCCACGCATCGCGGCCGAGTGCTCCTCGTCCTCCACGCGCTCGCCGGCGGTCTCCATCAGGCGCAGCATCTGCGATTCGTTCAGGCGGGGCGGAGGGCGCGTGTCCTTCTGCTCGTCCTGGATCTCGGCGACGGACACGGCCACGCCGTCGACCTCGTCCTTGTCGGCCACGAGCGCCGGGAGCTCAGTGCCGCTGCCCTCTTCCTGACCGAGCGCGGCCAGGAAGCCGGGGACCTCCAGCGCCTTGGCGTTGGTGCGGAAGATCGCGGGCTCGCCCGAAGGGACGTCGACCTTGACCTCGCGCTCGACGACGGCCCAGGTGGCCGGGCCCATCAGCGCGGCGAGGAACTGGCGCACGACCAGCTCGTAGACGCGGGCGTCGTCACCCGACAGATCCGCGGGGGGCTCGGCACCCGTCGGCACGATCGCGAAATGGTCCGAGACCTTGGTGCCGTCGAGGATCTTGTCGAGGTTCTGCTCGCCGTTCGTGAGCACGGTGTTGGCCAGATCGCGGTACGCGACGTCGGCCGTGAGCGCCTCAAGGATGTTGTGCACCGTCTCGGCGTAGTCGCTCGGCAGGTGGCGCGAGTCGGTACGCGGGTAGGTCAGCACCTTGTGCTGCTCGTACAAGCGCTGCGCCGCGTTGAGCGTGCGCTTGGCCGACAGCCGGAAGCGCTTGTTCGCCTCGCGCTGCAACGACGTGAGGTCGAACAGCATCGGCGGGTTCTGCTTGCTCTTGCGACGACGCTCGCTCGCCACGCCGAACGGCTGTGCGTGCGCGGCGGCCAGAACGGCTTCGGCGCGGGCGCGGTCGAAGATACGGCTCGCCTTGATGTCGCGGTTGTCGTCCTCGTTGACGATCGTCGCGTCGTGGTAGCGGCCCTCCCAGAGCGCCTCACCGAGGCCAAAGGACGCGGTGATCTCCCAGTAGGTGCGCGGGTCGTGCGCCAGGATCTCACGCTCACGGGCGACGAGCAGGTTGAGCGTGGGAGTCTGCACGCGACCGGCGCTCCACGCCTCCTTCTCGTTTCGGCCCTTGAGGCGGCGCGTCAGCGCGCGCGTCGCGTTCATGCCGATCAGCCAGTCGCCGACCCCGCGCAGCCAAGCGGCGGCGCCGAGGTTGTCGTAGCGTGCGCCCGGGGCGAGCTTCAAGAAGGCCTCGCGGATGGCCTCCTTGGTCATGGACTGAAGCCACAGCCGCTCGTGCGGGCGCTTGTCCAGGCCGGTGAACTCCGTGATCCGGCGGAAGATGATCTCGCCTTCGCGACCAGCGTCACACGCGTCGATCAGGCTCGACACGTCCTTGCGCTCGCCAAGCTTCTCGATCAGATCCAGGCGCTTCTTCTGCCCCTCACGAGGGCGGATCTGGAAGGTCTCGGGGATGATCGGAAGGGTCTGAAGAGTCCAGCTCTTCAGGGCCTTGTCGTAGTCTTCAGGCGCCGCCAGCTCGAGCAGGTGGCCCACGGCCCAGGTCACGACGTAGTCGTCGTTCTCCTGGTACTCGACATGGTCCTCGAAACCCCCGAGGGCCTCGCAGATGTCGCGTGCCACGCTCGGCTTCTCGGTGATGACGAGGCGCTTGCCCACGCGGATCCCCTGGAATGACGGTCGAAAGATTGCCGCTGTCCCTACAGGGGTGAGGGGTGACGCGTCAAGGACGGTGCGTCAACTGGCTAGGGCTGCGGACCGCCGACGTGCTATGCACCGCCGACCTCCTCGGCGCATTCCAGACGTGCAACCTTTCACCCCCGCGTTCCACCTTGGCACCCCGCATGGCGTGGTCGCGGCGTTCCATCTGCCGGACAGCCCGGCCCCTGTGGATCCCGCCGTGCTCGCCGAGTTGGCGCCGGAAGAGGCCGCATACGCAGCCACGCTCGGGGGCTACGTCCAGGTGTCGTTCGTCGGCGGTCGGCTCGCGCTGCGCGCCGCGCGTCGGATGGTCGGCGCGCCGCTGGACGCGGTGCTCCCAGATCCTCGAGGCACGCCGGTCTTGAGCCGCGGCTGGGTGGGCTCGGTGTCGCACAAGCGCACGCTCGCGGTCGCCATGGTCGCGCGCGACGTGGAGGGCACGCTCGGCGTGGACCTGGAGGACCTGATGCCCGAGCGCCAGTCGGTGACGGACAAGGTCCTGCGCCCGGAGGAGGTCGAGGCGGTGTCGGCCCTGCCCCCACATCTGGTTTGGAACGCGACCGTCCTCAGGTTCTCGATGAAAGAGTCGATCTACAAGGCGCTAGACCCCTTCGTCCGCCGCTACGTCGGCTTCCACGAGGCCTCCGTCCGTCCATCCCTGGAAGGCACCGCCGAGATCACGCTCGACCTCGCCCAAGGCGAGGGTCCATTCGCGGTCGAGGGTCGGTTCCAGTGGCTGGAGGGTCGGGTCCTGACCTCGGTTCGAATCCGAAGGGCCTGACGACAAGCACCTGATCGCGGTAGAGTCCGCGTACCAAGCTCCCTAGGAAAGGCATGCCCAAGGCCACGCAAAGCAGCCCAGAGACCTTGTACCACCACTGGCGCAAGGGCGACGCCAGCGCGGGACAGGCGCTCGCGCAGCGATTCACGGACTGGTACTTCGCGATCGCCGCCACCCGACTGGGTGAAGAGGCGGGCGACGTCCCCTTTCGCGCCGCCTGCAAGAAGTTCAGCAAAGGCGTGGCCTCGGTCGACGACGCGAGGCGCCTGCTGGGCTGGGCGCACGGCATCGCGGTCAAGCAGATCCACGCCACCACCGCCACCGGCCGTGTCGGTGACGGCGACATGGCGAACAACTTCTCGCGCAAGGCCTCGCCCAAGCAGATCCTGCTCAAGGCGCGCGCCGCGCTCCCCCACGAGATGCACCTGCTCGAGAACGCATACCTGGGCCGTCCGGTCGCCGACCTTCAGCAGGTCCTCAACGCCCGCTACGAGGTGAAGAGCTGGCTGCGCACCCACCTGGACCTGCCGTTCAAGGTGCTGCCGATCAAGCCCGACCCGGACTGCGCGCCCATGGTGCTCTACGAGGCCGGCCGGCTCGCGAACGAGGCCGAGGACACCACGTTCGAGCTGTACATGCTGGCCGACGTCGAGGTCTGCCAGGATGTCGCCGAGTTCGCGCACTTCGCGATCGCGCTGCGCGGTGGCCTGCCCGGCGAGATCCCCGCCGCCGGTCGTGTCCGTCAGGCCGTCTCCCACCAGGCCCCGGCCGAGCCCGCGCCGCTCCCCGCCGCCGCTAGGCGCGCCGAGCCGGCCCCGGCGCCCGCGGCGCCCCTTCGCCCTGTCGAGCACGTGTCCACGGCCGGCCTGAAGGCGGTCGTGCGTCCTTCCCCGCCGCCCACAGGTCGGGTCCAGGTCCACGACGAACAGCCCTTCGGCGCGCAGTCCAACGCGACGTTCCTCGCGGCGGGCATGGTGATCCTCGCGGTGGTACTCGTGGGCATCTACTGGGTGATGTCAGGTGGATCAGGATGATGAGGTAGTCGGCGGGTGGTCCCTCGCCCCCGCCGCCGGTCGTGCGCTGCGGCTCCAGGTCGCGCGTGAGGCGCTCCGGCGCCGCGATCCCGCGCGCGCGATCGTGGAGCTCGAAGAGCTGCTCGACGAGACACCCGATGACCTCGCCGCGCTGGGCGCGCTCGCCGAGGCCTGCTCTGACTTGCGCGATCTACCCGTCGCCCATGAGGTGTGGCGAACGCTGCTCCGCCTCGGTCAGGACGAAGCGTGGGTGTGGACACAAGCCGCCCTGGCCTCGTTCGCGCTCGCCGATCTGGACGCGGCCCACGCAGAGGCCGCCAAGGCCGTCGCGAAGGACGACACCCAAGCGGCCGCCTGGGCGGTGCTCGCCCAGGTCATCGAGCGCCGTGAGGGCCGCGCCAAGGCCTGGGACGCGCTCGACAAGGCCCATCGGCTCGATCCGATCGCCCATCCCTACCCGCTCACGCTCGACGATGAGGCGGTGCACACCCTGCTTGCGGCCGCGTTTCGGGCCACCACGCCCTCCGTTCGTCGCTTCTGGCGCGGGGTGCCTCGTCAGGTTCACCTGTACCCGGACATGGCCACGCTGCGCGCCGCCACGCCGCCCCTCTCCCCGCGGGTCGCGGCGCTCTACACGGGGCTCCCGCCTGCGACGCCCGAGGACCCACAGCGCCCGACCGCGCTGCTGGTGTTCCGTGGCAACCTGGAGCACATGCCCAGCTACGAGGACGCGCTCGACGAGCTCACGTGGGCGCTCGAGGACGAGGCCGCGGCCTGGCTGCGCGAGTCTTGATCCGCCGGGCGTGGGGCGCCGATCTGCCCCCAGCTCGCGCCAGCGGCCAGAGCTAGGCCAGCGCACCGCCACGAGGCGGATCGACCGCGTGGCGTCAGCGTGAGAGCGCCTCACGAAAGCGCCCGCCGGTGAACGCGTCGAGCTGAGCGGTCAGCTCTTCGAGCTTGAGCGCGTCCTCGACCCGCCCCTGCGCGTCCAGCCGCGGCGCCAGCAGCATGTCGACCTGAAGCCGACGGCGCGCGAAGTACAGGCGCGTCACCTCCTCGAGCAGGGTGCCGCGCAGCTTGGCGGCGTCGATGGCCTGGTCGATCGCGCGCAGACGCTCCGACGACATCAGCAGGCTCGGCAGGTCCCAGGTCGCCTTCACGCCCACGTCCTGGCTGCGACCGGTGCCCGCGCTCGTCCGCACCTGCTCTGTGGCGGCCTCCTCGGTGGTCGGCGGGTTGCCAAAGGCGTCGAAGCTGTCGTAGTCGCTCGACCAGTCGTCCCCGAACCCGTACTCCAGGCGGACCTCAGGCAGCGCGGCGAACCGGCGGGCGTCCGCCAGCCAGCGCCCGACCGAACGCGGATCGACACGCGCGACCGACGCCGCCCAAGACTGGACCTCATCGATCGCAGGCTCACGCTGAAAGCGCGCGAGGATCAGGTCGACGTCGGATGACGGCGGCGTGTCCCGGACGAGAACCGGTGCAGGGGTGGGCTGCGGCGGGTTGAGTTGGACGCCATCCGGCGCCACCGGTGCTGCGAGGCCCGAGCCGCCCGCTTGTGTCCCCGGCGCGTCCGTCGTGTCCGACGCGTCGGGCGCTGCTGGCCCGCTCGCCGTCGGCGGGTCGACCGAACGGGCTAGGGGCACCCGCAGACCACCGCGTCGTGACTCGGTCGCCGACGCAAGCGCAGGCTGAAGGACGATCGCGCACGCGACGATCCCAGCGCAGCCACGCCGGCGCCACCACGAACGCGGGGTCATCGAGCGGCCTCCGCGCCGCCCCAGACCGTGAGCCTCGCCAGATCCTCCTGCCGGTCCAGGGCACGAAGCACACGACCATGCAAGTCGACCCCTTCGCCCGCCCTTTCATGGAGCGCCGCGTCACCCAGGGCCTCCGTGAGCTGGGCCCCTACCCAGCGGGCGAAAGCGTCCACACGCCAGCTCGCGGACATCGCGCCGCGCGCCGAGGTCTGCCGCTCCACGCCGCCCGTCCAAGCGCGGGCCTCGCCCCGGGAGAGCTCCGTGTCTTCGGGCGGCAGCGCCGGTCTGTGAGCGAACGTGAGCCCGAGTCCGACCGACCACCTCACGCCACTCTGCACCGCCCGGCCGGCGTCCAAGCGGCTCGTCGCCGACCCGTCGGGCGAAAGGTCCGCGGTGAGAGCGAGCGCGGGGACCCATCGCAGCGAGCGCTCGCCTCTTGGAAGCACGCCCCGCAACAGCTCGACCGATGGGACGCGCGCCGGCGCCGCAAGGGCCGCATCCACGTCGCACTCGGATCGCCCGAGCTCACGAAGGAGTGCGTCGGCGGCGTCCCGGTCGTCGGCGCGGACCGCGTCGAGCAGCGCGGACGGATCCCCCACACAGGGCTCGGCCGCCCACACCGGGGCGCGCCATGGCAGCAGCGCGAGCAGCATGAAGGCGGTCATCTCCGAGGGTCCTCGTCCCCCCCTAGGAACCCGGAGCGGACGCCGCGCCCACGGCCACGTTGGACCAGCGCCCTGTGACTTCCGCCCGACTCACGCTCCTCACGCACCCCAGAAAGCGACACGGCGCCGGGGCCCCCGAAGGGACGCCGGCGCCGTAGGCGTGAGCCCGTTGAGGCTCAGCCGCGGAGGCGAAACTTGAAGAAGGTCTCGCCGACCACCAGCTCTTCGCCGCCGAGGAGGCGCTTCTCGGTGATGAGCTCGCCGTCCACCAGGGTGCCGTTCGCGGACTTGTTGTCCTCGATGTAGTACGCGCCGTCGCGGCGGAAGACCTTGCAGTGGTAGCGCGACACCTTGGAGTCGTTCTTCACCTGCACGGTGTTGTCACGGCCGCGGCCGAGCGAGATGACGTCGCCCGAGAAGCGGTAGATGATCTCGTCGCGGGTGCCCTCGTTCTGGACGACGACCGCGTCGCCGGTCACGGGCGAAGGGCCGGCGTCGGACTGGAGGTCCTCGCCGAGGTCGCCGAGCTCGTCTTCGCCGAACGCGAGACCAGACTCTTCCTCGGCCGCCTCGATGGAGCCGCTCTCTTCGGCGGTCTCGAACACCATGCTCACGTCGTCACGGACGGACACGCGCTCCGCGTGCACGCCGCTGCCGCGACCCACGTCCGCGAACGCGTCGTCGTCGTCGTCGGCCACGGGCTCGTCGTCGTACTCAAGCTCCGTCTCCTGGACGGGCGGGGCCGCGACGACCGAAGCGGCCGCGGCGGCGGGCGCAGCGGCAGGAGCCGGGGCGGGCGCCTGACCCGGACGGGCCGCCAGCCAGCGGTCCAGCGTGGCCTGGAGAGCCGACAGGTCGCTGTCGATCTCGGTCATCATGCTGGCCGCATTCTCGAGCTCAGACTTGAAGCCGACGGACTCCTTGCCGAACTCGGCGTCGTCGATCTCGCCGATCTCCTTGCGGAGCTCCAGCTCTTCGAGGCCGAGGCGGGCCACACCGGCGGTCTCCTCGACCACGGACCGGTCGCTCTTCAGCGACGTGATGCCGTCCTTGAGCTGCCCGACGAGCGGCTCGAGCACGTCGACCACGCCCTTGATCTTGGCCGTGTTGTCGGCGACAACCTTGGCGACGACCGTGGCGCTGAACTTGGTAGACGCCGAGGCCTTCTCAATGAAGGTCTGAAACTTGTCGAGTTCATCGAGCTGCTTGTTGAACTCGGCCAACAATTCGCGCTTGTCCATCGGGACGCCCCTCATCAGCTGTGGGTCAAACAGAGTCGTTCGGAGTCAGGAAAACTGGAGACGGGAATTCCCCACGAAGGGAAGCCCCGTCGAGCGCCCGGAGCATAGCCGATGCCGTGGGCGCGGAAAAGGTGCTTGCGAGTCGTCGACAAGAACGTGGCGTCAAAGCGCGATGTCGCCTTCGGCCAGATCGTCGAAACGCGTGTATTGAGGCTGAAAAGCCAGCCGGACCCTGCCAGTGGGGCCGCTGCGCTGTTTTGCGATGATCACCTCGGCCACGCCCTTGTCCGCCGTGTCGGGGTGGTAGATCTCGTCGCGATAGATGAACATGATGACGTCGGCATCCTGTTCGATGGCACCCGATTCCCGGAGATCGGAGATCATAGGGCGCTTGTCTTCGCGCTTCTCGACGTCGCGGTTGAGCTGGGAGAGCGCGATCACCGGGACCCCCAGATCCTTGGCCAGGATCTTCAGGCCGCGCGAGATGTCGCTGATCTGCTGCTGGCGGCTGGCCCGTGGATCCACGCCCTGCATGAGCTGCAGGTAGTCGATGACCAGGAGGCCCAGGTCGCCCTTGCGGGCCTGGAGGCGGCGCGCCTTGGTCCGGATGTCGTCGATGGTGGCGCCGGGGGTGTCGTCGATGAACAGGCTGGTGCTGCGCAGCATCTCGCCGGCGGCGTCCATGCGGACCCAGTCGTCGTCGTCCAGGCGGCCCTTGCGGACGCGGTCGCCCTCGACCATCGCCAGGCCGCACAGCATGCGGGACACAAGCTCCGTGCGGCTCATCTCCAGCGAGAAGATGCCCACCGTCACGTTGGAGTGGTCGGCCGCTCGCTGGGCGATGTTGAGCGCGAGCGCCGTCTTGCCCATGGCCGGGCGGGCCGCGAGGATCAGCAGCTGCGACGGCCGCAAGCCACCTAGCTTGTCGTCCAGGACCCGGAAGCCGGTCGAGACGCCGTGCACGGTCGTCGACTGGTTCTGGCGCTCCTGGATGGCGATCAGCTCCTCGTCCACGACCGAGCTGACCGGAGACCAGTCGCGGCGGTCATGGTGCTCAGCCAGGCTGGCGAAGAGCTGGCTGGCGCGGTCGAGCAGGACGCCCGGGTTGTCCGTTCCCTCGTGCGCGGCGCCCGTGAGCTCGTCGGACGTGCGGATCACCCGCCGCAGCACCGCCTTGTCGCGGACGATGCGCGCGTAGTGCGCCAGGTTGGCCGTGGACGGCACCTTGTCGGGCAGGCCCAGCACATAGGTGAAGCCACCGTACTGGTCCGGTGCGTTCCCGCGCATCAGGCGGTCCGACACCGTGACCAGATCGATGAAGTCACCGTCTGCCCGCATGTCGCGCAGCATCATGAAGAGGCGCGCGTGGTCAGGGCGGTAGAAGTCGTCGGCGCTGACGAGGTGCGAGACCTCGTCCATGCGCTGCGGATCGACGATCAGGCCGCCGAGCAGAGCCTGCTCGGCTTCCAGCGCCTGTGGCGAGGGTCGACTTTCCATCCCCCGCCCCTAATCCCGAATCAGGCGCGCATCACGAAGACGCGCAGCTCAGCGGTGACCGAGCGGTGCAGGCGGATGCCCACAGGGAACAGGCCGATGCTGCGGATGGGATCCGCGAGCTGGACGGCACGCTTGTCCACCACGATACCGCGCTCGGCGAGCGCATCCGCGATGTCCCGGTTGGTGACCGAACCGAACAGCTTGTCGTCCTCGCCGGCCTCGCGACGAATGGTGATCGCCGTCTCGGCGATCTTCTTCGACAGCTCTTCCGAAACCGCGATTTCCTTGCGGCGGAGGGCGTCAGCCACCCGCTTCTGGTGCTCGAGGACGTTGACGTTCGACTCATTGGCCGGGGCCGCGAAGCCCTGGGGGATGAGGAAGTTCCGGCCGTAGCCAGCCTTCACACGGACCACGTCGCCGGTGTCACCCAGGTTGTGGACTTCCTTCTTGAGGATCACGAGCATGAGAGTCTCCAAGGGATCCAGCGAGGCCGTTCAGGCAACGCTGGACCGTTCCGGATGGAAGGGGATTAGTCCAACGAGGCGTCGTAGCCGCCGTCGTCTTCGTCATCATCGTAGCGGGAGTCGTCCAGCTCGGTCTCGGCCGCGCGGCGCTTGGCTTCCTCGGCGGCGCGGGCGCGACGCTCGACGGCCTGCTGCTTGCGGAGCTCGATGTCGACGGTCTCGGCGACGAACACCGTGATGAAGCGGATGACGCGGTCGTCCAGGCGAAGGCGACGCTCGATCTCGAGGATCTGGTCGGCGGCGCTGGCGACACGCAGGAGGACATAGTGGCCCTTCTGGTGCTTCAGGATGGGGTACGCGAGCTTGCGCTTGCCCCAGTCTTCCTTGTCGATCAGCGTGCCGCCGGTCTCCGTGACGGAGCCTTCGATGCGCTCGATGAGGGCGTTGGTGTCAGCGTCGTCCAGATCCGGGCGGATGATGTAGACGATCTCGTACTCATGGACCATTGGATTCCTCCACTTGGGCGTGGTGGGGGACGGCTCGCCGCCCCCGCGGAGGTTCAGAGTGCCGCGGCACGTCGGGGAGAATTCCCCTCGGTGCCAAGGCCGCCGCCAGGACGGCGAGGCGGCAAGGGTAAAGCACCCTTTTCAGGGCGCGTGTTGTAGCGGTTCATGGCGGTGGTAGCACCGTCACGAATGACCGCCTCGACGGCGTCTGCGGCCAAGCCGACGACGTCTTCAAGGCGGGGGGTCTCCTGGTCCGACCAGCGGCCCAGGACGTAGTCGGCTGGATCCCAGCCTTCCGGGGGGCGGGAGACGCCGACGCGCACACGCACGTAGCCGTCACCGCCGAGCTTGGCGTGCAGGTCACGAAGGCCGTTGTGGCCACCGTGTCCGCCGCCGACCTTGACCCGAACGTCGCCGAACGGGAGGTCCATGTCGTCATGCACGGCGATCACCTGGTCGCGATCCAGCTTGTAGAACGTGGCGAGGGCAGCCGTGGGGCCGCCGGACACGTTCATAAACTGCATCGGCTTGGCGAGCACCGCAGGCTGACCCGCCACCACGGCCTTGACGGCCTTGGCGCCGGACTGCTCCTTGTCCATCGAAGCCATGGCACGCCGCGCGAGCACGTCCACGACGAGGAACCCGACGTTGTGTCGGGTGTCCGCGTAGCGGGGGCCGGGGTTGCCGAGGCCGACGACGAGGAACATCGGTCAGCTTAGCCCTTGAGCTTGGGCAAGCAGGCCACAACCTTGAAGTCGCGGTCCACGACAGGCTTGACCTTGTCCGAGGAGGGCAGCTCCGAGGCCATGATCACGCCGCTGATCTCGAGCGGGGTGACGTCGAGGACAAACGCCTCGGGGATCGCGTCGACCGCGCAGCGCGCCTTGACGGTGCGGCGCAGGATCTCGATGCGACCGCCGAGCGCGGCGCCAGCGGACTTGCCCGAGGTCTTGACCGGAACGTCGACGATGACGGTCTTGTCAGCTGAGAGCTTGTAGAAGTCGACGTGGAGGAGAGCGCGCGACACAGGGTGGCGCTGCGCGTCCTTCACGAGGGCCGACACCGTCTCACCGCCCACAGCGAGCTGAAGGACGGTGTTGCGGTTCTGCGACTTGCGGAAGATCTCGAGCAGACGGGTCGGGTCGACCGAGAGCTGCACCGCGGCGGCGCCGTCCGCGTAGAGCACGGCGGGCACCTGGCCGGAGGCGCGGATCTTGCGAGCTGCGCCCTTGCCGAGGCCGGTACGAAGTTCGACGGAGAGGTTCGTGTCCATCGCTGTTCCTGGGGCTGGCCCGGTCTGGATGCCGCTAGACCTTTGCCACAGGAGCACGCGGACAGACAAGCTGCCGCGGCTTGATCCCATGGACAAGGGCCGTGACGCGCACGACCGGGATGGAGCCGGATGAAGAGGATTGCTGCTGGGATTCCAAAAGGAACCCAGACGGCCCGGCGCGCTTATCGGTGCACGGCGTCCCCGTCAAGCCGGATCACGGGCGGAGCCCCGGATCAGGACTCTTCGAGGAACAGCCGCGAGATGGAGTCGTTCGCGTGGATCGCCCGGATTGCGTTGGCGAACAGCGGCGCGACCGAGACCTGCTGGATCTTGCCGCAGGCCTGGGCCTCGGCGGACAGCGGGATGGTGTCGGTGACGATCACGTTGTCGAACACCGAGCCCGCAATGCGCTCGACGGCGGGGCCGGAGAGCACCGCGTGCGTGGCGACGGCCATGACGCTGGCCGCCCCTGCCCCCGCGACCGCCTGGCCGCCCTTGGCCAGGGTGCCCGCGGTGTCGATCATGTCGTCGATCAGCACGGCGGTGCGATCGCGAACGTCGCCGATGATGTGGCTGACCTCAGCCTCGTTGGGCTTGCTGCGGCGCTTGTCGATGATGGCGAGCGTGGTGTCGAGGCGCTTGGCATAGCTGCGCGCGCGCTCCACGCCGCCGGCGTCGGGCGACACCATGACGGACGGCTTGCCGGCGAGCTCGTCCTCAAGGTGACGGTACAGCAACGGCTGCGCGTAGAGGTTGTCCACGGGCAGGTTGAAGAAGCCCTGGATCTGGCCTGCGTGCAGGTCCATGGTCAGGACGCGCTCGATGCCCGCCGCGTGGATGAGGTCCGCGATGAGCTTGGCGGTGATGGGCGCGCGGGCCTGGACCTTGCGGTCCTGGCGGGCGTAGCCAAAGTACGGGATGACCGCGGTGATGCGACCGGCGCTGGCGCGCTTGCACGCGTCCGCCATGATCAGCAGCTCCATGAGGTGGTCATTCGACGGCGCGCAGGTGGACTGCACGATGAACACGTCGCGACCACGAACGTTCTCGTGGATCTCCACGCGGATCTCGCCGTCCGAGAAGCGGCTCACCCGGGCGTCACCCAGGGGCACACCCAGGGCCTCCGAGATGCGCGCGGCCAGGGCGCGGTTGGAGTTGCCAGTCAACAGCGTCATGTCGCCGTACATGGGGCACCCTCGGATCGGGCCGCCGATTAGCCGTGTGACGACTCGGCGTCGAGGGTCTGCAGCGCGATGAGCGTACTCGGTCGATGCCCCCTGCCCTGCCCCGCCGCCCGCGCGCCCGGATTCCGCCATCCGAGCGCCTGCCGGGGGGACGGCTACCAGCCGCCCGTCGCCGCGTCGGCCTGGGCCGCAGGCACCACGATCAGCTCGACGCGACGGTTCCTGGCGGACTGCTCTGCCGCGGCGGTGAGCCCGACGAGCGGCTCGTCCAAGCCCACGCCCTCCACCTGCACCCGCGCCGCGTCCAGCGCGACGCCGTGCGCGATCGCGTACGCGAGCACGCCGTCGCGGACTGCTTGGGCGCGCGTCGTGGCCACCAAGCGGGCCTCGCGGGCGAGGTCCGCAGGCACCGGCAGCGCTGCCACCAGCTCCTTGCCGTCGGTCACGTCGAGCACCTTGCCGTCGATCGTGTAGGTCGGCGCCGCGCCTGTACCGCCTCGCACCACCTTCCCGCTGTCCAGCCCCGCCCTGAGCGCCGCCGCGAAGGCGCGCTGCGGATCGACGTGACCGCGCACGCGCAGGACCGTCCCCTCCGTCGCGAGCGCCGCGAGGACGCCGTCGAGGTCGGCCGCGTATGGCGCCGGGTCAAAGGCCGCAGCGTCCGCGCCGAGCGGCACGACCACGCGCTGCGCGCTTGCTGCGGCCTGCTGAGGGAGGTCCGCGAAGTCCGCGCCGCCCCAGTGCGTCGGCGCGACGCCCATCGTCCAGGTCCACACGGGCCGCCCGGACGCTTCGGCGAAGGCACGGCTGCGCTCGGAGAGGTCGACGTGATCGGTCTGATCGGGCGAGTCGCCGCTCAGCCGGACATTGTCCGCGAGGCCGTAGAGCGTCGATCCCTCCAGCAGCGCCGCGGCAGCGGGCGGGTCGGTGACCACACCGGGGCCGTAGACGCCGGCGACCGCCGTCAGGAACGCGTCGGACTCGGGCGAGCCGGGGCGGAGCGCCCTGACCTGCTCGGCGGCATGCAGCCAGCCCGCGCGCAGGTGCTCGACCTCCTCCGGGTGGGCCGCCAGGTAGTCCTGGCGCACAAAGAGGCAGTCCAGGATGAGGTCCGGGTGCTCCGCCGACGTGGTCAGCACGTGGGCCGGCGCGAGCGCCTCCCCCTCCGAGACAGTCGGCTTGAGCAGGGTCGGCACGTCCCGCGAGAGCGCCCACGCGCCGGTCAGGTTGGTGTCGACGCTGAACGCTTCGGCGGCGCTGCCCGGCCCGATCAGTCGCTCCTTCCAGAGAATGCGCACGTCCGACCAAGCCACGCCCGAGTCCTGGAGCAGCGAGAACATCGCCTCCAGGTGCGGGCCGCCGCGCTGCAGCGAGATCAGCTTGCCCTTGAGGTCCGCAGCCGTCTTGATGTCGCCGCGAACCAGCAGTTCGTCGTCCTTGGACGCCCCCATACCGAGGACGAGCTGCGGGCAGGTCGGGACGTCCTGCGACGGGCACAGCTGCTCGTAGACGGACCCAACCGCGCCCCAGGAGGCCCGCAGGTACGGGGTCTGCCCGCTCTGGTAGCGCTTGAGCTGCTCAGCGAAGTCGTCGCCGGGGACGAGGTTGAAGCCCAGGTCCCGGTCGCCGAACTGCGCGCCCATGTGGGTGTCCGGGCCGCCGTTCGCCCACAGCGTCACCAGGTCGACGCCGGACAGCAGGAAGGCCAGCTCGACCGGTACGTGCGTGGAGACCGCGCCGCCCGGGAAGCCAGTTGGCGTAGACGGCGCGGCCGGCGCCTCCGCCGTGGCCGCCTCGGGAGGCTGAGAAGTACAAGCCACGAGCGCCACCAGGACAACGGCCACGCTGCCCAGCGCGCGGATCGAACTCGACATCAGGGCTCCACACTAAGATCCATCAAGGTCGGATCTCGTGGCCCCTCTACGCCGACCGCGGGCGCTCGACACCACCGGACCGCGTCAGGCACGCGATGGCGCATCCCGGAGCAGTTCGGCCAACGTAGAGTGCACAGCTTGGCGGGCGACGGAGCCGTCGAGCTGCGAGCGGATCAGGACGAAGACGCCAAGGAGCGTGGTGGCGAGCCGTGCAGACCACGCGTCGACGTCCACGTCGGAGCGTAGCGCGCCGCTCGCAACGGCGTTGACGAGCGCCCGCTCGAAGCCGCCGCGGAGGAACACGACGTAGCGCTCCACCTTCGACCGCGTCTCGGGATCGTCCGGCGACGACTCCGTGGCCGCGTTGCAGATCATGCAGCCGCGCTCCGTCCCCGGCTTGCCGGCCGCGTCGGCGAAGCGCCCCAGCACGGCGGCGATCGCTTCTGGGCCTGCATCGGGTGCGTACAACTCGCCCAGGAACCCGGGCACTACGCACGCCAGATAGCGGTCGAGCGCGGCCTGATAGAGCCCATGTTTGCTGCCGAACTCGGCGTAGAGGCTGTAGCGGTTCACCCCCATGCCCGCTTCCAGATCCGCGGTGGACGTGGCCTCGTAGCCCTTGCGCCAGAAGAGGAGCATCGCCCTCTCCAGGATCTCCTCTCGGTCGTAGGACTTGGGTCTACCCATCGTGTTCGTCCGCCCAGGGCGTTGGTTTGCCCGGGAACCAGACCCGCCGCCACGTCAAAGACATATTTCCAATCAATCGGTTGGAAAATGTAGGCCCCCCGTTGACGCCAACCTCCACGGCCGGTATCCAACCGAACGGTTTGAAATGCCGTCACCTCACCGGATGGAGCTTCACCATGTCCACCGAGCGCGCCTACATGTTGGTCACCTGCAAGATCGACCCCGCCCAGGCCGGCGCCTTCCAGCAGTACGTCGGGACCGCCCGCCCCCTGTTCGCCGCGTATGGCGGCAAGCCCGCCGGGCAGTACTCGGTCGCCTCCACCCTCGTCGGATCGGCCGACACGACCCACGTGATCGTCATGGAGTTTCCGTCCGCCGACGCGATCCGCTCCTGCCTGACGGACCCGGCCTACGTCGCGCTCATCCCCTTCCGCTCGCTCGCGTTCCCCACGCTGCACATCGCGATCGCGGCAGACTTCGACCCCATGCCGCTGATCCAGGCCGGGTCCTAGCCGAATCGTTCTCGCTGCCCTCACACACACCCGTAGGAAGAACCATGATCCAGGTTGAGAAGACGCTTGAGGTGAACGCCGCCAGCGCCAAGGTTTGGTCCGTGCTCGGACGCTTCATGCACATCGACGAGTTCCACCCGCGCATCGAGAAGGTCGAGGCCCTCTCCGAGGCTCAGTCGGGCGTCGGCGCGCGCCGCAAGTGCACGTTCAAGGACGGCTCGTCGGCCGTGGAGGAGGTCGTCGGCTGGCAGGACGGAGAGTCCTACACCTTCGAGCTCTCCGGCTTCACGGTGCCCCTGAAGAAGGCGGTCGCCACGCTCGGCGTCACGCCGCTCGGCGCGGACCGCGCGCGCCTGCGGATGAGCATGCAGTACCAAGTGAAGTACGGCGTGTTCGGCTGGCTGCTCGGTCAGACGATGATGCGCATGATGATGGGCAAGGTGTTCATGGTCGTGCTGAACGGCCTGCACGACCGGGTGCTCACTGGGCCGAAGCTCGTGGCCTGATCGCCGCGCGGACGGCTTACGGGCGGCTCGGGCGCAGAGGTGAAGGTGCTGGGCTGACTGGACGATTTTCGAACTGGTTGACCAACCTGTCGGAGGCGGAGATCGACTGGATCAAGCGTCCGTTTCCTCGCGGAGGACAGCGCACACGATGACTGCTGGCGGTCGACCCACCTACGTCCGTAACGACGAGCGTGTTCCGCCCTGGTACCGACGCGGTTCGGGACCAGTCGAACGAGAGTTCGCCGGTCCGCAGCCACGGCGATGCCCCGGGAGCGCCCCGCTACGGCTCGACGTAGACACGCATCCAAGACCGGCTGACGAGGTTCATAGCGTAGAAGTCTTCCTCGCCGTCCACATGGTGCACTACCGGAGCTATGATGTCGTAGCAGGAGGATGTCGACTCAAGCACCGCGCCGGTCTCCAACACAGCCGTATCGATGTCACCGTGGCGAACCAACGTGCATGCGCGCACCGACATGGCGACGCCATCCTCGCAACTCATCAGCGGAACCGGCGCGCCGTACACCCGAACGTTCCGGCCCACGTCTCCCGCGGACAGATCTCTGGACTGGGCATCCACGACCGGTACTGCGACGGTCACATCGGCGCTCGTCCAGTCCCGCAGAGTAGCGACCTGGACGTCCCCTGAATCGTTCCGCAGGCGGGTCGCCACGAACGTGACGACTGCACCTGGGCTAGGAGGCGGACGCAGGTCGGTGCCGACAGAAACGGAAACCGCTGAGGCGGCATCTTGTAGCCACGCGACGCGTGGATTTTCCGGATCCACGTTGATGACGACCGCTCCGTTGACCGGCCATTCTCCGAGCAGGTCGCCCGACAGGGGGCCCGCTCCGACCAGGCTAGAAAGGCCGGCATCGTGAACTGGCGGCGACGTTGAAATCGTGACACCGAATAGAGGGCTGACCGGCTGCTCCGCGCCATCCCACGGAGCAGCGGAGGCACCCCACGGTCCTGACGTCGGACGATGTTCACAGGCCGCGGGAGGTTCCATCGTCTCGCCATCCGTCTCGCGCGCGTCCGTTGCCTCATGACCGCAGCAGCCCACGCAGAACATGGAGAGCCCGAGCGACACCAATCCGGCGCCACAAGTGGGCGAGCAGATTCCCTTCCGATTCACGACGGGATCACGGTCGGGATGGTAGTGATCCGATCACAATCTCCCGGCCCCCTTCCCAAGCCCCGATCGTCGTCTGCGAACATCGCGCACGGCGACCAGTAGAACGGACTCGCGCTACCGACCTTGACCAACTCCGGAAAGCGAATGGTCATCGCCCAGCGGAACACGTTCATCATCATGTAGCTGAGCGCGCAGCAGTTGTTGCTGTCGCTGCCGCCGATGTAGACGCCCTTGCTATTCTTGCTGCACCCTGGCTTGACGTAGGGCTTGAACACGCCGAGGTGGTTGTTTACATCGCGGTACTGCACCACCCGAGTGGAGCAGTGGACCGACTCGTGGAACAGGATGGCCGCGAGGTCGACGATCGCGCCGGGGAAAAGAGGGTCCGTGGGATCTCGAAGGACTGGGTTGTTTCGAAAGTTCGTCGAGAGCCATGTCGGCTTCTCGCTTTGCTTGCTGTACCAGACGTTGATCTCGCACGCTTGGTTCGCCCAGAACATCGTCCCGGGCGGGTTGAACGGATTGTCGTTGATCCATCCGTTCGCGTTGCTCCCTCCGGTATGCCTCCAGTGGATCTTGGTCAGGATCCCGTCGCTGTCTCCGAGCCAGATGCGCCGCTGGAAGTCCGCCAGATCTCGGCTGGCGAGACAACACACCCACTCGAGAAGGCCAAAGTTGTTGACGAGCACCTGAATCGCCAGATCGACCGCTCGGGTCACGTCGATGTCCTGCAAAGAACCGCCGCCGAGGTCAGCGATCAGTTCCGAGGGAATCGGATCGACGTAGATCCCCGCATGGCGCTCCCAAGTCGTCCGCACGAGCGTGTACAGGCCACGATTGGACGGGCGGATTTCCGGGGAGCGGCAGTTCGACCAGGAGTCGTAGAGCGTCCAAGCGGCGTCGAGGTGATCGTATTGGTGCATGCCGAACGTGGATGAGTTCCACGAAGCGAGGAACCCGGAAATCTGTGATCGGGAAAAGCGATCCGGGTCCAAGAGGTCCGCGACGCAGAAGCCGTGGCTGTCGAAGAACGTGACCCACCACGGGTCCAGAGGCGTCCGGAACGGACCGACGAGAGCGCGGTACACCTGAGGCTTTGGTATCAAGTCAAAGAAGGACTTGCGCGAGAGGAGCGGCGCGGTGGTGACGTTGCCCGAACGCCACCACTCGGAAGCCGGGACGAGAGCGGACAGCAGCATGGAACCACCTTTGGTTCACGCGCTCAACCGCGATCACGATCGCTTCACGCGCGAGTTCAAATGTGACGGTAGCACATGAGCTCCTCACCCGCTCGGGTTCGCCGGCGTCGACAACGGCGATGGAACGGCTGGGCCCTCCCCGGTTCGCGCGGCGGCCGATCCGATGACGAAGCGCGCGCCAAGAATCATGCCCGACCCACGCGTCGCGTGGTGCGGGCGCACGGTCGAGGCCGTGCGCCCGGACGGGGTGGACTGGATTCGAACCCGAACTGCCTAGGTTGAAACGTGTGCGCGATCGCTCTGCGCCATTCAAGCCGACGAAAACTGGCGTTCGATGGTGAGGAGGCAGGGTGCTGGGGCGGCTGGATTCGAACCAGCGAGTGCGAGAGTCAAAGTCTCGTGTCTTGCCGCTTGACGACGCCCCAACAGGCGGCGCCCGTATCCGACCACCCTACGCCGCTGCAACGCCCGCGGGCACGAACGCGTCACGCGTCGCACGATCTCGTGCCGCGCCGTACGCGAACGGTCACACCGCGGCGCGCAGCTTGACGACGCTGTCGCGCAGACCGTCGACGTTGAGCTCGAACATCGGGAAGATCTGTCCGACGGCGCTCACCGTCGGATGATCCCACCACTTGCGCGGATCCGGGTTGAGCCAGACGCTCGACGGGCAGCGCTGCTTGAACCGACGCAGCCAGTCGACGCCCGGAGAGCGATCCGACTCGCCACCGGCCCAGCCGGTCATCGAGAAAAGTTCGTAGGGCGCCATCGACGCATCGCCCACGAAGATCAAGCGGTGGCGAGGCGTGAGGTCCGCGATCACCTCGCCGGTGAGCTTGCGCTCGCCCGTCTCGAAGTCCTTCCACAGCCAGCCGTAGGGGCAGTTGTGGAAGTACCAGGTGTCGAAGGACTTGAAGGTGCCGACCTCCTCCGCCGCGCGGAACAGCTGCTCCACCCGCTGCGCGTGCGGCGACATGGATCCACCGGAGTCCATCAGCAGCACCACGCGCACCATGTTCTCGCGCTCGCGACGCTCGACGAGCTCGATGTCGCCAGCGTTCTCGCAGGTGCGATCGATCGTGGCGTCCAGATCCAGCTCGTAGGATCCCTCTCGATGCAAGCGACGAAGCGCCTTGAGCGCCACCGTCATGTCGCGGCTGTCGAGCACGTGGTCGGTCCGGTAGTTCTCCCACTTGCGATCGGTGGCCACCTGGATGGCGCCGCGGTTTCCGCCGCTGCCTCCGACGCGGACGCCCTCGGACGCGCGGCCCGAGTGGCCGAACGGGCTGGTGCCGCCGGTGCCGATCCACTTGTTTCCGCCATCGTGGCGCTCCTTCTGTTCCGCCAGGCGCTTGAGGAACTCCTGCCAGAGCTCGTCTTCGTCCTTGAAGCCGTGCTTGACCAGCTCACCTTCCGTCCGCTCGATGGCTTCCTTCAGCCACTCCTCGAGCTTGGCGCGGGTCGCGGGATCCAGCGCGGCGTCCTTAAACGTCTGGGCGAACGCCACGTCGTACGCGTCGTAGTCGGTCTCGTTGCGACACAGCACGGCGCGACCGAAGCGGTACAGCCCGTCCACGTCGACCGCGAGCCCGCGCGCCAAGCCGTCGAGGAAGGCGATCCACTCGCCCATCCCCACCGGGAGGCCTTCGCCGCGCAGCTGGTAGAGGAAGCGGATGAACACGGGCTAGCTCCGGTAGCCGGTCGACTCGAACTTCTTCACCGCCTGCAGATCGCGCTCCTGCTTGAGCAGCACGCCCAGGAACGGGTGCGCGGCGTCGATTCGTGAGGCGTCGATGCCCGCATGCACCAGCACGGCCAGCCAGTCGAGGAGCTCGGACGTGGACGGCGGCTTGCGCAGGCCGCGCGTCTTGCGGATCGCGAAGAAGCGCTCCAGCGCCACCTTGAGCAGGCGATCGTCCAGATCCGGCAGGTGGGTGTGGACGATCTTCTCCATGCGCTCGGGCGTGGGGAACTCGATGTAATGGAACAGGCAGCGTCGCAAGAAGGCGTCCGGAAGGTCCTTCTCGGCGTTGCTGGTGATGATGGTCACCGGGCGGTTCTTGGCGCGGACCGTCTCGTCGATCTCGGGGATATGGAACGCCATCTCGTCGAGCTCGCGGAGGAGATCGTTGGGGAACTCGAGGTCCGCCTTGTCGATCTCGTCGATCAACACGACGACCTGATCCTCGGTGGAGAACGCGCGGCCAAGCACGCCCAGGCGGATGTAGTTGCGGATGTCCGACACGTCCCGATCGCCGAAGCGGCTGTCATTGAGACGCTGCACGACGTCATAGTGGTACAGTCCATCCATGGCTTTGGTGGTGGACTTGATGTGCCACGACATGAGCGGGCGGCCGAGCGCGCTGGCCACGGCGTGGGCGAGCTGCGTCTTGCCGGTTCCGGGCTCACCCTTGACCAGGAGCGGGCGACCGAGCGCGATCGCCGCGTCGACCACCGCCATCAGGTCCGGATCCGCCACATAGGCCTCGGTGCCCTCGAACCGCGCAAACCCCGTCACCGCTCCTCCCCGCGCCGCGAAGGACGCTCGTTTCTTGTCTGGACACTGGCGCCGCCATAGGACGGACCGGGCCACTCGTCCAACGACGTGGCTTTTGAAGAAGAAACCATACCCAAGAACCGCAGTCACGCGCCCGGAGTCGCGCAGCGTGACCGCAGCCCCCACGGCCAGTACGGCGCACCGCCAAACGCGTGTGGGGTGACCCAGGCCCAGGAAGCTGTGCCACCGAGGACATCGTGGAAGTTAAGGACAAGACGCTCGCCGTATTGATTGATTTTGAGAACATCGCCGCCGGCACGGAGAAGGAGGGGCTCGGAAAGTTCGACATCGACGCCGTCCTCGCCCGCCTCAAGGACAAGGGCCGCATCCTGATCGCCCGCTCCTACGGCGACTGGGGCCGGTTCGCCCGCTTCAAGCAGAGCCTGCTCGCCGCCAACGTCACCATGTACGAGCTGACGTCGCACGGCATGCAGGACAAGAACCGCGCCGACATCGCCTGTGTCGTCGACTGCCTGGAGCTCGCGTACACGCGCCCCTACGTCGACACCTTCGTGATCGTGTCGGGTGACTCCGACTTCACGCCGCTCGTGCTCAAGCTCAAGGAGCTGAACAAGTCGGTCATCGGCGTCGGCACGCGCGGCAGCACGTCGCGCCTGCTCATCAACGCCTGCGACGAGTTCATCTTCTACGATGCGATCGTGCAGCAGGCCAAGAAGCCCCGTCGCGGCACCTCGACCACCACGGAGGCCATTCCCAAGGACCGCGCCAAGGCCTTCGAGCTGTTGGCGGAGGTCCTCGGCGGCATGCTCCGCGAGGATCCGAACCCCCCGCACGCGTCCGAGATCAAGAGCGTCGTGCTGCGCCGCCAGCCGGACTTCTCCGAGGGCGACCTGGGCTTCAACTCCTTCGGCCGCTTCCTTGAGTCCGCGCGTGACGCCGGCTTCGTCGCCCTCACCCGCGACCAGAAGTCGGGCGGCTACCGCGTCGACCAGGTGCCGGAAGGCGACGACAACGCGGCCGCTGCGGCGCCGTCCTCCGCCCCGCGCGGCCCCGTGGCCCGCAAGGACGGCGGCTACGACGACCCCTACTTCCCCGTCGGCTCCGAGCGCATCGTCTCGCGCCTCAACGGCCTGGGCCTGGGCGCGGTCTCCGCCTCCACGCGCCTCGCGCTGCTGGAAGCCCTGGCCGAGTCCACCGGTGACAAGTCCGGCAAACGCCGCCGCGTCAACGGCTCCATGGTCGTGGACGACATCCGCAAGCGCCTCCGCCGCACGCACCCCGAGCTGCAGCCCGCCCAGGTCATCGCGATCCTCGAGTCGCTGATCACCACCGGCCAGCTCCTCCACCACCGCGACCTCACGCCGATCCGCAATGGCAACGCCATGTTCGTGATCGACAAGACGCCGGAGAAGCTCAACCGCGTCCTCTCCGACCTCTATCTCCGCAAGCTGCGCGCGGCGGGCGAGGACATCTCCGACATGGGCCTGCTGGCCGAGTTCCTGTTCGGCGACCGCGGCCGCACCCGTGAGGTCGAGGAGATCGTCGCTTGGCTGGCGTCGCCTGACTCCGCCGAGGAGGACGCTCCCACCGAAGAGGAGAACATCGCCCTCGATCCGGACGACATCGACTCGCTGCTCCTCTCGGACGGCCCGTCGGAGTCTGACGACGCGTCGGCCGACGGTTCGGACGCCGACGGTGGCGACCGCAAGAAGAAGCGCCGTCGTCGCAGCAAGAAGTCTGGCGGCGACCGCTCGGACCTCGACGAAGTGCTGCTGGTTGATGACGACGCCCCCGCGTCTGACGTCGATGACTTCCTGGTGATCGAGTCGGCCCCGGCCGCCAAGTCCGCCCGGAAGCCGGCCCCCGCGCCCGCCCCGACGCTGTCGGACGACGACCTGTTCACGGTCGAGGACGAGCCCGCGCCCGCGCCCAAGAAGGCTCCCAAGGCCGCCAAGGCGCCCGCCGCTGCCCCCGCCATCGACGACCTGCTCTTCCTGGAGGAGGAGGTCCCCGCGAAGCCCGAGGCCGCGCCCGCCGAAGCCGAGGCTGCTCCGGCCAAGGCCAAGAAGGCCGCCCCGCGCAAGGCCGCCCCGCGCAAGAAGAAGACTGACGCCGCCGAGGCCCCCGCCGCCGCCACCGTCGCCACGACGACCGGCACGGACGACCTCGACAGCATCCTCGACCTCGAGGAGTAGACCTTCGGTCTACGTAAGGGCCCGGTCGCCATTGTGGCGGCCGGGCCTTTTTGCTTTCTGGGCTCGGAGCCATGTGGCGGCCGGTGGCTCACGTGGCAGGTGGGGCTCTGTTGCAGGCTCGGCCCGCCGCGCACCCTGCGGGTGGGGCTGAATTGCAGGCTCGGCCCGCCTCGCACCCTGGCGGGTGGGGCTCTCTTGCAGGCTCGGCCTGCGGCGCGTCGCTCGCCGCTCGGGCCGGGCACCCCCTGGAACGGGCCCACAAGCGCGCCTTGGACCGTCGGCGGCGCCCGGCTCCGACTTGGCCTGATCGCCGGGGCTGCGCGCGCACGGACCTAAAACGGTCCGCACGCGCGCACCCCGTCGCGGCCAGTCTGCGCCTGACGTCGTCGAAGAGGAGGCGCGCCAGCGGGCCCTTTCGGAGGGTCCGTGGGGTTTGGGGGTGTTGCGGGTTTGGGCGGCACGGACGACGCGAAGAGCTCGCGCTGGCCGGTCGCCTCCGCGCGGCCGACACCCGACGGTGGACCCGAAAACAAACCCCACGGACCCGCGATGAGGGCCCGTTGGCGCGCCCTTCGCTGCGCTGTCAGGCGCAGGCTGGCCGCGCAGGGCTCTGTCGCAGCGGACCGTTTCCAGGTCCGCTGAGGCAGATCCCTGCGATCAGGCCGGCCGGAGCCGGACGTCGCCGCAACTCCCCGACGGGCGCGCCAAAGGGCCCGCTCTCCCGGGTGACCGGCCGAAGCGGCGAGCGACGCGCCGCAGGCCGGGTCTGCGAATCAGCCCCGCCCTGCAAGGGCGCGAAGTGGGACGACCCCACGAGTAGCCCCGCCCCGCAGGGGCGCGAGGTGGGACGACCCCACGAGAAGCCCCGCCCCGCAGGGGCGCGAGGTGGGACGCACCCACCAGGAACCCGTCCGAACAGAAGAATTACCAGCCCGGCTCAATGACGATCTGGCGCACCGCGCGAATGGCGTTGCGATCCCCGGCGGTGTCCGTCGCGTGCGTCACGAGCCCGTTCAGCTCATCGGCCGACAGCGGACGATCGAGGACCGACAGGTCGTAGGCCAACCCGTTGGGGAAGTCCTCGTGCATGGACGCGAGCGTGCTGGCGCCGGCCTCGTAGATGGCGTCGGAGACGGCCTTCTTGGTGCCGCGCTGGGTGCTGTGCACGACCGCGAGGACGGCGTTGCCGGGCTGCGGGGGGGCGGCGGCCATGACGGCGCGGGGGGCGTAGACGCAGTCGCGCAGGGTGCCGAAGCGGGAGAACTGGCCGAGCGTGCGGGCGACCCGCGCCGCGATGCGGGGCTGGGCCTCCTGGGTGGCGGCGCCGATGTGCGGGGTGCACACAATGCGCTCCTGGGCGGCGTACGGGTTCTCCCACTTGGAGCCGGGGCGGGGCTCCTCCGGGTAGACGTCGACCGCGGCGCGGCGGATGGCCCCGCAGGTGACGGCCTCGTTCAGCGCGTCGGTGCTGTGGAGGTTGCCGCGCGCCAGGTTCAGGAAGATCCGCGGGGACTCCTTGGGGCGGTCGGCGCCAAGCTGCGACAGCACCTCGTTGAGCAGGCCCTCGTTGTCCTTGCCCCACGCGTCCTTCGCGCTCGTGTGGCACGTGATGTAGTCGGACGACCGGAACAGGTCGACCATGCTCTCACAGCGCTTCCAGCCCATCTCCTGGCCGACCTCCATCGCCACCGGGCGGGAGTCGTAGAAGCGGATGCGCATGCCGAGCGCCTCGGCCGCGCGGGCCGTCTGGCGGCCGATGTTGCCCAAGCCGAGCACGCCGAGGATCTTGCCCTCGACCTCAAAGCGCTCGGCGTCGGACTTGTCGAAGCCGTGGAGGTGCGTGGCGGCGTTCGTCTCGTAGAGGCGGCGCGACAGCGAGATCAGGTGGCCGATCGCCAGCTCCACCACGCTGCGGGCGTTGGAGACCGGGTCGTTGAACACCATCACGCCGTGCTCAGCGGCCGCTTCCTTGTCCACGCTGTCGTCGCCGATGCAGCAGAGCTGGACGGCGTGCAGGTCGGGGCAGGCCTCCAGGACGCGGCGCGACACGGTGATGCGGCTGCGCTTGAACAGGACGTGGGCCCTGCTCGCTTGCAGCGCCTCGATCAGCGCGTCGGTGCTCGGGACGGCGTCCGCCCAGGTGGTCTCTATGCCGTAGGGCTCCAGGTGCTCACGGAGCGAGCGGTGGGGCGACTCGACGACGAGTCCACGCAGGAACGGGGTGGTGAGGATGCGGGCCATGGTCGGGCTCCAGTCAGGGCCGCCCGGGTAACCGAGCGGTGCGGTCCGTCCACCCCTCCCCGACCGGAACCTACTTCACGCCGCGGTAGTCAAAGCCGACCCAGAGCTTCTCGTCGAGCGCCAGCAGCTTCTCGAACTGCACCGCGACGCCCTCCAGAGGCAGCGCCACCCGCACAGGCGCCGCGCCCGTGCCCAGCGCGCCCGCGTCGACCTGGGCGTTGGAGTCGTACGCCGTCTGGGCGACGGAGTTGTCGACCACCATCGCCTGCATCGCGCCCAGGGGCTGACTCAGGTACGGCACGAAGCGGACGTTGCCGACCGCGTGCTTGCCGTCGACCTTGGCGCCGTCCGGGGCGTAGATCGTCCAGCTCACGTAGGTTGTCGGCACATCGGTGCGCGGCAGCTGCGCCTCAAAGTGGCCCGCGCCCGACGACGAAGGCGCGTCCATGGTCTCCACGTAGACCACCTCGACGACGAAGCTGGTCAGCGTTCCGCCGCTGCTCGACGAGCGGATCAGCGGCACCAGGACCGCGCCATCACCCGACTTGGCCGGCTGCACCGCGCGCCCCGCGACCGCCGCACTCCAAAGCTGCGCCCCCTCCGGCAAACCCAGCCGGAGGTACTGACGCCGATTGTTGCGCACCTGCCACTGCACCTGCGTCAGGCGGCGGCCATCCACGGTGAACATGGTCGTCGCGCTCGCCTGATCGAGCAGCGTGACGAGCACGTCGACCTCGTCGTGCGCCGTCACCACCAGCGGGATCTTGGCGGTCGTGCCCAGGTACTTGTACCCGAGCAGCACCGGCTGGTTGGTGATGCCCAGGATGCGACCGGGCAGCGTGCGGACGTCGACCGGGCTCGCGTCGACGACCTCACCGGCGGCCACCTCCAGGTTGCCGCTCGCGGTCACGCCGATCCAGCCCTTGCTGCGCTCCACGCCGAGCGGCGTCACGAGCGGCGCCTGCACGGTGCGGCTCCCCTCGCCCAGGATCTGCTCCAGGTCCATCGCCACCGTGGTCGCGGCCTCGGCGGCGTAGTTGAGGTGCACGGTCAGCACGCCCTCGCCCGACACCGTCCAGTCGCGCAGGCCCGACGCGCGCACGTCGAGCACGGTCGCGCCGTCCGGGATGTCGTACTTGAACGAGTCGACGCCCGCGAACAGGATGGTGTGGTCGATGGTCGCGGTGCTGCGGACCAGGCCGTCACCGACCGACACCAAGCTGTGGACCTCGCTGTAGACGCGCGCCTCCTGCGCCACCGCCGTGTCACGCGCCGCGCGCTGCCAACGCACCGACATGCGCGCGCTCGACGGCACGCTCGCCTCGACCGTCACGCGATCGGGCTTCACCGTCTCGCGCTGCATGCGCGCGCCGGCGACGACGATCTCGACGGGCTCGGTGGTCGGGATGTCCAGGAACGCGGTGCTCGCGCCCGCGGGCGCCAGCGGGAATGAGAAGCTCGACGCGCCCGCCTCCGTCGCAACGTGCGCCGCGAACTGCACGTCCAGATCGACCGGACCGGGCCGGTTGGTCACCAGCGTGTACCACTCGCCATCGAGCACCAGCGGCGCGGGCTTGCCCGCGATCGTCGCCGACATCAGCGCGACCTCAGAGGAGAGCACCGGCAAGCGCACCCACCGATCGGTCGCGTGTACGTCGACGTGCAGGCGGCCGCGGATCACCGCCGAGGTCGGCGTGCCGTCCGCGCCGCGGATCACCTCGCCGCGCAGCGACACGTCAGACAGCGTGGCGTCTCGCGGCGCCGTGGGCCCGGTCGGTCGCGCCTTGGCCTGCTCGTACATGCCGAGGAACTGCTGCAGCGTCATGGTGACGTGGTCAGGCTCCTCCGCGTGGGCCACGACGGCGAGGCCGAGCGTGGCGAGGGCGGCGTGAAACATGTGGCTCATCGGAACCTCCTGGGTAGATCGACGCGAAGGGTGACGGGCATGTCTGCGCCCGGCGGAAGCAAGAGCTGCTGGAAGCGAACGGTCTCGCCGAGCGCAGGCACGACGACGGCGGCGGAGGTCGCGGTGACCTCCAGCGGCTCAAACGCGTCGACCGGCTTGGGCTCCGCGAAGGGCGCAGTCGCCCGGGACGCGGGCGAGGCGACCGAACCAGACTGCATGACGATCTCGCCCTGGACGTCGTCGGACTCGAAGTCAAATTCCGCGACCGCCGCGTGCGACTTGTAGGTCCCGCCGCCCTGTGACACCTGCGCAGCGGAGCCCGTGCCGCGAGCGGTACTGCTCGGCGCGCCGCGCGGCACGCGACGCGTCGACTGCGACGTGCTCACCATCTGCGACGTCGCCTCCGAGCGCCCGACGCCTGCGGCCGAGTCGACCACCTCGCGGTAGTCACGCGGCGGAGAGACCTCGATCTCCTCGGGCGTGAGCGACGCCGTCGCAGAAGCGACGGGCTCTTCATCTGCCGGCGCGCCCGTCATCGGCGGCGAGGTCGCGGGCTGGAGCGCGCGCCACGCGTCCTCCGACGCCGAGGGAACCCCGGGCTCCACCACGATGAGCGTCGGCTTGGCCTGCGCCCACGTGTCGCCGTGCTCGCCGCCGGAAGGATCGTTGGCGCGGCCGTCCTCGTCGAACCCGTCGCCCCAGCCGACGTACCCGGCACCACCTCCACCCTCGCCGCTTCCGGAGAGACCAAAACCCTGGCCGGCCAGGCCACCGGTGACGAAGTCGACCGAGCCGCTCC
Organism: uncultured Pseudomonadota bacterium; assembly: GCA_903861005.1. Classification (GTDB taxonomy): domain Bacteria; phylum Myxococcota_A; class UBA796; order UBA796; genus CAIOSP01. The sequence goes on from CAIOSP010000124.1 coordinate 99,134, forward strand.
GCGTCCGACCGCCCCGACGGTTCCGCGACTGCGCTTCCGCCTCCTTCTTCTTCGCCTCGCGCGAGCGGTCACGCTGCGACTCGGACTCGCTCTGCTCCAACTGCGCGAGCTTGTCGGCGGTCTCCGCGGCGGCGGCGTAGGCCTCGGCGGCCTCCATGTCGTTGCCCGCGGCCAGCTGCTCGTCGGCGTAGCGCAGGACGTCCTGCTGGCGCTGCTCCTCGTCGAGCGAGCGCGCGCGCGCCTGATCCTTCAAGCGACGCGCGAGCGCCTCGTCGCCTGAAGCTTCCACCTGTCCGCCGACCAGATCGAGGTTGGACTGGAGCCGGTTCACGTTCTCGTTGTCGCCGCCGATCTGCTTGAGCTCGTCGAGCCGCTCCTGCGCCTCTCCGAAGTCGTTCTTCATCCAGGCGCCGAGCGCGTCCTGGTAGAGCGCGCTCGCCCTCGCCTGATCCACGCCCTCAGCGAAGCCGTAGGCCAGGCCGTCGCCCTCTGAGAACGCGGCGACCCGCCCGCCGTCGCCGTCCGCGCCCAACGGGCGGGCGCCCCGAGGCAGGTTCAGCGTCACGCGCCGCACCGCCACCTCCGCGTCGACCACCGGCAACGCGACGACCGCGTCCTCCCCGTCGGCCCAGGCGACGTCGTCGGTGGCGATCACCGTCAGCTCGATCGGGAAAGAGAGCAGGCCGCGCATCGTCTCCACCGAACGGGGCAGCGGAATGCGCCAGCCGGTCGGGTCCGACACCGCCGCCACCGGGCGCCCCTCGACCTGCACGGCGAGCAGCTTCATCCCGGGTCGCAGCCCGATGCGCAGCGACGACGCGCGCTCGTTGCGCACCGACAGCGTGCCCTGCGCGATCGTCCGACCGTCCCCCGCCGCCGCGACGAACCACTCCGCTACGTCCACGACCATCGCCGGACGATCCGCGGGCACAAACCGGAGCAGATCGATCCGGCCTGCCGCGTCGCCGCGCCGCGTCGCCGTCGCCGTGCCGGTGATCAAGCCGTCGGCCCAGTCGGGGATGGACTCGTTGGGCAGCGCCTCGCCGCGCTCAAACCGGGGGACGACCTCCACGTCCGTGTCGCGCGCGACGGACAGCACACGCTCGACCGACAGCGCCCCCGCCGGCGTGACCTCTGGCAGCGCGATCGACGCCGACTCCCCCGCCGCGATCGGCGAGGTCCAGGTCAGCTCCACCGTCACCGACGCCTCCGCAGGCTCGGTGAGCGTCACGTCGATCCGATCGCCCACGCGCGTGATGGACGCGACGTGGGCTCCCGTCACGCTCAGGTCGCGTCCAGCCCCTGGCGCCGACAGACTCACTGTCGACACCCGGCCGCGACGCAGCGCCCAGTTCACCCGCGCGTGCACCGCGATCTCCGCGTCGCCCACCGTCACGCCGACCGCGGCCCGCGCGGTCATCAGCACGCCCTCGCTGGCGTACGACCCGACGCGACGCGGCCCGACGTGGAACGGCGCGCCGGAGGCGTACCAGCGCCCGTCGAAGAGCGCCGCGCCGCGGGGCACGTCCGCCAGGTCCAGCGCGTCCGGGAGGTGCATGGTGCCCACACCCGGCAGGAGCGAGAACGACGCGTCCAGCCCGCCCTGACGCTCCACCGTGCCGACCAAGTGGATCTGCGCCCGGCCCGCCACGATCACGCTGATGTCCTCGATCGGCGCCCGCACCGTGCCGAGCGACGCGCCCCACGGCCGCCCGTCCACGTCGACCGACGCCACGTCCAGCCCGTCCGCGAGGTGCGCCTCGAAGCGGCCTGCGGTGGGCGCCAGCACGGTCCAGGTCGCCTCGACGCGCAGCGTGGCGCCCTGCTCGGTCACGCGCACATCCCGACGCGACACCCACGGCGAAGGGCCCCGCGCCGCCTCCGCCCGCGCCACCACGGCCGCGTCCGCCGCCGTTCGCAGCTCGGTCCAGGCGTGGCCATCCAGCGACACCATGGTGTCTCCAGACCACGCCAGCGTCGCGAGCAGCTCAATCAGCAAGGGCGCACCCCACGGTCGAACGGAGTCCGCAGACACCGCTTACACGTGGAGGTGCGCGCCCCCGACATTTCGTTCACGCGCGCCGCAACTTGGCGCGCAGCTCAGGGGACGCCGAGCAGCCCAAGCCCCTGGTAGGTCACCATGGACAAGACCCAGGCCAGCCCGCTCATGTAGACCGTGACGAAGATGGGCCAACGCCAGCCCTCGGTCTCTTTACGCAACACCGCGAGCGTCGACATGCACTGCATCGCCAGCGCGAAGAACACCATCACGCTCATGCCGGTGCGCGGCGTCCACTGCGGCGTGCCATCCGCCCGGCGCTCCGCCCGCAGGCGGTCGCGAAGGCCGGTGTTCACCTCGTCCGCGTCCTCGATGCCGTAGACCACGCCCAGCGTCGCCACGAACACCTCGCGCGCGGCGAACGCGCCGATCAGGCCGACGCCGATCTTCCAGTCAAAGCCCAGCGGCCGGATCGCGGGCTCGATCGCCTGCCCGATCCGACCCGCGTATGACCGCTCGAGGGCCTCGGGCGCGGCGAGCGCGGCGAGGTCCGCTCCGGTCGCCTGCGCCGACGCCACGACCTCCGCCGGGAGCACTTGCTGGGGCGTGTAGCGGGGGAAGGAGAGCAGCGCCCACAGCACCACGGTCGCCACGAGGATGGTGCGGCCCGCCTCGCGCAGAAAGTCCCCCACCCGAGAGACCACCGTCCGCAGAACGTTGCGCGCGTCCGGGACACGGTACGGCGGCATCTCCAGCACCGTGGGGATCGCGTCGCCCGGCACCACGAGCTTGCCCAGCACCACCGCGGCCAACAGCGTGATCAGCGTGCTGAACAAGTACATCACCATCAGCGCGACCGGCCGCATGGGCAGCGACCATCCCACGACCGTGGCCGGGAACAGCGCGCCGACCACCAGCGTGTAGACGGGCAGGCGGGCGGAGCACGACGTCAGCGGGACGACCAGCATGGTGAGCAGGCGGTCGCGAAAGCGCGGGATGCTGCGCGTCGACAAGATAGCCGGCACCGCGCACGCGTAGCCCGACAGCAGCGGAACGAACGCGCGCCCGGGCAGCCCCGCGAGCCGCAGGACGCGATCCATCAGCGCCGCCGCGCGCGCGAGGTACCCGCAGTCCTCTAGCAGCGCGAGCAGGAAGAAGAGCACGGCGATCTGCGGAACGAACACCAGGACGCTGCCCACCCCGTTGAGCAGGCCCTGCGTGATGAAGTCGCGCAGGATCACCAGCGAGTCCGTGGAGCCCGCGCCGCTGCCGATCGCGCCGGCGAACGCGGCGGTCGTCTGATCGCCGAGCCAGCCGAACAGGCCCTCGATCAAGCCGATGAACGGCTCCGACCAGGAGAACAGGGCCATGAACACCAGCGACATCGTCACCAGGAACGCGACGGTGCCAAACACCGGGTGCAGCAGCACCCCGTCGATCGCGTCGGTGCGACGCCGGATCCGGTCGTCCACCTGCATGGACGTGAACAGGCTGGGCAGGCGCGCGTCGATGAAGGCGTAGCGGCTGCCGACGAGCTCGGCGTCCAGGTCACGGCCCTGCGCGGCGGCGCCCTTGTGGAGCGACTCGATCAGCGCCCACGGAAGGTCCCGGCCAGCCTCGTGCGCGCCGCCCGCAGAGAGCAGGGCCCAACGCGCGACGGCCCGCTCCCGCTCCGGGGCTTCCGGAAAGCGCGCCCACGCCGGCATCTGCGCGCGGAGCGTGTCCACGTCGCATGCGGTGGCCTCGGGCATGCCCACGTTCACGTTGGGGACGAACGCGTCAGGATTCCGCAGCGCGCGGTCGATCGTCGAACGCAGCGCGTCCAGGCCCTCGCCCTGGCGCGCCGACACGAGCACCACCTCGGTGCCAAAGAATTCGCGCAGCGCCTCGGCGTTCGGCGGACGACCGGCCTCGCGGGCCTCGTCCATCAAGTTGACGGCAACCACCATCGGCAGACCGAGCTCGGCCACCTGCACACCCAAGTACAGGCTGCGCGACAGGCGGGGCGCGTCCAGCACCAGCAGGACCAGCGCCAGATGCTCGGACTCGGCGCCGTCGAGCAGCGCGCGGAGCGTGACCTCCTCGTCCGCCGCGTGCGCCACCAGCGACGAGGTGCCCGGCAGGTCCAGGATGGGCAGCTCGACGTCCAACGAGCGCAGCGTGGACCTCTCGACGTGCACCGTGGTGCCGGCGTAGTTCCCGGTGTCCGCCGACGCGCCCGTCAGCCGGTTGAACAGGGTGGACTTGCCCGCGTTGGGTGGCCCGACGAGCAGGATGCGACCCGCAGCGATCGCGGCGCTCATCCGAGCTCCACGACAACGCAGCGCGCGTCCACCCGGCGCAGCGCCACGATGGCTTCGCGGCAGCGGAAGCGGACCGGATCCGCGAAGGACGTGTCCCCCACCCGCTCGACGTGCGTGCCCGGCACCAGCCCGATCTCCATCAACCGACGCCGGAACGCTCCGACGCCGCCAACCCGGCGGACCGTCGCGACGTTTCCGCTCAGAAGCAGATCAAGGGTGGTCTGAGTCAATTGAAAATCACTTTCATCAGGGCGCCACTGGAAGTAACTTGCAAGGACCGGGCCGTCATGCGGATTCACGATCGTGCTCTTGCAAACTCCGAGACGTCGATCTTCCCGCTGCCGTCGGGGGGATCGATGATGTAGCGGGGCATCGCGATGCCGCTGACCCTCGTCTTGAGCTCGGCGACGATCTGCAAGCCGCGCTCGATGGACACGCGGAAGCTGGCGTTGCCCGTCACCGGGTCCGTGTGGTGCAGGTAGTAGGGCTTCACCCGCCGGTCGATCATCCC
>CAIOSP010000125.1 GCA_903861005.1 uncultured Pseudomonadota bacterium
CGCCACCCTCGGCAGCGCCAGCGTCCGCGTGACCGGCTCGATCAGCGGCGCATCAGGTGGCCAGGCGCGCCCCACCTTCTTCGCGATCCGACGGCCCGTGCGGTGCAGCGCCAGCCGGTCCGGCCCCACCGTCGACGGCTCTGCGGCGACGAGCACCGCGTGTGCGCCGGGCAGATCGCCCTTCTTCTCGCGCAGCATCGCCGCACGCAGCACCGCGTCCACGCCGCCCGCGCCCCGCGCGATCAGCGCATCGACCAGCTTGAGTGCCTCGTCGAGCGCGCCCTCGCGCTCGCGCTCGCGCGCGGTGAGCATCAGCCGCTCGGCCACCGCCCGACGCAGGTCCAACCGCCCCGGCGGCCACGCGGGCCAGGTCAGCACGCGCAGCGCCGTCGCCACCGTCAGCTCCTCCCAGTCGTCGACCAGCGACTCCCACGCGTCCCACGCCTTGCGCGTGGGCGAGATCGCAGCTCCCCCGGTGCGCGTGTAGGCCACCGCCTTGCGGATCCCGAGCCGCTCCAGCACCGGCGTCGAGCGGTCAGGGAAGGCGTCGAGCGTGGCCCACTGCTCCAGGCGACGCACCAGCGCCTTGTGCGGCAGCCGAACCCAGCGCGCGTCATCCCAGTCGACCTGTTCGGCGAGGCGCTCGCGCAGCACCCCGACCGCACCCGAGCTGCGCAGGCCCAGCCGCTTGCAGCCCGCGGCGAGCACGTCGCCGGTCGCCTCGTCCAGGCGCGTGTCCCAGCCGACGTCGTCCGACGCCAGACCAGCCTCCACAAGCGTGGCCAGCGCGCGCTCGCGATCGACCACGCCCGGCAGCGAAAGGTCTGGCCAACGGAACGCGCGCGGCTGACGACCGGACAGGCGCGTGTGCAGCAGCGCCGCGTCGTCGTCGAGCGCCAGCATGTGCTCGACGAGGACAAGCTCGTCGGTGGTGAGCAGGTTGGCGCCGCGCTCAGCGCCCAGGCGGATCCGCTCCTCCAGGTCGCGCACCGGCAGCGCCCGCGACTCGTCCTCGTCGCTCATCCGCCGCGGATCTCTTCGGCGTCGCGGATGTTCGGATCGATCGCCGCCTCGACCAGCCGCGAGAACACGGCCAACATGCGCTCGCCTACCGCCTCGACGTCGCGCGCGTCATCCCGCGCCGCGATCCCCGACCCCACCACCGGCACCAGGCGGCCGACGTGGCTCACGGACCCTTGCAGCGACGCGCTCACCGCAGCGCGCGCCACCCGACCGGCCAGCGGCCCAGGCTGTCCGCCTCCCGGCACCAGCGCGCGAACCATCGCGCTCGCGCGGCTGTCTACGAAGCCATGATCCGGAACGTCGACGTCGAACGCCCCCGCCAGCGCCCGCAGCACCGCCGCGTGTCCGCGCGGCGTCTCCGGGTCGATGCCGTAGACCACCGCCAGACGCTGCGACAAGCGCAGGATGGACACCAGCCGGCCCGCCATGTCCGGCGGGATCGACATCAGGCCGCCCAAGCCCGCCACCAGCCCCACCGACGACGCGCTCGTCCGCGCCCGCGCGATCACCACGCCCGCGGTGCGCGCCAGGTCGGAGTCGCTCGGACGACCGCGAGACCCCTCCTCGACGAACGGGAGGTCGCGGCCGCGCAGCCAATCTCGCGTAGCCTGGGTGCCCACACCCACACGGCGCACGATCGCGTCGATGGCGTGCCGATCGACCACGTGCAGGACGTCGCGTACGCGCTCCCCGAGTGTCGACACGACGTGACCTCCGCGCGCCCCTGTATCCCGTCGCGTGTGCGTGGACGTGGCCCCACGCGACCGTTACGAACGTGGCGTGTTTGGGAGGCCCGCTTGCCGTCGTCGATCGAGGTCTACCTGACCGCCACTGCGACGGGCGCACCCTCGCTGCTGTCGCTCGTCACCGCCGCGGATCCCATCGTGCAGTTGGATCTGCTCCTGCTGGTCGTGATGAGCATCGCGTGCTGGGCGATCATCATCCAAAAGGGCCTGCGCCTTCAAGCCGCCACCACCAGCTCGGCGCAGTTCTTGGACGCGTTCTGGAAGGCCAAGCGGTTGGACCAGATCTACGAGGCGGCACCTACCTGGGCGGCCAGCCCCGTCAGCGCTGTGTTCCAGGCTGGGTACAAGGAGCTGTCGCGCCTCAAGGCCGCGCAGCCTGCCACGCCCGGCCAGCCCGCGCCCGACCACGGCGCCAACGTCGAGCGCGCCCTGCGCCGCGCGGCCCAGGTGGAGTCCACGCAGCTCCGCCGCTTCATCACGGTGCTCGCCACCACCGGCTCCACGGCGCCGTTCATCGGCCTGTTCGGCACCGTCTGGGGCATCCTCCAGGCCTTCCTCAAGCTCGGGCAGCCCGGCACCACCGCCACCATCCAGGTGGTCGGCCCGGACATCGCGCACGCGCTGGTCGCCACCGCGGTGGGCCTCGTCGCGGCCATCCCGGCGGTCATGGCGTACAACACCTACAACGCCTGGGTCGTGACGCTGGACACGGAGATGGACAACTTCTCCGCGGACTTCCTGAACCTCGTGAAGCGTCGGTCCTAGCATGGGCATGTCGAGCGGTGGCAACGGCGGGGCCATGGCGGACATCAACGTCACGCCGCTCGTCGACGTCATGTTGGTGCTGCTGATCATCTTCATGGTCACGGCGCCGATGATGAATGAGAACACCGGCGTGAAGGTCGACCTCCCTACGTCCGAGGCGCCCCCGCTGGACCCTGCCGAGGAGCAGCTGGTGCTGTCGATCGACAAGACCGGCCATGTCTTCATCGGCGACAAGCCGTTCACGCTGGAGGAGCTGCCCGGCAAGCTGGAGGGCATCGCCAAGGCCAGCCCGGACCTGCCCGTGTTCCTGCGCGCCGACGGCGAGGTCCCCTACCGTCAGGTCGCAGCCTTGTTGGGCGTGGCCAAGAAGGCGGGCATGCCGCGCGTGGGTCTGGTGTTTGAACCAGGAACGGGGGACCTCACCCCGGCCAAGGCCCCGCAGTGAACGGCTCCCACTCCACCCTGCTTGAGACCCGCCAAGAGCGCCTGTGGCCGTTCGTGGTGGGCGCGGCGGTGGGCCACGTCGCCGTCATCGGTGGCATGATCGCGCTGTCCTTCCTGATGTCGCTGCTGTCGCCGCCGCCCGCGCCGCTGATCACGCCGGACGAGAGCATGGAGGTCGCGGTCGTCAGCATGGCCAAGTCGCAGGGCCTGCCCACGCTCGCCATGCACGCGCCGCGCGCGTCGGGCGCGCCCACGCCGTCGGAGGTGCCGCCGCCGGTGCAGCAGTCGGATCTGGCGTTCCAGGATCCGAACAACCCGGAGCCCAAGCCGATGGGCACGCCGGACGACGACGCGCGCCGCCAGGAACTGATGGACGAGATGCGCCGTCAGGATCTGCTCGGCAGCCTCGACGGGCCGGAGGGCCCCGAGGACCGGCAGGCCACGTCGCCCGATGGCGCCGACGGCGGCAGCGGCACGGCGCTCGGCCGCAACGACCCGTACGCGGCCGCGCTCCGCAAGGCCTACGATCCGGTCTTCCAGCCGCTGCCCGCGCTGCGGGGAAAGGGCCTGGTCACCAAGGTGTTCATCCGGGCAGACGCGACGGGGCACGTGCTGGAGACCAAGCTGAAGCAGACCAGCGGCAACCCGTCCTGGGATCGCGCGGCGCTGGCCGCCGCCGAGGTGCTCACCGACATCCCCGCGCCGCCCCCGGAGCGCGTCGCCGCCGTGGCAACTGGCTTCGTGCTCGCCTTCGGAGACAACTGATGAACGTGTCGCGCACCCTCGTCGCCGCTTGCCTGTGCTCGGTCAGCACCGCCGCGTTCGCGACCTCGTTCGAGGTGCCGATCGCGGGCACGCAGTCGCTGTCGCTCGCGGTGGCGGCGCCTTCGCTGCCGTCGGGTGATCCCGATCACGTCGCCGGTCGCGTGCATGATCTGATCGAGCACGACCTGGACATGAGCGGCTACTTCACGATCGTGCCGACGTCCGCGCACCTGGACACGCGCAGCGGCGCCGCGCCCGGCGAGTTCTCGTTCGACGACTGGAAGCCGCTGCGTGTGGGCGCGCTGGTCAAGTTCAACGTGCTGCCCACCGGCGACCGCATCTGCGACCCGTCCGGCAAGTCGATGTGCATCGACCTGTACGTGTACGATGCGTTGGGCGGCGGCACGCTCGCCAAGAAGCGCCTGCGCGCGCCGGCCAGCAACGCGGTGGGCTTGGCGCACCAAGCGGCGAACGAGGCGCTCGTGGCGATCGTCGGCCAGCCCGGCTTCTTCGGCGCGTCGGTCCTCGCGGTCAGCGAACGCTCGGGCAACAAGGAGATCTACCTGGTGGATCTCGACGGCGATGGCGCGCGCCCGATCACCCGCAACGGGTCGATCAACCTTTCGCCCGCCTGGTCGCTCGACCGCCGCTACGTCGCCTGGACGTCGTACAAGCGCGGCAACCCGGACCTGTTCGTGAAGGACCTGCGCTCCGGCGACGTGCGCGCGGTCTCCACGCGCCAGGGCGTGAACCTGTCGCCCGCTTGGTCGCCCGACGGCCGCTTCATCGTGCTCGCGCGCAGCGCCGGAGCGGACACGGACCTGTTCCTGATCGAGGCCAAGACCGGCCGCGACATGCGCCAGCTCACGTCGGGCGGCGGCATCGACGTGTCGCCCACCTACTCCCCCGACGGCCGCCGCGTGGCGTTCGCGTCGGAGCGCTCCGGCGGCAGCCAGATCTACCTGGTCAACGTGGAGGGTGGCACGCCCACGCGCGTCACCCAGATCGGCGGCATGTTCAGCGACCCCACCTGGTCGCCGGACGGCTCCAAGATCGCGTTCGTCAGCAAGCAGGGCGGCGACTTCGACGTGTTCACCGTCTCGCCCGACGGCAGCGGCCTCACGCGCGTCACGCAGGGCATGGGCGACAACGAAGACCCCACCTGGTCGCCCGACTCCAACTACCTGGTGTTCACGTCCACACGGGACGGCCGCAAGCGCATCTGGATCTCGACCGCGAACGGTCGCCACCAGGTGCCGGTCACCAAGGAAGGCGGCTGGTCGCAGCCGGTGTGGGTCGACTAGGGTCAGGCCGCTGCGCTCGGCCGTGGACCGAGCACACGAGTCACCAAGAACCAGAGCGACGGGGCCGCTAGGGCACGGCGTACCCCGCCCATCGCGAGTCGGCGTGCAGGCCCGTGAGGTCCGGATCCATCGCCGCCGTAGCGCCCACGCGCGCAGGACCGCCCGCGCGTTCCAGCAGCGCGAACGCGGCGTCGGCGTCGCCCGCGAGCGCCTTGAGGCAGGCCTGATCGTAGGGCGGCTTCCAGTCGTCCGGGCGCAGCGCCTCCGCGAGCTTGTAGTAGCGATCCGCCTTGGCGACGTCGCCCAGGCGCTGCGCGGACAGGCCGGCCTGCAGCGTCGCGGCGTAGTGCGTCGGCAGCGCCGTGATCACCTTCTCGTACCAGGTGAGCGCGTCGGCGAACCGGCCGTCCAGGAACTGGAAGTCGGCCCAGAAGAGTGCGGCGTTCTGCGCGGTGGAGTCCACCTTCACCGCGCGACGCAGCCACGCCTCGGCGGCCGCCTTGTCGCCCGCCCCAAACTCCAGTGTCGCGCGGAACACCATCACCTCGACGAAGGCCGGGGACAGCTTGAGCGCGCGCTCGTAGGCCGCGCGCGCGTCGTCGAGCTTGCCCTGGCTCGCGGCGATCTGACCAAGCGCGCTGTAGACGCGCTCCTGGTCCGGCACCGTGGCGAGCGAGCGCTCGTACTCGGCGCGGGCTTGATCCAGCAGCCCCCGACGCCACAGCGACATCGCGAGGATGTTGCGGCCGGCGACGTTGGCCGGCGCCCGCTCCAGCAACACGCGGATGGCGTCACCGGACTCACGCCACTTGCCCTGCTGCGCCAGGTGCCGCGCGGTCTCCTGCGCGTCGTACAGGGCCAGTCCGTCCTTGGGATCCAGCGTGGACAGCGAGGAGTTCGTGCGCTGCGCGGGCAGATAGCCGAGCGCCATCAGCATCTCGCTCGTCTGGTCGTCGACCGTGGCCGCGACCGAAGGCAGCGCCCGGCGTCCGCTGTCGTCTAGGATCGCCTGCAGCGCCCGATCCAGCTTGGCGTCCAGCGCGGGGTCCTTCCCAGCCAAGTTGATCTGCTCGGTGGGATCGACCGCGAGATCGAAGCGCTCCGGGCGCGGCGCGCGCACCCACTTGTCGTCCCTCACGCGGACCGCGTGGAGCGCCGCCATGCCAAACGAGAGCTGGCTCAGCAGCGACTCGGAGTACTGCGTCCGATCCGCGGTGGGCTGACCGTGGAGCAGCGGCACCAGATCCACGCCCTGGGTGTCCGCAGACGGGAGTCCGAGGAGATGGAGCACCGTCGGCACCACGTCGACCGCGCTGGTCGGCGCCTCCACCAACGTCCGCGCGACCACGCCCGGGAAGCGCACAAGCAGTGGGACGTGCATGGTCGCCTCGTAGACGAACACGCCGTGCGTCTTCTCGCCGTGCTCGCCTAGGCTCTCGCCGTGATCGGCGGTCACGATCACCAGCGTGTCGGGCCCGACGCCTGCGGCCTGCAGCCCCTCCAGCAGGCGCCCGACCGCGCGGTCCACGCCGGTGATCTCGGCGTCGTACGGAGACGCTGAGAGCATGCGGTCCGGCGGCGCTGCCTCATGCGGTTCATGCGGATCAAACAGGTGAACCCACGTGAAGAAGGGCCGCCGCTTTCCGCCGTCGGTCCACGACTTGAGCCACGCCAACGTGCGATCCGCGGTGCGTGACGCGGGCCGATCGCGGATCATGAACAGCTTGGGCGCGTCCTCCGACCACAGCTCGTCGTCGTAGCTGTCAAAGCCCTGGTCGAGGCCGTAGCGGGAGTCGAGCACCGCGGCCGACACAAACGCGTGCGTCTCGTACCCTGCCGCTTTCAGCCGCTCGGCCAGCGTCTCCACGCCCGGCGGAACGACGTAGTCGCCGTTGTCCCGTACGCCGTGCGCGGGCGGCAGCAGGCCCGACATGATCGAGGTGTGCGCAGGCAGCGTGAGCGGCGCGACCGTGACGTGCTCGGCGAATCGCGCGCCTTGGGCGGCGAGCTGGTCGAGGTTGGGCGTGCGCGCCTGGGCGAACCCGTAGGCGCCCAGGTGATCGGCGCGGGTCGTGTCCAGCGTCACCAGCAGCACCGACGGCGGACGGGCAGGCGCGGGCACGTTCGGCCCGCCTGCACATCCAGCGAGGAAGAATGCCCACACGAAGCGCAGCATGCCCCACCCTGCCGGTCGGACGACGTAGCGCCAGCGCCCCTCGCACGCAATCCGACGCCGCTGCAGGGAGCGGCCGCGCGGTACGGCACCGCGGACGGCACCGCCAAGCTGAAACCGTGCGCCGATGTTCAGCCAAGCGGACGAGAGCGGCATAGCTCGCATGGGCGAGGTTTCCTTGAAGTCCGTCCTGCCCCTCCTCCTGGTGCTCGCGCCCCCCGCCGCCCTCGCATCGACGGGCTCCGTCTCGCTGGTCGACGGCAACCACTTGGCGTTCTTCTTCAACGACGACCTCACGTTCTCGACCATGACCTCCGCGTCCGGGGCGGCCTCAGACGCGACCTTCACCGCGTCCGTGTCCGCCACGACGTTGAACGGAGCGCTTGAGCCAACCCGGCTCGGCGATGCGTTCGACGGCTACAATTCGCTCATCGTCAACAGCACCTCCTACAACGGGAACGGCGCGTCTTCGTTGGAGTGCGGTGACCGGCAGCTCGTGTTCGCCACGCAGACCCTCGGCAACCTCGAGGTCAGCCGAAAGGTGTTTGTGCCCGCCGACGCCGGGTTCGCGCGCTGGATGAACGTTGTGAGGAACGTGGGTTCAGGAACCGAGACCGTCGTCGTCCGGATCCCCAGCGAGCTGGGCAGCGACGACATGACCGCGATTATGGCCACGTCCTCAGGAGACCGAGCCGTCAGCACCGTCGACGCGTGGGCCGTCACCATGGAAGCGCTCGGCGCCTCGGCGGTGCCCGGAGACGTCAGCACCGACCCGCGCCTCGCGCACGTCTGGCAGAACGACCTCGGCGCGGTGAAGGCCGACACGGCCAACCTCACCGATGGCGACGACACGCCGATGTGGCAGTACACGTTTGACCTGCCCGCCGGTCAGGCCGCCATCCTCTTAAGCTTCGTCTCCGGCGCGCCCACCTGGGCCGACGCGCGGGCGGCAGCGCAGTCGCTGGTCGACCTGCCCGTCCCGACGACCGCGTGTTTGACGGTCGAAGAGTGGGACGCCGTGGTGAACTTCGGCATCGACTGCGCCGGCCTCGCGAACGACTGCAACGAGTCGGCGTTCGACGTCCTGATCGGCGTCTGTGTACCCACCGCCACGAACGAGGGCGGCACGTGCGACGACGGCACTGACTGCACCGTCGACGACGTCTGCACGCTCGGCACCTGCGACGGCGCGCCCGCGCCTGAGGATGTCGGCACCGAGATCGATGCCAACTGCGACGCCACCGTCGAGTGCTACGTCGACGGCGACGGCGACGGCTTCCGCACGGACGAGACTGTCGCGTCCGACGACGTGGACTGCGCCGACGCCGGCGAAGCCACCGCGGACGCCCCCACCGGCGACTGCGACGACGCCGATGCGACCTCCTCGCCCGACGGCGTGGAGATCGCTGGCGACGGCATCGACCAGGACTGCAGCGGCGCCGACCAGGCCGCCAAGAAGGGCTGCGGCTGCGACACCCGCACAGGACCCCAAGGCTCCGTGCTGGCGATGCTGATGGGCGCCACCGTGATCCTGCGCCGCAAGGCCCGTCGCGCCTAAGAAAGAAGCGCCGGGCGCCCGCGTGTGCGGTGCGCCCGGCGCGCTCGCCCCTCACGGGGCTAGAGCGCGTGGCTTACCAGGGGAGCGGCTCGCAGACGTAGGGGCGAGCGGCGGCGCAGTTCAGGTCATTGAGCAGCGCGTGCTGGCCGTTGAAGCCGCCGAACTGGACGCAGTCCTCGTTGCCCTGGTTGTTGGGCTCACCCGACGACCACGGCAGCTGGAGCGCGGCGTCGCCGGAGGAGAGGAACTCGAAGGTGCCCTCGTGGTCCAGGTCCTGGATGCCGATCCACACGTCCTGCAGGTCGTAGTTGGCGTCGGCCACCAGCCAGCCCTGCGGGGAGGTCGGCTCCCACAGCTGGCCGCCGTGGGCGACGCAGTCGTCGGAGGCCTCGCCCCAGGTGCGGTCGACGTTGCAGCGCAGCAGCTCGGTGCCGGGCACGTTGTAGCAGTCCTCGTCGCCGAAGGGCAGCAGCGCGCGGCTGTCGCAGACGCCGTCGGCGTCCTGGTCGTCGCCGTCCTGGTTCACGTTGGGCGCGCCCAGCACGCGGCAGTCGTCGCAGCCGTCACCGTCGACGTCGGCGCAGATCCACGGGTTGGTCGGCGCGCCGTCGTCCGCGTCGAGCACGGAGTCGCCATCGTCATCCTCGTCGCAGGCGTCGCCGGCGCCGTCAATGTCGTGGTCCGCCTGGTCGGGGTTCGCCACGTTCGGGCAGTTGTCGCACGAAGTGCCGTCCGACACCCCGTTGTCCGAGGCGACCAGCTGGGCGGCCAGGTCCGTCGGCGCCTCGCAGATCGCGTACGAGGTGTTGCCGTGCACGGTCAGCGTGCCGGTGATCTCCATGTCCGGGCGGTAGCTCCAGCGGGCCAGCGCGGGGTTGTGGTCCAGGGTCACTTCCCCGACCGAGCGCAGCGCCGGCGTGCTCCACGCAGCGAGCCGCGCGTTGTCGATCAGCGACACCGAGTCGGCCGTCTCCAGCGCGGAGAACAGCGAGTTGACGGTGACGAGCGCGTCGGCACCCTCGATACGGACCGCATGGGCGGTGGTGATCTCGCCGATGTCGACCCAGGCCAACATCGGGGTGTGCTCGAACGCGACGCCGCCGACCGAAGTGAGCAGCGGGGCGTGGACCACGCGGAGGTCCGACGCGCCGCGCCAGGCGAAGTCGCCGCCGACGCGCGCCAGGGCCGGGAAGTTGGCGACCGTCAGGCCGCTCGCGCCCTCGGCGTGCAGGTCACCGCCGACCGACGCCAGGCCGGTCATCTCGATCGCCGTGCGGCCGGTGTTCGCGATCTGGACTTCACCCTGGATCATGTGCAGCTTGGGGGCGAAGCGCACTGGCGTCGTCGCGCCGCTCGCGTCGGGCCACAGATAGACGTTGCCGGTGATCACCACCGCCGAGTCCAGGGCCGACAGGTCGTCGTAGTTCATCAGGTAGAGGTCGCCGACCAGCGCCTGACAGCCGCGCAGCGGCTCCAGGTCGTCGGGGCTGTCGACGTACAGCGCGTTGCGGAAGCCCTGGTCCGGGAACATGTACATCGGGCAGCTGCCGGTCGCGGGGATGTCGAAGCTGGCGCCGTTCTCGCAGTCGATGTGGAAGCCGCCGTCCGGGAGCGACGTGCCGGTGCAGCCGTCGCCCTCAGCGCCCTGCTGGCCCTGCGCGCCATCGGTGCCAGCCGTGCCGTTGGCGCCGTTCTCGATCACCGCCGACGTGCCGTCGTCGCAGAGGATCTTGGTGGTGCCCCACTCAGGATCCTGCACGACGGTGCAGCCGGTGTCCGAGGCGGCCTGGGTTCCGCACGCCGTCGCGAAGACGGCGACGAGGATCGAGATGGAGGGGTTGAGGCGCATGGTGGGCTCCGGGGCAAAAGATGAAGCGGCTTGGAGAGGTCTTCTGCGTCCGGTGGGGGAAGTCCCCGCACACACCCGAACGCGACAGTGCTCCAATCGCAGAAACCTCCGGACGGTTGAAGGGTGAACTTCGGCCAACCCAACTCGAACGCGCTGCTCGACGTGTCCGGCGCGGCACAACCCCACGCCAAGCGCCTTGCCCGCACGCCCCGATCGGTTACCGGGGCCCGGTCAAGCGGGCGTAGCTCAGCTGGTAGAGCACGAGCTTCCCAAGCTCGGTGTCGCGGGTTCGATTCCCGTCGCCCGCTCCAACTCCCCACGGCACCCGTGGCTCAAGTCCGCGCGCTACTCCTTGGGAGAGCGCGCGGCGAGCCACTCGTCGACCCAGCGCGTGTAGTGGCGGACGTCGCGGAACTCTTCCGACATCACCAGCTCACGTTGCACGGGGATCGTGGTCTTGATGCCCTCGACGATGAACTCGTCCATGGCCCACAGCAGCTTGCGGATCGCGTGCTCGCGGTCGCGCCCGCGCACGATGAGCTTGGCGACCATGCTGTCGTAGTAGGGCGGGATCGACGCGCCCTCGTGGGCCACACTGTCGACGCGCACGCCGGGGCCGCCGGGCTCATGGTAGCCGGTGATGCGGCCGGGCGACGGCATGAAGGTCCAGGGATCCTCAGCGTTCACGCGGATCTCGATCGCGTGACCAACCGGCTTGATGCTCTCCTGCGGAATGTCGAGCTTCTCCCCCGCCGCGAGCTTGATCTGCAGCGCGACCAGGTCGACGCCGCTCGTCTCCTCCGTCACCGGGTGCTCGACCTGGATGCGGGGGTTGACCTCGAGGAAGAAGAAGCGGTCGTTCTCCACCAGGTACTCGACCGTGGCGACCGTCTGGTAGCCGACGTTGCGGACCAGCCGCGCCGCCGACTCCTGGATCTCGAGCGCGAGCTTGTCGGACAGCCCCGGCGCCGGAGCCTCCTCGACGATCTTCTGGTGGCGCCGCTGCAGCGAGCAGTCACGCGTGCCCAGGTAGATCGCCCCGCCCTGCCCGTCTCCGGCCACCTGGACCTCGACGTGGCGCGGCGTGCGCAGGTAGCGCTCGACGAACACGCGGCCTGTCCCGAACGCGGCCTTCGCCTCGGACTTGCAGAGCTCGAAGACCTTGTCGAGCGTGGCTCCGTCCTCGACGATGCGCATGCCCTTGCCGCCGCCGCCGCCCGCCGCCTTGAGGATGACCGGGAAGCCGACCAAGTCCGCCGCGGCGCGCGCCTCGGCCAGGGTCGCCGCCTCGCCGTCTGAGCCCGACAGCATGGGCAGGCCGGCCTCCTTGGCGGCGCGCTTGGCGAGCAGCTTGTCGCCGAACATGCGCAGGTGATCCACGCTCGGCCCGATGAACGCGCGACCGCTGGCGCGAACCGCCGCCGCAAACTCCGCGTTCTCCGCCAAGAAACCGTAGCCCGGATGCACCGCGTCGGCGTCCGTGACCTCCGCCGCCGCCAGCACGGACGGCTGATGCAGGTAGCTCTTCATGGCGGGCGCGGGCCCGATGCACACGGCCTCGTCGGCGAACCGGACGTGCAGGCTGTGGCGGTCCGCCTCGGAGAAGACGGCGACCGTCTGGATCCCCAGCTCACGGCAGGAGCGGATCACCCGGAGCGCGATCTCGCCCCGGTTTGCGACGAGGATCTTCTTGAACACGGCCTATCCCGGACGAATGCGGAAGATCGGCTGTCCGTACTCGACAGGCTGCCCGTCCTCGACGAGCCGCGCGACGATCGTGCCGGAAGCCTCCGCCTCGATCTCGTTCATCAGCTTCATCGCCTCGATGATGCACAGCGTCTGGCCGACGCTGACCCGCGAGCCGATCTCGACGAAGGGCGGCGTGCCGGGCTTGGACGAGGCGTAGAAGGTGCCGACCATGGGCGCCTCCAGCACGGAGCCGTCATCCGCGTTGGCCGCGGGCGAGAGCGCCGCAGACACGTGCGGCACGGGCATGTGCGCCACAGGCAGAGGCAGCGCCGCGTGCCCGCCCAGGCGAACAGCCACCGACATGTCGGCGTCCTTGTAGCGGAACTCGGCGACGTCGAGCTCCTTGAGCATGTCGATCAGGCTCTTGAGCCGATCCAGATCCATGACAACTCCCGGCGCCTCGCGCGTAACCAAGTGCGCGCTGCGAGGCCCGCCGCAGAGACCGTGCTGCGCGTGGTCTTCACGACTCTTGGTTGTGACCCATGGGTCACTCGCCGTGTGTCAGGCGCGCAGCTTGGCGACCAAGCCGCGCAAGCCCAGCTCGTAGCCCTGCGCGCCCAGCCCGATCACCGCGCCCACCGCGACGTCCGCGAGCAGGCTCTTGTGGCGGAAAGGCTCGCGCGCGTAGACGTTGCTCACGTGCACCTCGACGAACGGGATGGCCGTGCCGAGGAACGCGTCGCGCAGCGCGATCGACGTGTGGGTGTAGGCGCCCGCGTTCACCACCGCGCCCTTGAAGCCCTGCCGACCGGCCTCGTGGACCTGGTCGATCAGCTCGCCCTCGTGGTTGGACTGCACGTGCCACAGCACGACGCCCAGCTCTTCGGCCAGCTCGTCCAGGCGGGTGGTGACGTCCTCGAGCGTGGTCGCGCCGTAGCGCTCCGGCTCACGGGTGCCGAGCAGGTTCAGGTTGGGACCGTTGAGGACGAGGATCTTCATGGTGCGGCGAACCCCGGCATGCGCGTGACGATGTCGTTGGAGCCCTCAGGCTCCTCCTGCAGCAGCATCTCCAACTTGGAGAGCACGCTGCGTACCAGTCGATCCGCTGGGTTGGCGAACGCGACCCGCCGGGCCACGCGCACCGCACGACCCAGCTCACCCTTGGCCGCCAGCCGCTCGGCGCGGTCCAGCGTGTCGAGCGGGTCCAGGCCCGCCGTCAGCCGCTTGCCCCGCAGCTCACGCAGCAGCGCGCGCATCTCCGCGTCGCCCGGGTCCTCGACGCAGCGGCGCTCGGCTAGGGTGGCGGCCTCCGCGGTATTGCCCTCGGCGGCCAGCACGCGAACGCGCAGGCGCGCGCTCTCTCGACGGCCCGCAGCACCGATCTGATCCAGCGCCTTCATCGCGCGGTCGCCGCGGCCGGCGAGCACGGCGCCGTTGGCCAGCGCGACCATCACCAGCTCGCGCGGGGCGCCCGCGTGGATGCCGACGCGCGCGCGCTCGACGGCCTCCTTCCAGCGGTCGGCCAGCGCCAGACCTTCGACCACCGCGCAGAGCGCGTCGTCGGCGGGGTTTGCGTCCAGCCGGCGAAGCAGCGCCAGCAAGGACGCGTCCAGCGGGGCGTCGTCCGACGTCACGGACGCATCAACGGGGCACGAGCCGCACAGTCTGCCCGGGGACCGGGGTGGCCTCGACGTGGACGCTGTGCGCCGCCGACGCGGTCACCGACACCGTCACCGCGCCGTCCGTCATGTCGGCCAGCGAGTCGACCAGGGCGAAGACACGCACCAGGCCGTCCTCATCCGTGGTGGCGAGCCAGGGGTCCGTCGCGTCGACGTCGAGCTCGACGTACTCGTTGCGGAAGGCATCCCACGCGCAGTCCACGCAGCCCGGGTCCGCCGCGACCACCGCGTCCGCCGGGACAAACGACGCCGACTCAGACGTGACCGTGACGTCCGCGCCGACCAGCGCCTCACCCGTGAGGCTGTCGTACACCATGACGTCGAGCGGGAGGAGCGCCACGCGGCCGTCGTTCACCGCGTCATACGCGGCGTCCCACGGGAACTCCACCTCTTGCGGCACCAGCACGGACACCGGCACGTCGTCCGTCGAACAGGCGGCGGCGAGCAGGGCGAGCGGCAGGAGGAGGCGGGTCTTCACGAGGGCAGCAGCTCCGCGGCGCGCTCTACCGGCAGGGCGACGAGCGTCACCTCCCCCGATCGAACCGGCACCGGCACTGTGATCTTAGCACCGCGCCTCTTCTTGTCCACCCCCATGGCGGCGACCAGCGCGTCCCGATCGGTCGCGGGGACGTCGGTCGGCAGGCCCAGGCCCGCGAGCAGACGGCGCAGACGGCCGGGCAGCTCGGGCTCGACGCAGATCCCCTCGCGAACGGCCCACTCGGCCTCGGCGACCAGCCCGATCCCGACGGCCTCGCCGTGGAGCAGCACGCCGTAGCCGCCCGCCGCCTCGACCGCGTGGCCGACCGTATGACCCAGGTTGAGCACGGCGCGGCGACCCTCCTCGCGCTCGTCCTCGCCCACGACGCTGGCCTTGAGCTGCACGCAGCGCTCGACCACACCGGCCAGCGCGTCGACGTCGCCCGCGGCCAGGCGCGCGACGTCGGCCTCCATTTGGACGAGCAGGTCCGCGTCGCCGATCACCGCGGTCTTCACGACCTCGGCCAGCCCGGCACGCACCTCACGCAGCGGCAGCGTCGCGAGCGTGTCCATGGCCGCCCACACCAGCGAGGGCTGGTGGAAGGCGCCGATCAGGTTCTTGCCGCGAGAGTGGTTGAAACCAGTCTTTCCGCCGACCGAGCTGTCGACCATGGCCAGCAGGGTGGTGGGCACCTGCACGAACGTGAGGCCACGGAGCAGGCTCGCGGCCGCGAAGCCCGCCATGTCGCCCGCGACGCCGCCGCCCAGCGCCAGCACGGGCGTGCTGCGATCCACGCCTTCGGTCAGCAGCCGATCGACGATGCCCCACCACGTCGCCTGGTGCTTGTTCGCCTCGCCGTGCGGGAACGCGATGACGATCAACGTCAGCCCCGCCAGCTCCGCGCGCAGCGCGTCCAGCCAGAGTGGCGCCACCGCGTCGTCCGTCACCACCGCCACCTTGGTCGACGACGACACCAACGCCAACGCCGCGCGCAGCCCCGCGAACGACGGGGCGATCACCACGTCGTAAGAGCGCGAGCCCAGCTTGACCCCTACTCTTCGTTCGCCAGCCGCCATTGGATGATCGCCTCCACCACCTGCTCGGGCGTGTTCTCGCTGGTGTCGATCGTGAGGTCCGCGTCGGCGTAGGCGTGCTGCCGAGACTGCCAGCGCGCCTCGACCTTGGTGTCCCAGAGCGGCCGCGACGGATCCGACCCGATGCGGGCACGAAGCACAGGCAACGGCGCGGTCAGCACGACCAAATCGGCGATCTGACGCAGCGCTTCGCGGTTCTCCGGGTCAACCCACGCGCCGCCGCCGGTGGCGATCACCGCCACCCGCTTCACGTCGCCCAGCGCCTCGATCAGGCCCGCCTCCCGTGCGCGAAAGACCTCCTCGCCGTCCTTGGCGAACTGGTCCGCGATGGGACCGAAGTGCGCCGCGAGGACGTCGTCGAGATCGATGAAGTCCAGGTTCAAGCGCTTGGCCAGCAGACGTCCGACCGTCGACTTGCCCGTCCCCATGAACCCGCCCAACGCGATGCCACGCTCTTCCAACCGCAACCTCCGCGACGCCGCGTCGTACGCGCCGTGCGCGGCCTCGATAACGACCGCGGGGCCCCTTGACACATGCCCGGTCGGCGCCAACCTTTGGGGATGCTGCTGATCGACAACCTGGAAGCCCGCGTCGAGTCGTTCCTGGGCCTGCTTGGCCTGGAGGGCGCGTTCCGTGCGCGCGGCGTCACCGCGTTGGACGGCGGCGGCGGCGCGGTGCTGGTCACCTGCTTTGAGCAGGACGGCGACACCTGGTGCCGCATCGTCGCGGTCGCGCTGTGCGGGATCGAGCCTACCCTCGACGTGCTGCACGACCTGCTCCGCCGAAACCGCGACGTCCTGTTTGGCGCGTGGCAGCTCTTCGATGACGGCACCGTCGCGTTCTCCGTGACGCTGCCTGGCGCCACGCTGGACTCCGACGGGTTCGCCAAGGCGCTCCGCTACGCGTCCTGGGTGGCGTCGTCGGCCGCGCCGCAGATCGGCGGGGCGTGCTGCGGCGCCCGTTGGCCCCAGCCGTCCTGAACGAGCGCGGCGCGTCGACTTCGAGCAGGGTACGTGCAAGACTGTCCCCTCACGCCGTGGCGCCCGCGCCACGCGATCGACCTCGGAGCCGCCATGTCCTCCACGCCGCTCGTGCTCGCCGTAGGAGCCGAACTCATCCTCGGTCCGGGCACGCTCGTCGTCCAGCACACCGGCGACGTCATGCTGGAGACCACGCTCGGCCGCCGGCTGGTGCGCTTGGAGAGCGGCGGTGACGTGACGCTTCGCGTGCCTCGCTCCACCGGCGTGATCGTCGCCAAAGGCAGGGTGAAGGTCGAGGCCGACACCGACGCGGACGAGCTGCGCGGCGACACCGTCGAGCTCGGCGCGGTCGAGGTGAACACGCGGGTCATCGTCGCCACCAAGCGCATCGTGATCCGCGCCGGCGCGCGCGTCTCGGCCGACATCCTGGTCGCACCTGAGATCTTGATCGACCCGAACGCCCAGGGCCGCGTCAAGCTCATGGACTGCATGAACGAACGACAGCCCACCAAGGTTCGAGGCTGCCTCTCGCTCGCCGAGTACGAGTCCGACCACGGCGGCGTCGCCGACTTCCTGGCCCGTCGCGGCGTGACACCGATCAACGCGCTCCCCGTCAGCGCCGAAGACACCGATCGCCTGGACGCCATCCAGTCCAAGCCCGTCGATCTCGCCCCGGCGCCGGTTGAGGTCGTCCCCGCCCCCGAGCCTGCCCGCGCCCGGCAGGCCGAGCCCGCCCCGCCGGTCTACACCCCGGAGCCAGCCGTGGCGCGCGCCCCCGCAGCGCCCCCGCCCGTGACTGGGCCCGCCCCCGTCCCGGTGGTCGTGGTGACGCAGCCAGAGCCTCCGCCCCGCAGGCCGGTGGCGCCCACGCTGGTCGCGGCCGAGTCAGGCGACGTGTTCGACGACGAGCCGGCGCCGCCCACCCGCGCGGCACCACAGGCCCGCCACCAGACGCAGCTCCGCCGCGCCTGGAGCCGCATCGAGGAGTCCTACGGGAAGAACCCGCCCGCCGCGGTCCGGCGCCTGGGCGAGCTGGTCGCGCAGTCCCCCTCGGAGCTGACGGACCACCTCGACCTGCTTTGGCGCGACACGCTCCGCGAGCACATCGCCCGCGGAACCATGCCGCCCCGGCCTGTCATCCTGGCCTTCCACGCCCTCAAGGCGCTCGCCGCTTGATCTTCCACGCGCCCGTCCGGCTCCGCGCGCGCCCAGGTCAGGCGCTTGTCCAGCCGGGTGCGGGCGGCCCAAGAGCACGGTAGAGCCCGCAACCGGGAAAGGAACTGCATGACCCTGCGACCCGTCGCGTGCCTCGCGTTGACGCTGCTGGCTGGCTGCAACCCCTACAGCTACTTCCGGTTGACCGGGTACCTGCAGGAAGGTTTCTCCAACAAGGCGGACATCCTCTTCGTCATCGACAACTCCCCGTCGATGGTGGACGAGGCGGACGCCCTCGCCGTGAACTTCGACAGCTTCATCGAGACGTTCACCGCTGAGCAGCCGCCCAGCAGCACCCCCACCCTGACGGACGACGCCGAGCGGTACATCCGCTACGTGAACGACCGCACGGGCAACGTCAACTACCAGCTCGGCATCACCACCACCGACGGGTACGACGACGCCGGCCGCCTGCAGGGTAAGCCCAAGGTGTTGGGCAAGACCGACAACAACGTCCGGCAGAAGTTCGACAACAACCTGCTGTGCAACGCCGCCTGCGTCACCAGCACGCCCACGGTCGACGTCACCTGCACCACCGGCTCGCCCGGCCCCCAGAACTGCGCGAACACCATCCAGGGTTCGGCGGAAGAGGGCATCGAGGCCGTGTACATGGCCATGTGCCGCGCGGTGGACAACCCGCCCGACGCCTGCTTCCAGCCCTGGTACTTCAACACGGAGTCCGGCAGCTACGAGGCCCGCCCCCCTGGCGACACCGGCGACACCGACGCGGGCACGGTCGAGGCCCAGGACTACTTCGCCGAGGGCGACCCGGCGGACAACTCGGGCTTCCTGCGCGAAGGCAGCGTGGTCATCCCCGTCGTCATCACCGACGAAGGCGACCAGTCTCGTCGCATCGGCGGCCGCAGCGGCGACACCTTCCCGTACCCCGCGCTGTTCAGCGAGTTCGGGCACCGCATGAGCTGGGCGGTCATCGGCCCGAACGCCGACACCTGCAACACCGCCGGCGCCGCCGACTGGGGTGTGAACCGCTACAAGAAGATGGTGAACGACTCGAACGGCGTCTACATCGACATCGCCGAGCCGGACGGCCAGAACTGCAAGACCACCGACTTTGGCGACGCGCTCACCAAGATCGGCAACCTGCTCCGCGGCCTGGCCGACACCTTCCCGCTGCGCACCACGCCGGTCGATGGCTCGATCGTCGTGCAGGTGAATGGCAAGATGGTGGCGGAAGCGCACTGCGAGTACGACGAGAGCCTCGCGTCGAACGTGTGCGACGACGGCTGGGTCTACGACGCCGCCAGCAACACGGTCGTCCTCAAGGGCGACGCCGTCCCCGAATTCAACGCCGACGTTCGCGTGTGGTACCTGCCGGCCTCCGGCGTCCCGCGCACGCTCCCCTTCTGACCTCACGAGGATCGGCCATGCGCTCTGTTGCCAAGTTCACCCCCGCGCTCGCCGCCGCGGTCCTGCTGTTCACGTCCTCCCTCGCGTTCGCGCAGGAGACGGTGGACGTCGGCGTGCTCAAGAACCGCGACATCTCCGTCGTGCAGAACGTGCTGTACCCCAAGGCCGGTCGCCTCGAGATCGGCGGCCACGTCGGCTGGATGGCGTTTGACCCGCTGGTCACCGCGCCCAACTTCCAGCTGTCGATCGACAAGCACTTCAGCAACCACCTTGGCTTCAGCACGCTCATCGGCGGCGGCTACGGGTTCAAGTCGCTCAAGTACGCGCAGCTCGAGGGCCCGGCCTACGGCGTCGCGCCCTACGCCTACGGCTACCTGGCCAGCGCGCTGTTCGGCGTCGAGTGGGCGCCCATCTACGGCAAGATGACGTTTGGCGGCGCCAAGGTCGTGCACTCAGACGTGTACGGCGCGCTGCGCGGCGGCGCGACGTTGGAGCGCTCCATCATCCCCGGCGGCGGCATCACGGCGGCGCCCACGGTGTCGTTGGCCGTAGGCACCCGCTTCTGGGTCAAGGAGAACCTGACGGTCCGCCTGGAGCTGCGCGACGACCTCATGGTCGAGTACCGCAAGCTCACGTCCAACTGGAACTTCAAGCAGAACGCGGGCGTCACGCTCGGCGTGACCTGGTTCGCGCCGCGGAGCAGCCGATGAACCCGCTCGCGACCGGCCGCGCGCGCCCCGCGCACGCCCTGGCGCTCGCGGCGCTCCTGCTGGCGTCGCCCGCCTGGGCCGCCAAGCCCGCCGCCACGCCGCCGCCTGCGCCCGCCGCACCTGCGCGCGTAGACACCACCGCGTGGTCCGACATCGACGCGCGCCTGGCCTCCAACGACTGGAAGGGCTCGGCCGAAGCCGCCGACGCCCTGATCTCGGGCAGCAAGCCCGCCCTCCACGCCGGCGCCTGGGCTCGCTTGGGCCGCGCGCTGCAGCTCGGCGGCTTTGACTACGCGGCGCTCACCGCCTACCGAGAGTCCGCCCGCTTGGACCCCAAGGCCGCCGCCGAGTTCTACGGCTTCGCCCTGGATCTCGCGGAGTCGCTGACCGAGGACGCCTGGCTGGGTCCGGTGGTCGGCGCCGACTTTGGCGTGCCCATGGACGACGCCACGCGCAGCCGCGTCGCGCTCGCCGCCGCCAAGGGTGAGTTCGCCCGCGGAAGCTGGGTGCAGACCACGTCGCTGCTCCCGCTGGTGTCGGCCGCCAGCCCCAAGCACCTCGACGCCGAGGTCCTGCGCGGCGTCGCGCTCGCCCAGAACGGCAAGTACGAGGACGCGCTCATCCCGCTCCTGACGTCCTACGAGGACGCCCGCCGCAGCAAGCGCGACCCGCACTACGTGAACACGCTCGCGCTCAACATCGCGCGCACCTTCTTCGCCGCGGGCAACTTCGCGCAGGCCATGGCCTACTACGACCAGGTCAGCCGCGACGATCCGTCCTGGCCCGAGGCCTTCTTCGAGCGCGCCTGGGCGCACTTCCGCATCGACGACATGGACGGCACCATCGCGCTGCTCATGACGCACGGGTCGCCGTTCTTCGCGAACGACTACTTCCCCGAGGCGGACCTGCTGCGCGCGCAGGCCTTCTTCCTGCTGTGCTACTTCCCGGAAGCCAAGAAGTCGATCGACTCGTTCCAGGCGCACTACACGCCGGTCCGCGACGCGCTGCGCGCCACGTTGGGCACGCTCGACGTCGCCTCCGCGCTGGCCGACGCCCGCGCCGCCGCCAAGGGCCAGGCCACCAAGCTGCCCGGCCCGCTCATGGCCCGCTACACCACCGACGACCGCCTGGCCGACACGCTCAAGGCGCTCGACCGCGCCGACGGTGAGATCGCCCGCCTGTCGGGCGGCGGCTGGGCCGACCGCGCCAAGGGCCTGCTCCAGGAGCGCCGCGACGCCCGCGCCAAGGCCGAGGGCCAGCGCGTCCTCGACATGGCGACCGACGCCCGCGACCAGCTCACCGAGATGCTCTCGGACATCGAGCTGACCCGCGTCGACCTGCTGACCTACCAGTCCGACCTCTACACGCAGGCCATCGGCACCGGCACCACGCAGATCCTGGAAGACCCGAGCGGCCGCCTGCGCGCCCTGCACAAGAAGGGCAAGGAAGTCTGGCCGTTTGAAGGCGAGTATTGGCTCGACGAGGTGGGCTACTACCACATCGACGCCGGCTCGGCGTGCCCCACCAAGCTTCAGCGCGGGCAATGACGCGGATCCACCCGGTGCGGGTCCGCCTCGGCGAGACCGGGCCGCACGTCGTCAGCGCACGCATCCCCGGTGAGGCCGCCGCCGTCTTCGTCCGCCTGTCCGCGGGTGCTGCCGACGAGCACGACCTGGAGCACGGGCTCGCACACTTCCTCGAGCACATGCTGTTCAAGGGCACCACCACGCGCGGCCTGGGCGAGTCCGCCCGCGCGATCGAGTGCCTGGGCGGCGACCTCAACGCCTGGACCAGCCACGACGAGCTGGTCGTGCACGCCACCGTCGCCGGCAACGCCTGGCGCGAGACGCTCGACGTGATCGTCGACATGATCCGCCGCCCGATCGTCGACCTAGACGAGGTCGTACGCGAGCGGCTGGTGGTGCAGGAGGAGATCGCCTCCTACGACGACGAGCCCGACGAGTCGCTGTCGGACGCCGTGCAGGCTGGCCTGTGGGGCGCGCACCCGTACGGTCGCGTGGTGATCGGCACGCACGACGGCGTCGGCGCGTTCACCGAGTCGGACGTCCGCCGCTTCCACGACCGCGAGTTCGGGTCGGATCGCGCGACGTTCATCGTGGTCGCCGATGCGGAGCCTGAAGAGGTCGTGCACGCGGTCACGCTGGCGATCGAGGGCTGGCTCCCGGTCGGCGCGCGCCGCACGCCGCCCCGCTCATCCGCGCTCGATCGCCTGGATCTGGTACGCCCCAAGGGCACGTTCGACGACCGCATCGTCGAGATCGCCTGGCCGCTGCCGCCCCCCGATCACGCCGACCACGCGCCCCTCGCCGTGCTCGCCTCCATCCTGGGCTCCACCTGCGGCGACCGCATCACCGAGCGCCTGGACGAGGAGCCCAAGGCCGGCTTCGACGGCTGGGCCGACGCCTGGACCGGCCTGTTCGGGTCGAGCTTCAACCTGGGCCTTCGCCCCCTCCCCGGTCATACCGAGGACGCGATCCGCCGCGTGCGCGCCCTGCTCGACGAGTTCCGCGCATCCTGCCGCGGTCGCCTCGTCGTCCGCGCCCGCGAGACCATGCTCGCCGACCTCCAGTTCGCCGAACAAACCGTCGACGGCATCGGCGAGCTCTTGCTGCAGCAGGAGTCGATCCACGGCGACGCCACCACGCTCGAACGCTGGCGTCAGGCGCTCGCCGCCGTGCAGTCCGACGACGTGTCGCGCGCCGCCCGCGCCTGGCTCGATCCGGATCGCGCCGTCCTGGGCGTGCTCGACGCCGACCTCTCCGACGATCGCGTGCGCGCCGCGTGGGGCGCCACCAAGGCCCGCCACAGTGCGCGCCGTGAGCGCGTCGAGACCATGATCGGCGGCACCCCGGTCATCATCCAGCAGGTGAACGTGCCGGTGGCGGCGGTGCGCATCGTCGCCCGCGGCGGCGCGCTCTCGCTCACCGACCAGCAGGCCGGCCTGGGCGCCGCGTGGGCGGGCACCGTGCATCGTGGCGCCGGCCCCTATGACGGCGAGGCGCTGCACGACGCGCTCGACGACCTGGCGTGCGAGCTGACCCCCACCGACGGTTTGGAGTCCTGGTCACTCACCGCCACCGCGCCGTCGTCCAACGTGCTCGATCTGGCCGAGCTGCTCGGCGAGGTCGTGCTCGACGCCCACCTGTCCGAGGACGAGTGGGGCCTGGTCCGCGAGGAGCTGCTCGAGGGCGTCCGGACCCGCTTCGACCGCCCACGTCAGTTGGTCGCCGAGCGCGCGGCGGCGCTGCGCTTCCCGGGCCACCCCTGGCGCCTGCCGGGCGGCGGCACCGAGGCCAGCCTGACGCGCCTGCACGCGCGGTCGCTGTCCAAGGCGCACGACGCGCACTTCTCTCAGGGCCGTGGCGTGGTCGTGGTGTGCGGCGGCGTGGATCCGGACGAGGCGCTCGCCAGCCTGGAGTGGCTGGCCGACATGCCCAAGGCGCCCAAGGCCGTGGCGCCCCCGGCGTGGCCCAAGCTGGTGCCCGGTGTGCACGAGGTCGCCGCCGGCACGCACCAAGCGATCGTCTCGCTGCTGGGCGACGGCGTCCCGCTCGCGTCGGTCGATCGCCGCGGCCTGGAGCTGGCCGAGGCCGTGCTGGAAGGCCAAAGCGGCCGCCTGTTCCTTGAGCTGCGCGAGCGCATGGGCCTTGCCTACGAGCTGTGGGCGGCGTCCGAGGAGCGCAGCGGCGGCGGCCTGTTCCAGGTGGGCTTGGCGTGTGATCCGTCGCGCACCGACGAGGCGAGCGAGGCGCTGCGGGCCTGCGTGGCGTCGCTGCTCACCCACCCGCCCGACGAGGCCGAGCTGTCCCGGGCGCGCGCGATGCTCATCGGCCGCGAGACGCTCCGCCAGCAGCGAGTCGAGTCGAGCGCCGCGCGCCTCGCCTTCACCGCGCTCTACGGGCTGGACCTGTCGCTCGCCGCCTACCGTCGCCGCCTGGAGGCGACCGGCGTGACCGAGGTGACAGGCGAGGTCACCCGCCTTCTCGCCGCGGGCTGGATCGAGGTGCGCTCGGTGCCGCGCGAGCCGCGATGACCGCCTGGGGCACCTACGTCCACGTCCCCTTCTGCCGGATCCGCTGTCCGTACTGCGCGTTTCACGTCGACCCGGACCACATGGCCGACCACGCGGGCTTCGTCGACGCGGTGATCGCTGAGCACACGCGCCGACGCGCCGACTTCCCAGGCGCGCCGATCACCGTCTACCTGGGCGGCGGCACGCCCTCGCGACTGCCGGTGCCGCAGCTGACCCGCCTGCTCGACGGGCTGGGCGCGCGGGACGCCGGCGAGATCACGATGGAGGCGAACCCCGAGGATGTCAGCCCCGCCTGGATCGCCGCCGTGATGTCCGCAGGCGTGAACCGGGTCAGCCTGGGCGTGCAGACCCTGTCGCCACGCCACGCCCGTACGCTCGGCCGCGCCCGCACGCCGGTCGACGCGCGCGCCGCGGTGGCCGCGCTGCGTGAGGCGCAGATGCCCACCTGGTCGGTCGACCTGATGTTCGGCCTGCACGATCAAACCCTCGACGAGCTGTACGCCGACATCGACGCCATCCTCGCGCTCGACCCACCGCATATCAGCCTCTACGGCCTGACGATCGAGGACGGCACCGGGTACGCGCGCGCCCACGAGCGCGGCCGCCTCGCCCCCGCCGACGACGACCGCTGGCACGCGATGTACGGCGCGCTGGTGTCGCGACTGAAGGCCGCCGGACTACACCGCTACGAGGTGTCGAACTTCGCGCGGGAGGGCCAGCGCAGCGTGCACAACGCAGGCTACTGGCACGCGCGCCCCTACCTGGGCCTGGGCCCGTCCGCGCACGGGCTGGCGCCGGACGGCACGCGCTGGGCGAACGTGTCGGACACGGCCGGGTGGCAGCAAGATCCCGTCGGTACCGCGACCGTCGAGCATCCCGACCGCGAGGACGTCGCCGTCGAACGCCTGCTCTCCGGGATGCGCACCGTTGAGGGTGTGTCGGTGGCGGCGCTGACGGCAGACACCGGCCTGCGCCCCGACGCGCCGACGCGCGCGCGGCTCGTCGCGGGCGGCTTGCTGGTCGACGACGACATAGGCATACGCCTGACCGACGACGGGTTCTACGTCGCAGACGCGGTCGTGCGCGCCCTCGTGCACGCCTTGCAGCCGGTGGACCCGGTCGCCTTGACCCGGTAAGACAGCGCACCAGACCAGCCAGGGACGGAATTGGCCGACCGCGACTACTACAACGTGCTCGGCGTGCCCCGGAACGCGGGCGCGGACGAGATCAAGAAGGCGTACCGCTCGCTCGCGATGCGCTGGCACCCCGATCGCAACACCGGCGACCCGGTGGCCGAGGTCCGCTTCAAGCACGTGAACGAGGCCTACCGCGTGCTGTCGGACGCCGAAGAGCGTTCCCGTTACGACCGCATGGGCCCGCTCTTCCAGCCCGACGGCCAGCAGCCCACGCCCGACGATGTCAGCACCGTGATGAACCGCATGTGGGACAACCTGTTCGGCCGCCGCCGCAACACCCCTGGCGATGACCTGCGCTACACGGTCTCCGTCACGCTGGAGGAGGTCGCGACCGGCGCGCAGAAGGACGTCGTCGTCCCCCGCAAGGTGCGCTGCGACGACTGCCGCGGCCTGGGCGCCTCCGCCGAAGGCCGCGAGGTCTGCCCGATCTGCCAGGGCACCGGCCGCTCCACGGGCGCGCGCCTGCTGCGGATGCGCTGCTACCACTGCGACGGCCAGGGCTTTGTCATCAAGGCGCCGTGCAAGACGTGCAGCGGAGATGGCGTCGTCGGCCGCGAAGAGTCGCTCAAGGTCAAGGTGCCGCCCGGCGTCGCGACCGGCGTGCGCCTCAAGGTCACCGGCAAGGGCAATGACCCGGTCGGCGACGGCACCACCGGCGATCTGTACGTGCTGGTCGACGTGCCCGACCACCGCCTGTTCCGCCGCCGCGGCGACGACCTGCTGGTCGAGGTCCCCGTGACCCTGCGCGACGCGGCGATCGGCGCCGACGTCGTCGTCCCCACCGTGGACGGCACCACCACCGTGCGTATCCCGGCGGGTACCCAGCACGGGCAGCAGCTCCGCCTGGCCGGGCGCGGCCTGCCCCGCTACCGCGGCGCCGGCCGGGGCGACCTGCACCTGGAGGTCCAAGTCGAGGTCCCCGCCAGCCTCACCGACGCGGAGCGCGCCCGCCTCGCCGCCTTCGTCGACAGCCTGCCCCCCGACCGTCACCCGCGCCGCGCCGCCTTCGAGCGCGCGGTCCAGGAGCGTCGATGATCCGCAGCCGCTGGTCCATCCTGTCGCTGATCCTCGCCAGCGCCACAGCGCTCGCCGCGCCCGCGCGCACCGGCCCGCCGGACGTGGTCGTCACCGCGCTCGCCGACCAAAGCACCGCGCCCGGCGATCTGGCCAAGGGGCTGGAGGGCCGGGTCAAGGACGCCACCGGCGTCGACCGCGCCTGGCTCATGCTCACCATCGGCGAGCTCAGGCGTCTGGGCGGCGAGCCCGACACCGCGCGCCGCTGGTACGTCGACCTGCTCTCGCAGGCCGCGGGCGACTCGTTCGACAACGCCGCGCGCCTGGGCATGGCGCTGCTCGACGCCGAGCGCGCCGGCGTGGACTCCACCACGCTGCACACGCTGATCGCCACGTCCGAGCACGACGTCCCCGACACGCAGAACGCCGACCGCTTCGGCTTCCTCGCGGTGCGCGCAGTCCTCAACGGCACCGACAGCTCGGCTCACGTTGAGCGCGCCCACAGCTACGCCGCGGGTCGGCCCGACCTGCTCGCCCGCATCGACGCGCGCGTGGCGGCCGCGAGCGCGCCCAAGCCCACGACGCCCGCCGCCACGCCCGCCCCCGTGGTCGCGATGTCCGTCGTCACCCCCGCGTCCGTCAGCGCCGACCCGCTCCGCGAGGCGCGCGACGCGCTGGCCGACGAGCACCGCGACGACGCCCGCGCCAAGCTCGCCGCCGCCCAGGCTGGCAGCAGCACCCCCGCCGTCCAGGCGCGCGCCGCGCTCCTGCTCAAGGCGCTCGACGGCGCCCACACCGACGCCACCCGCGTGGGCGTGTTGCTCCCCCTCACCGGCAAGTACGGCACGGCCGGCCAGCAGGTGAAGGAGGCGCTGAGCGTCGGCTGGTCGATGGGCGGCGCGATGCAGCAGCTCGTGTTCGCGGACACCGCCGGCACGCCGGACGGCGCGCTCGCCGCGCTCGACGATCTGGTCCTGTCCAAGGGCGTCGTCGGCGTGATCGGCCCGCTGCTGTCTCCGGAGCTGCTGCCGGTCGTGGAGCGCGCGGACGCCTACGGCGTGCCGCTGGTCGCGCTCAACCAGGGCCTGGATGACGCGTCCACGCGCCCCTACGTGTTCCAGGGCTGGCTCACCATTCGGCAGCAGGTGGACGCGCTGCTCGACCACACGGTCGGCAAGCTCGGCATCACCACCTACGCCGTGCTCGAGCCCAACAACGACTACGGCCACGCCTCGGTCGACGCGTTCGTCGCCGGCGTCGCCGCGCATGGCGCGACCATCACGGTGCGCCACCTCTACGATCCGGACGGCACCGACTACCGCGAGTCCGGCCGCGCGATCGGCCGCAAGGGCCGCGAAGACGACGTCCCGCTGATCGACTTCGGCGCCATCTTCCTGCCCGACAAGGCGCGCCGCGTCAGCCTGGTCGCCGCCGGCGTGGCGGTGGAGGACGTGCCGGTCGGCGGGTTCATCCCGCAGGGCTCGGACAAGTCGGTCCGCCTGCTCGGCTTGTCCGGGTGGAACGCCTACGATCTGCTCGCCACCGGCGGCAGCTACATGACCAGAGCCCTGTTCACCGACGTGTTCGTCCCCCCGCCCGAGCGCGCCAACCACTGGTACGTGGCCAACGGCTGGCAGGCCTTCGTCGACGACTTCCGCAGCCGCACCACGCGCACGCCCACGCCGGTCGAAGCGCTCGCGGTCGACCTTGGGAACGTCGTGTCGCAGGCCATCCGCGACGGCGCGCCCACCCGCCTGAGCTTCCGCGACGCGCTGATCGACGTGGTCGCCACCGGCACGCTCACCGGCGCCACGCGCTTTGACCCCGTGACGCACGTACTGAACCGCAAGGTTCGTGTATTATCGGTGGAGAAGGACGGCTTCTCCACCGTGACTGGCGACGCGAACTGACCCACTCCACCCTCATGTCCCCTGGCGTAAGCTCTCCGGCTGACGGTGAGGATCGCGTGATCGCCACGCTGCTCGCGCCCCTGCGCGCCCCCGCGAACGTGGCTGTGGGCCCGGGCGACGACGCCGCCATCCTCGCCGACGGCACCGCGCTCACGGTCGACGCGCTGGTCGAAGGCGTGCACTGGGACGCGCGGCTCAACGCCGAGGACGTCGGGTTCAAGACGCTCGCGGTGTCGGTGAGCGATCTGGCGAGCGTGGGCGCCAAGCCCGCGTGGGCGCTGCTCACCCTGGCGCTGCCCGACGAAGACCTCGGCTGGGTGAGCGACTTCGCGCGCGGCCTCGCGGCGGCCTGCGAGCGCTGGGGCGTGGCGTTGGTCGGCGGCGACACCGTGTTCACGCCCGGCCCCAAGCTGGTGTCGCTCACGCTGGGCGGGCCGTGCGTGGCGTCTCCCATGCTTCGCAGCGCCGCCAAGCCGGGGCACATCGTGTGGGCCACGGGCTCCCCGGGCCTCGCCAGCCTGGGATGGCGCCTGTCTGATCCGCCGCAGGAGGCGCTCGACGCCCTTCGGCGCCCGGATCCGCCGGTCGAGTTCGCGCTGGCGCTGGCCCGCACGGGCTGGGTGGGCGCGGCGATGGACCTGTCGGACGGCCTGGAGCGCGACCTTCCTCGCCTGTGCGCGGCGTCCGGCGTCGGCTGTGTCATCGACCCCGACCGGGTCGGCCGCCACCGCCTGCTGGTCGACGAGCACTGGGCGAACGCGGTGTCCGGCGGCGACGAGTACCAGCTGCTGTTCACCACGCCGCCCGAGCGCGCCCAGGACGTCCGCGAGCTGGCGGACTCGTTCGACGTCTGGGTCACGCCCATCGGCACCTGTGACGACTCCGGCGCCGCGCGCCTGACCGACCGCGCGTGGCCTGGCGCCTCCTTCCGCCACTTTGGCGGCCGATCGTGATCGCCATGGGCGCGGCCGTCGGCGGTCACCACGACCCGCTCACCATGGCGGCGCTCTTCGTCGGGCTGTTCAGCCTGTCCTTCATGTTCTCCGGCACCGAGACGGCGTTCTTCTCCCTCCAACAGATCGACCGCCGCCGCATCGCCGAGGGCGAGACGCGCACGCACCGGCTGATCCACGCCATCCTGGAGCGCCGCACCGCGCTCATCACCACCATCCTGATGGTCAACGAGACGGTCAACGTGGCCATCTCGGTCACGGCGGCCGGGCTGTTTGCGTCCATCGCGCCGGGGCAGCCGTGGCTGACCGTCGTGCTGGTCACGCCGTCGCTGCTGCTGTTCTCCGAGATCACACCCAAGGTGATCGCATGGCGCTTCAACCGCGCCTGGGTGGACGTGGCGATTTGGCCGTTCAGCGTGGTGTGGGTGGTGCTCTCCCCGCCCCGCTTCCTGATCGGCGGGCTGGTGAACCTGCTCGCGCGGGCGTTCGGCGTGCACGGCACCCACGCGCAGCTGGGCATGGCCGAGCAGGAGTTCATGGCGATCGTCGAGCGCAGCGCGGTCGGCGGCGCGGTGGACGAAGGCGAGCGAGAGCTGATCGAGGCGGTGTTCGACCTCGACGACATGGCTGTGTCGCGCCTGATGACGCCCGCCCCCGACATCTTCTCGCTGCCGGCGAACGTGTCCTGGTCGGCCCTGCTGGCCGCCTGCCAGGAGGCCCGCTTCAGCCGCGTGCCGATCTACGACGCCTCCCCCGACGACATCGTCGGCGTCTTGCTGGTCAAGGACCTGCTCAAGTTCCGCCGTAAGCCCTTCACCAAGCCTGAGGAGCTGCGCGCGATCCTCATCGAGCCGTCCTTCGTGCCCGCCACCAAGCCCGCACACGACATGATGCGCGAGATGCTCAAGCGCCGCATCCACATCGCGTTTGTGGTCGACGAGCACGGCACGCTGATGGGCTTGGTCAGCCTGGACGACCTGATCATCGAGCTGGTCGGCGAGATCGGCGACGAGCTCGACGACGGCAGCGAGGAGGAGGACATCGTCAAGGTCGGCGACGTGCTGCACGTGCGCGCGTCGGTCGACTTGGAGGACCTGCAAGAGGAGCGCGGCATCACCCTGCCCGACGGCGAGTACCACACGGTCGGCGGGTTTGTATTCCACGTGCTCGGGCGCATCCCCGAGGTGGGCGACGTGGTCGACGAGGGAGGCCACCGCTTCACCGTCGCCGGCACCGAGGGCCGCCGCGCCACGCTCCTGCACATCCGGCCCATCACCGTCGACGACGCGAACGAGGGGGACGCATGACGCCTGTCGTCGCCTTCGGGCTGCTGACGCTGTGCGTCGGGATCCAGGCCTTCTTCTCGGGCAGCGAGATGGCGATGGTCCACGCCAACCGCAACCGGCTCCAGGTGGCCGCCGACGACGGCGACGTCCGCGCCGAGCGCGCGCTGGACCTGCTCTCCGACGAGTCCACCCTGCTCGCCACCTGCCTGATCGGCACCAACCTGTGCGTGGTCAGCGGCGCAAGCCTGTGCGCCGGCATCCTCGCCACCTGGGGCATCCAGGACGGCTGGGCGGTCACCGCCGTGTTCGCGCCGATCGCCCTGGTGTTCGGCGAGGCGCTCCCCAAGACCGTGATGGGCTGGCACGCCGACGCCGTCGCGCCGGCGGTCGCGCGGCCGTTGCAGATCTTCCGCTCGCTCGTGGCGCCCCTGCTGGCCGTGGTCCGCGCCTGGAACCGCACGCTGTCCAAGCGGCTCGGCAGCGGCGGCGAGGGCTACCTGACCCGCCAGGAGATCCTCGACCTGCTCGACGCGCCCCAGTCCTCACCGTTCCTGCCCGAGGAGCGCGAGCTGATCCGCGGGGTGCTGTCGCTGTCGGGCGCGTCGGTCGCGGACTGCATGACCAGCCTGGTCCACGTGGTCGCCGTGCCGCGCAACACCACGGTCGGGCACGCCGCCCGCATCGCGCTCGACGAGCAGCACTCGCGCCTGCCGGTCTACCACCGCCGCATCGATCACCTCGTCGGCATCGTGCACGTCGCCGACCTGCTCTACCTGACCGACGACTCCGCCCCGATCGCCACCTGGGTCCGGCCGGTCCGCTACGTGCCGACCAGCAAGCGCGCCGCCGAATTGCTGACAGAGATGCGCGCCCAAGGCGAGCACTTCGCCGTGGTGGTGGACGAGTACGGCGGCTGCGTCGGCATCGTCACCCTGGAGGACATGCTCGAAGAGCTGGTCGGGGACATCGAGGACGAGCGCGACACCGTCGAGCCCGACGTGATCGCGGTGTCCGAGGGCGTCTGGGAGGTCGCGGGCGACGTGGCCGTGGACGTGGTTCGCGATCGCACCGGCCTGGATTTGCCTGACGGCGACTACGTCACGGTGGCCGGCTGGGTGCTGGAGACGCTGGGGCGAATCCCCCCGGTGGGCGAGGTTGTGGCCGCGCCAAACGGCACGATCGACATCACCGGCGCCGACGAACGCCGCATCCAACGGTGCGTCCTGCGAGTACGCCCCCCACAGCCCGGCGCCGATTCGTAAACAACGGGTCCACAGACGCCTTGGACGCGTTGCGCCA
This sequence comes from uncultured Pseudomonadota bacterium, assembly GCA_903861005.1. Taxonomy (GTDB): domain Bacteria; phylum Myxococcota_A; class UBA796; order UBA796; genus CAIOSP01. The sequence continues at coordinate 31,553 of CAIOSP010000125.1, forward strand.
GTGTGCTATGCGATACCGTCTTTCATGGCGTCACGGGGGTCTCAACCGCCCACGCGCCGTCCACCCTTCCGAACCGAGCGAGACGAATGGGACGTGCGATCGGCATCGACCTCGGGACCACGAACTCGTGTGCCGCCGTCGTCGAAGATGGTGTGCCGCGGGTCCTGACGTACCCGAACGGCGCCAAGACCATCCCTTCGGTCTTCGCGATCGACAAGACGGGCAACCGTCTGATCGGTGAAGAAGCACGTGAGCAGGCCGCCCTCAACCCGCTCAACACGATCGCCGCCTCCAAGCGTCTGATCGGCCGGTCGTTCGCGTCCAAGGCCGTCGAGCGGATGCAGCAGATCTTCACCTACGAGCTGCTCGAAGGTGAAGACTCCGAGGTCCTGATCAAGGTCGCGGACCAGGTCCTGACCCTGGAGCAGATCTCCGCCGCCATCCTCACCCGCGTCCGCGACAACGCGGAGGCTGTGCTCGGTGAAGAGGTCGACCAGGCCGTCATCACCGTCCCGGCCTACTTCAACGACCGCCAGCGCCAGGCTGTCCGCGCCGCGGGCAAGCTCGCCGGCCTGCAGGTCCTGCGCGTCCTCAACGAGCCCACCGCCGCGGCGCTCGCTTACGGCCTGGGCCGCACGCTCGACCAGCGCGTCGCCATCTACGATCTCGGCGGCGGCACGTTCGACATCTCGATCATCGACATCAAGGACAAGGTGTTCGAGGTCGTGGCCACCGGCGGCGACACGTTCCTCGGCGGCGTGGACTTCGACGATCGCGTCATGCAGTGGGTCTTGAAGGAATTCCTGATCGAGCACGACGTCGACCTCTCCTACGACCGCACGGCCATCACGCGCCTGCGCGACGCGTCCGAGAACGCCAAGATCCGGCTGTCCAAGGACGACGCCTACGTCATGCACGTGGACAACATCGCCAAGAGCGATGACGGCAAGATGCTCGACCTCCACATGGAGATGACGCGCGCCAAGCTGGAAGAGCTCACGGGTGACCTGGTCATCCGCAGCGTCCAGACCGTCGAGCGAATCTTCCAGGAGGCCGGCACCGACCGCCACCAGATCGACGAGCTGCTGCTGGTCGGTGGCCAGTCCAAGATGCCCATGGTCCGCGCCCACCTCGAGACCTTCCTCGGTCGTCCGCCCTCCCAGGGCGTGCACCCGGATGAAGCCGTCGCCATGGGCGCCGCCATCATGGCCAAGTCGCTGTCCGCGAAGTCCGGCGGCCCGCGCGACGTCACCCTGTTCGACGTCCTCCCGATGCCCATCGGCATCGCCAAGCCTGACGGCTTCATGTCGGTGCTGTTCGAGCGCAACCTGCCGCTCCCCGCGCGCCGTCAGCGTCGCCTGAAGACCAGCAAGGAAGACCAGAAGACCCTCGTGCTGCGCCTGTACCAGGGCGAGTCCGACAAGGTCGACGACAACGAGATGCTCGGGTCGTTCGTGTTCTACGGCCTGCGCAAGGGCCCCAAGGGCGACGTCCGTCTGCTGGTCGACTTCCACATCGACTCCGAGGGCATCCTCAACCTGTCCGCGCGCGACGAGGACACCGGCGAGGTCGTCCAGTCCAAGATCAAGCTGGATCAGGAGTCGGACCGCCCCAAGAAGAAGGCCAAGGCCAAGGCGAAGACCAAGTCGCCGGGCAAGGGCTCTGCGCCCGCCGCGCTGGACATGCCGCTCGCGTCCATCTCCCCGGACGACGACGGCTCACCCCTGTCCGACCTCGACCTGGAGCCGGTCGAGGTGGTCACGCCGCCCGAGCCGGTCCGCAGGTCGGATCCGCGCCGCGGCGAGCCGCGCCGCCCCGAGACGCCGCGCTTCGAGATGCCGAAGGAAGAGGTGCAGCCCGAGCGCACCGGCATCGACTCGCTCCGCAGCCAGGGCCGTCGGCCCGTGATGGACATCGACGACGCCGACGACAAGGCCAAGGGCATCGTGGGCTGGTTCAAGGGCCTGTTCGGCGGCGGCTCCAAGGCCGCGTCCAAGTCCAAGCCCAAGAAGCGGTAGCTCGCCGGAAGGGATCCCGTGTCCACTGACCCTGAGATCCACCGCGCCCGGCTCGCCCAGGACGTGGTGTTCGTGCTGGTCTCGCCCCAGACGTCCGCCAACGTCGGGGCCGTCGCCCGCGCCATGCGGAACATGGGCCTGGAGCGGCTGATCATCGCCGACCCTTCCCCCTCGTTCGATCCGCAGCGCGCGCGGTGGATGGCCAAGGGCGCGGTCGATCTGATCGACGGCATGAAGATCGTCGCCACGTTGGACGAGGCGCTCGAGGGCGCGCACCGCGTGGTCGCCAGCACCGCCCGCCACCGCCGCGACGGCCAGCCGGTGGTCGAGCCGGACGCCCTGGCTGAGCAGATCCTGGACGACGCGCCGGGCCTGGTCACGGCGATCCTGTTCGGCCGTGAGGACACCGGCCTCACGCGTGAGGAGGTCCACCGCTGCGAGAGCCTGCTGCGCATCGCCACCGACGAGCACGCCAGCCTCAACCTGGGCCAGGCCGCCCTGCTCATCGGCCACGACCTGTTCCAGGCCGCCCGACGTCGTGGCATGGTCGCCACCGGCCGTACGCTGGGCGGACTCAAGGGCACCAAGCAGACCGCGGCACTCCAGGCCCCCAAGGCCGACGACGCCATCGCCACCGTGACCGAGCTGGAGCCCGCCGTCACCGACCTGCTCGCGCTGCTCGATCGCATTGGCTACACGCGCTCGCACACGCCCGAGAAGGTCACGATGACGCTGCGCGGCGCGTTGCAGCACGGTCGGGTGGCGCGGAAGAACGTGCACACGCTGCGTGGGATGGTGGCGCGGGTGCAGTTCGCGCTGGATCACCCGGGCGAGGACTGGCGGAAGAAGTCGGGTTCGTAGCGCGAGCCGCGGTCGATCGTCGTCCCGCGGACACCCAGGCGCGAGAGCCGCATGGTTCCCCGCCCCCGCCTGCGCTATGAGCCGCGCCATTCCGGGGCGAACATGGAAAAGCTGATCATCGACGGTGGCCACCCCCTGCACGGAACCGTCCGCGCGTCTGGCGCCAAGAACGCCGCGCTCCCCATCCTGATGGCCACGCTGCTGGCGCCGGGCGAGCACCGCCTGACCAACGTGCCCAAGCTGGCCGACGTGGACTCGTCGCTGTCGCTGCTGGGCCGCATCGGCTGCCCGTCGCTTGAGGGCGACCCCATCCGCCTGGACACCAGCCGCATCGCCTACCACGAGGCCCCGTACGACGTGGTCCGCAAGATGCGCGCGAGCGTGCTCGTGCTGGGTCCGCTGCTGGCGCGGCACGGCGAGGCCAAGGTGTCGCTGCCGGGCGGCTGCGCCATCGGCGTGCGCCCGATCGACCAGCACCTCAAGGGTCTGGAGGCGCTCGGCGCCACCTTCAACCTGGAGAACGGCACCATCCACGGCCGCTGCGGCCAGCTGCGCGGCGCTGAGATCCAGCTCGACATGCCCACGGTCACGGGCACCGAGAACATCCTGATGGCGGCGGTGCTGGCGGACGGCACGTCGGTCATCCACAACGCGGCCCGTGAGCCCGAGATCGTGGACCTCGGCCGCTTCCTGATCACGCTCGGCGCCAAGATCGAGGGCCTGGGCAGCTCGGACATCGTCGTGCACGGCGTGCCCAGCCTGGCGCCCGGCGCGCGTCCCTACGCGGTCTGCCCGGATCGCATCGAGACCGGCACCTTCCTGTGCGCGGCGGCCCTCACCGGCGGCGACATCGAGGTCACGCACACCGACCCGAGCATGCTCCAGGCCGTGCTCGCCAAGCTGACCGAGGCCGGCTGCACGGTCACGACCACGCCGACGACCATCCGCGTGAAGGGCCCGGAGCGCCTCAAGTCCTTCCGCCTGCGCACCGAGCCCTTCCCCGGCTTCCCCACCGACATGCAGGCGCAGCTCATGGTGGTGGCCGCCCTCGCCGACGGCACGTCGACCATCCACGAGAACATCTTCGAGAACCGCTTCCTGCACGCGGCCGAGCTGCTGCGCATGGGCGCGCGCATCGAGACCAGCGGCAACGCGGCCACCGTGCACGGCCAGACTCGCATGACCGGCAGCCCCGTGATGGCGAGCGACCTGCGCGCCTCGGCGGCGCTGGTGCTGGCGGGCTTGGCGGCGCAGGGCGTCACCGAGATCCACCGCATCTACCACCTGGATCGCGGCTACGAAGATCTGGTCGCCAAGCTGCGCGGCGTCGGCGCTCGCATCGCGCGCGTGTCCGACGGCATGAACGATTCGGAGCAGATGTCCGCGGCGATGTCTGCGTAGGAAGGCTAGACTGTCGCACCGCGGCGGGCCCCTCGCCCGCCCAAGCCCGACAGGATCGCCCGAATGCGTCTGCAGCTCCTCGTCCCCGTCCTGGCGCTCGTCACTGCGTGCAACGGGGGCAAGGACGGCCCCGCAGACCGCCCGACGATCACCGCGCGCACCATGCCCGCGGACCTCGCGTCGGGCGCTGAGCACACCTGCCTGCTGGTCGACGGTGAGGCCCGCTGCTGGGGCCACAACGGCCTGGGCGAGGCGGTGTCGAGCGACGGCCCCTTCGCGCGGATCAGCGTCGGCTCGCAGTTCAACTGCGGCCTGGACGACGGCGGCGCCGCCACCTGCTGGGGCGTGTCGGGCGACGAGCGCCTGCTGGTGCCGTCCGGCGTCACCTTCTCCGAGCTGGACGTCGGCACCGCGCACGGCTGCGGCTTGGACACTGAGGGCGCCATCCGCTGCTGGGGCCGCGGCGCCGGCACCGACATCCGCCCGCCCGACACCGGCACCTTCCTCGACCTGGACTCCGGCAACGACGTCACCTGCGCGGTCGACACCACCGGCCTGCCGGTCTGCTTCGGCACCAGCGACGGCATCAAGGACGCGCCGGACGGCGCCTACGACGTGATCCGAGTCGGCACCACGGAGGCCTGCGCGCTCACCCCGGACGGCGAGCTGGCCTGCTGGGGTGGCGGCGCCGTCAGCTTTGACGCGCCGAGCAGCGGCACCTTCGCCGACGTCGCCGTGGGCGACAGCGTCGCCTGCGCCATCTCTGACGACGACGGCTCCGTCAGCTGCTGGGGCGGCGCGGGCCCGGGCTTCGGCTCGGAGATCGTGTCGGGCGTGCCCACGGGCTCGTTCACCCAGGTGTCGGTCGGCACCGGCCACGCCTGCGCGCTCGGCGACGCCGGCCCCGTGTGCTGGGGTGCGGACTCCTACGGCGCGGCCTCCGTGCCCACCGTGGGCTTCACGGGCGTGGTCGCCGCCACCAGCGCCGCCTGCGGCGTGAACGACGACAGCAGCGTCTCCTGCTTCGGCCTGCACGGCGCGTTCGCCACCCTCAGCGGCCACAAGTGGCGCTCGATCGAGCTGCACAGCGCCGACGCCTGCGCGGTCAGCGACGCCGGCGCCGCCACCTGCGGCCTGGGCAACGTCCGCACGTTTGAGTTCGACGGCACCCTCTGGGCGGACGCGGTCGACTACGGCAACGTTGGCTTCTGCGGCCTGACCACGTCGGGCGTGGTGGCCTGCTTCGCGCGCAACAAGACCGAACTGCCGGGCCTGGAGGGCACCTACCAGGACATCGCGACCGGGCACGACGGCATCTGTGGCCTGTCGAGCGACGGCGCCCTCGCCTGCATCGGCGACGCCGACCTCACCAAGCCCACGGGCACCTTCGACGCGCTCGCGATGGGCGGCTTCGCCTGCGCGCTCGACGCGGACGGCGCGATCGCCTGCTGGGGCGCCGACGCGCCCGCCACCGGCCAGCCCGACGGCACGTTCAGCCAGGTCACGGTCGGCGGCACGTTCGCCTGCGCGCTCACCACGGTGGGCGGCGAGCTGGTCTGCTGGGGAGACGACGGCCTGGTCGTGCCCGCGGGCCGCACCTACCAGTCGATCGACGCCGACGGCGGCACGGTGTGCGGCGCGAGCGCGTCGGGCAAGATCGAGTGCTTCGGCGACATGACGCGCGTCTCGCTGCAGTAGCGAGCGCGGCCTACTGCGGCGTCTCGGCCTCAGGCTGCTGATCCGCCAGCGACTCGTACTCGATCGTCACCTTGGCGAACGGGTCGGGCACCCAGCTGTTGAGCGACACCGAGTTGCGCTCGACCGTGTAGGTGAACGGGAACGGGCTGGTGCAGTCGTCGCGCTGCGCGCAGACGTCCTCGAGGGTGCTGCCGGCGGGGATGTCGTCGACGTTCACGCCCACGCGCTCAGCGCCCTGCTCCTTCACGCGCACCTTGACCGAGCCCGGCACCGGCAGCTGCGTGAGGAAGAACTCGTCGCGCAGGCCGGCCGCCTGCATGGCGAGCAGCTGGAGCGCGTCGGTGTAGTCGTTGTCGTTGATCGGCCAGACCACGCCGCCCACGGCGTTGGAGACGGCCATGTAGTTGTCGCCGACGCTGCCGCCGTTGTCCAAGCAGGGGTCACCGCGGTGGCAGACGATCGCCGAGAAGGTCACCGCGTCCGGATCCTGCGGGAGGGTCTGGAGGTAGCTGATGAACTCGGTGCGGGTGATCGGGTTGCCGCCGCTCTGGTCGTCCTCGTCGGACATCACGACCACGTGCAGGCCCGCGCCAGGACGCAGGAAGTTTGCCGCCGTGTCGTTGAGCGCCATGAACGTGGTGGCGATGCCGGACTCGTTGTTGGCGGCGCCCGGGCTGCGGGGGATCTGCTGCGCCATGTTCACGAATTCGCCGGTCGGATCCGCCGAGCTCGGCGTGATGAAGTCCTCACCGGCCGCCGAGTACAGCTTGCCTGCGCGCACCTTGTTCGTGCTCGTCACGCCGACGCGGAAGTCGAGCCCGGTCTGGAGCAGGAAGTCCATCATGACGGGGAAGTTGCGGAACAGGTTGGCCTGGTCGTCGTCCATGGTGGGCGAGTTGTCGATCACGAACAGGATGTCCGCCTGCGACTCCGGCGTCTGCACCAGCTTGTCGGTCACGATCGGCGTCGCCAGCGACGGCGCGTCGCCCGATCCGGCTAGGGCGGGATCACCCGAGATGGTGAACTCCGGCGCGCACCCGGACAGAGCCACCACGCAGAGGATCGCACGCACGGGACGAGGCATGAAGGCTCCAAGACAACAAGGGGCGGAGAGTACAGGAAAGGTGCCGTTCGCGCAACGCATTCCGCGCCACAGCAGAGAGACGCCACGCGGTCCAACGGTCACGGCGCGGCCGACCAAGGCGCCGACGTCAGCGTCAGCCGCGCGCCCTCGACCACCGGGTTGCGCCAGCCCGAGCTCTGCACGCCCGCAAAGCGGATCACCCGTCCGTCGAGGATCCAGGTTGGCGGCCCAACTCGCGACGTAAAGGTGTCGCCTGCGACCGTCACACGACCGCCGACGTCCACGCCCAGCACCACCGCGCCCGGCTCGGTGGCGAGCGCCACCAGCAGCGCGGCCTGCCGCGATCCGGCCAGGGTCGCGTCCGCGTACAGCGCGGGGACCACGGTCACACCCGGCAGTCGGTTGGCGCCCGCGACCACGCGCAGCGCGCCATTCCACCACGCGTCCGGATCCTGCGACCCGGCCACCGTCCACTCGCCCGCGCGATCGGCCTCTCGGTCGTCGCCGAGCAGCGTCGTGTTCACCCAGGGTTCGACGGCCTCAAGGGGTGCCGTCGCGGGCACGCCGTCCGGTCGCGACACCACCGGGTCCCGCTGCGCCAGATCCACCGTGTAGCCGCTCGTGAGGTGCCACAGCGTCAGCGCGTCGGCGCCTACAGCGTCTGGACGCAGCACGGTGAGCGCGCCCTGCCCTGCCACCTCGGCCGTGCCGTCCTCCCACACCAGCAGCGCCGTCTGCCCGTCGATGCCCAGGCCCTGCGCGGTCGGGTCGCGCTCGGCGGCGGCCTGCGTGAACCGCACCAAGCGCCCGAGCCGCGCGCGGTAGGCCAGGTCGGTGTCGATCACGGCGCCCGACACCGCGCCGATCGGGCCCGCCTTCAGCGTGAACGGGTCACCCGCGAGCGCCTGCCAGCTCTCCAGGCCGTCGCCGTCTGGCACCGCCACCAGCGCGCCCAGGTAGGCCGCCCCCGCTGCCGTGCCGCCGATCGGCGCCCCGCGCGCCACGGCGTCGCGCAGGCCGGCCTCCACCGCCGTGCCCGTCCACGCGGCGAGCATCCCCTTGAGGTCGCCGCCGCGCAGGTAGACGGCGTCCGCGCTGGCCAGCGACGCGGCGACCGTGTCGGCGTTGGCCTCGTCGGGGGTGGTGGGGTTGAGCGTCACCGCGTCAGACGCGCCGTTGCGCACCCACCACGCGTCGTACTCGCCCAGGTCCGGGTCGGACGGATCGGTAGCACCCAACGTGACCACCCGCCCACCGTGCGCGCCGTTCACAAACCGCGTGGAGCTGCGGGCGTCGGCGTAGCTGCCGCCGTGCAGCATGAAGCGCAGCGGCTGGGCGTCGGGCGGGACCACCACGGCCACGTCGGTGTCGGCGTCCGAGTCGGTGTCGCCCACGTCCGTCGCGGCCGACTGGCAGCCCGTCAGGCACAGCAGCGCCAAGAGGATCGCTCGCACCCTGCCCCCCGTTCATGTCCCCTGTCTCCCGGCGCGCGCGCGCCCGCCACCGCATGAAGGGTTGACGCGGGAGACGGTCGGGTGAGAGTGTCGCCACGCCACGGGGGCGCGCGGCCCCCACACGGAGGCGTGGATGATCGGGGCGCTCGATCGCGCGCACACGACGCTGTGGGACGGCGCGCGCCAGACGGCGGCGGGGCGGGCTCTGTGGGCGTCCCCGGCCACGCGCGCGGCCTGGGCCGCGATCGTTGGCGCGGCGCTCGCGCTGACGGCGGTGGCGGCCGCGCCCACCTGGGTGCTCCTGCTGTCACCCCTGTTGCTGGGCGCCCCGCACCTGGCGTCGGACGTGCGCTGGCTGGTCCTGTCGCCGCCCACGCCCAACGCGCGTGGCCTGGGGTGGTGGCTGCTGGGGACGCTCGGCGCGATGACGATCGTGCGTCAGACCGGGCTCGTGGGCGCTGAGCTCAAGCCTGCGGTCGAGCTGTCCTTGGGCCTGGTCACGACGGCCGGCGCGCTGCTGGCGGCACGCTCGCCCCGCGCTGCGCTCGGGCTCGTGGCGCTGGTCGGGTTGGGCGCGTGGGGCTTGCGCGACGCGTCGTGGACGGCGGTGCTGATCGGCCACCTGCACAACCTCATCGCGATCACGTTCTTCGTCGTCTGGCTGCGCCCGCGCGCGCCGCTGGGTCTGGCGTCCGTGGTGACGGCGCTAGTCGGCGCGGGGCTGATCCTGGCGGGCGGCTTGGACTTCGCGCTCGCCGCGGCCCCGGCGGGCGGGCTGACGCTGGACGGCGTGGTGCGCACGCTGGCGCCGGGTGTGCCGGGGCCGTGGGCGGGCCGCCTCGTGCTGCTCTTCGCGTACGCCCAGCTGCTCCACTACGTGATGTGGCTCGACGCGATCCCGGCCGTGCTGGGCGAGGAGACCACGCCGCGGCGGCCGTCTGAGTCGTGGTCGCGCTGGTGGCGTGATCTGGGCGCGCCGCTCGCGGTGGTCGTGGTCGCGGCGAGCCTGCTGCTCCCGTTGGTGGCGCTGCGCGACCCGGCGTCGGTGCGGGCGACCTACCTGTCGCTGGCGCTCTTTCATGGCTGGCTGGAGATCGCGGTCGGCGCCCACCGCGCGGCGCGCGCCGCATGAGCTACCCGATCGACATGTGGGCGAAGGCCTTTGTGGAGACGTGTCTGATCGAGGGCGCGATCCACGCGGTCATGCTGCGCCGCCTGATCACGCCGTGGTGGAAGCTGGCGCTGGTGTCGGTGCTGCTCAACCTGTCGACCCACCCTGCCCTCTGGTACGTCGTCCCCCGCTTTGAGCCCTACCTGACCTGGGTGGCGGTGGCGGAGACCGGCGTGTGGCTGGTGGAGGGCGCGCTGCTCACCGCTCTGCTGCGCCGCGACGACCCGACATGGCGGGCGGCCGCGCGCGGCTTTGGGATCACGCTGCTCGCGAACGCGGTGAGCACGCTCTACGGGCTGCTCGGCCTGGGCTGATCGACGCGCGTGGCGTGGGCGGGACACCGCCGTTTCACGGTCGCGACGCGCAAGCGCGCCGGGAGCGATCGAGGTACCCGAACCCACCCCTGCACCTCTGGAGCGCCCATGTCGTCCCTCGCCGGAAAGACCCTCTTTGTGACCGGAGGCAGCCGCGGGATCGGCCTCGCCATCGCCCTGCGCGCCGCCCGTGACGGCGCCAACGTGGTGATCGCCGCCAAGACCAGCGACCCCAACCCCAAGCTGCCCGGCACCATCCACTCGGCCGCGGCGGAGATCGAGGCCGCGGGCGGCAAGGCGCTCGCCATCCAGACCGACATCCGCTTTGAGGAGCAGGTGCAGGCCGCCGTCGACGCCGCCGTCGCGCGCTTTGGCGGGATCGACATCCTGATCAACAACGCCAGCGCCATCTCGCTGACGCCCACGCTCATGACCGACATGAAGCGCTACGACCTCATGCACGGCATCAACACCCGCGGCACGTTCCTGACGTCCAAGGTGTGCATCCCGCAGCTCCTCAAGGCGTCCAACCCGCACGTGCTCAACCTGGCGCCGCCCTTCCCGCTGCAGGCCCGCTGGTTCGCGCCGCACGTCGCCTACACCATGGCCAAGTACGGCATGTCGCTGTGCGTGCTGGGCATGGCCGAGGAGTTCAAGGAGCAGGGCATCGCGTTCAACGCGCTGTGGCCTCGCACCACCATCGCCACCGCCGCGGTCCACAACCTGCTCGGCGGCGACGCGCTGATGCGCACCTCGCGCACGCCCGAGATCATGGCCGACGCCGCGCACTCGATCCTGACGAAGCCGTCGCGCAGCTGCACCGGCAACTTCTTCATCGACGAGGACATGCTGCGCGCTGAGGGCGTGACGGACTTCGAGCGCTACCGCGCGGACCCGGCCTACACGGGCGAGCTCACGGAAGACTTCTTCCTGCCGTAGCGTCGGCACGCGCGCCGAGTGCGCGACGAACCGGCGGTGCGTCGCGCGAGATGCGGTGCGCGCGGGGGCGTCGCCACGAGCGCGACGCCCGCCCTACTACCAGGTCGGGAACGGCCGCCCCGCGGTGGCCGCGCCGCCCGTCCAGCCCGCGCCCTTCACCAGCTCGTCGGCCCACGCGTCGACCGAGCCCGCTGCGTGGACGCGCAGCGCACCCGCCGCCAAGCGACGCAGCTTGGGCTCGTCGCCGCACAGGCGATGCAGGGTCTCGGCGATCGACGACATGGCCTCGCCGCGCGCAGGCGCCAGGCCCGTCACCTCGTGGCGAACCAGGTCCTCCACGCCCATCGCGCGGTTCGTCACCACCGGTCGACCACACGACTGCGCGAACGCGACCCACGCCAGGTCGCGCGCGTGCGCGGCGGTGGCGTCCTTGCCCACGCGACGCGCCGGGAAGAGCACCGCGCGCGACGTGAGGATCGCGTCGGCGATCGTCGCGTCGTCCAGATCGCGATGCACGCGCCAACGCGGCGAATCCGGCACCTCCACACCCGCCGACACGATCACGTGCATCGGCGGCAGCCCCTCGCGGCCCGCCAGCTCGCGCGCCAGCTGCGCCCAGTCCGCGGTGTCGCCCAGCGCGACCACCGGCCCCTGCGTGCTGTACGGCGCGTCGCGCAGCGCCGGCCCGACCGGGTACGGCTTCCACGTCACGCGACCGAGCGCGACGCCTGCGGCGACGTAGGCGTCGACGCGACCGGGCGCGTGCGCGCGAACCTCCACGCCGTCGAGCGCCGCCAGGCCCTGACCCAGACCCAGGTCGAGCGCGATCACGCGCTGTCCCGCCGCGCGATCTGCGCGCGCCACGACCTGCGCCGCGGCCGCCGCGTCTCCCGCGATCACCAGCGCCGCGCTCGCCACGCGCGCGTCGTCCGCCGTGACCACCGCCGCGTCCACGCCACGCGCGCCCAGCGCCGCCGCCAGCGCGGGCAGCGTGCGCGCCGCGTCCACGCTCGACGCACCCGCCACGATCGCCACAGAGCCCGCCAGCGGCGCCCAGCCGGGCCGCGGCGCCAACACACCCACGCCCAGCTTCGACAGCTTCTTGGGCAGGCCCGCGCAGGCCGCGCGCGCCGGGCATGCCTCGCAGTCCGGCCCCCACGTGGCGTCCGCAGCCCACGCGTCGACGGTGCGCGTCAAGCCGCCCACACACGGCGGCGCGTCCAGCAGCGGCGCGCCGCGCGCGGCCAGCTCCAGGCCCGCCGCGGCCAGACCGCCCGCCGACTCACAGAGCGCGGAGAAGTCCTTGCCCATGCTCTCGTCGTCGAGGATGGTGAAGCCGCGCTGCGCGTGCTCCAGCCACACGCGCCGACGCAGCAGGCGCAGCGCCGACGTGTCGGCCTGCGACGGCCCACGCTGCGGCTCGAGCGTCATGTCGACCGTGTCGTCAAAGCCGACCAGGTCGTACGCGATCACCTCCTCCTTGGCGTAGAACCACAGGCCCGACGCCAAGCGCAGCGACGTGGCGAGCGGCAGCTCCAGGCTCGCGTAGAGCGGGCGATCCACCGCCAGCTTGCCGAGCGGCTCCACCGCGCGCAGCTGGAAGCCCTTGATGCCCGCCATGGTGCCCATGTGCATCAGGTGCTCGATCTCGCCCTCGTTCGCCTTGTTGAGCACCGTGTACATCCACGCCTTCACCGGCGTGCGCGTCAGGAAGCGCAGGCCCGCGAGGCCCTCGACCCAGGCGTTGGTCTTGGCGGCGAGCGCGTCGTGCGTGCTGCGGCGGCCGGAGTGCACCGACACGTGCACCTCGTCCAAGCCCGCGGACACCAGCATCTGCGCGACCTTCTCGGACTGCACGATGCGCGCGTTCGTCGTCATGGAGACATACAGGCCCTTGGCCTTGGCGTAGCGGATCGCGCCCAGCAGGTGCTTGGCCTGCGTGGGCTCGCCGCCCGACAAGAGCACGGACGTGGCACCCGCGGCGACGGCAGCGTCGATGTCGGCCTGGATGGTCTCCAGCGGCACGACCGCGCCGTCGAGCGCCGGGCCGTCCGAGCAGAACACACACGCGTTCTGGCAGGCCCGAGAGACGCGGATCCAGGCGGGTTCGGTGCTCACTTCGAGGCCTCCCAGCGCGCGTTCAGACGCGCCCAGGTCGCCTGATAGACCGTGCCAAAGTCCCAGGCGACCGTCACGGTGTCCTCGTAGTGATCGCCGTCGCGCGAGCTCAGCAGCGACACCTGATGGTTCACGCTCGACTCCGGCAGGATGTACGACAGGTAGGTCGACGTCATCGACATCGCCGCCTTGTACTTGGTGTCCACCGACGCGAGCGTGGGCTGCGTGCTTGGGTCGAGCGAGAGGGTGTAGGGCCACGCGTGCAGCGTGAGGCAGTCGCAGTCGCCCACCATGAACGGGTCACCCACGTCACGGCACTGGTCGAACGTGACGTTGTCGCAGTCGTGGTCGTGCTGCGGGAAGTAGCGGGATCCGGGGCCGCGCTGGGTCGGGTCGGCCGCCTCCGCCACCCACTTGGGGTCGTCGGTCGGCAGGCCCCAGGCCAGCTCAGGCAGCAGCTCGCCGGGCGCGGTCGCAAACGTCACGTCGCCCAGCTGCATGCGGTAGACGCGGATCGGCAGGCAGCCGAGCTCGGTCTGGAGCGCGCCGGGGCACAGAGACTCGTCGCGCGTGCCCTGGTCCAGGCCCATGTCGAAGATGCCCTGCGGGCCGAGCAGGTTGTAGGCGACGTTGCGCACGGGCACCCAGCCCGGCTCGACCATCACCTTGAGCGGCGCGCCCGACATGTCCTCGCCCGCGTCCAGCGCGTCGGCGGCGGCGTTGGCGATCGCGTAGCCGTGGCTGCGCACGAAGTCCCAGGAGTCCTCCTCCGCCCACACCGGCACCACCATCCCGTCCGCAGAGCCCCCGACGTAGGTCTTGGCGTCGCCCTCGGCCTTGCCCGCGCAGCCCTCGACGTCCGCCGAGATGTCCTCCGCGGAGCAAGTCTCGACTACCGGCGCGCCGTTGTCGTCCACGAGCGGGATGTCGCCGCCGAGCGCGGACTGCATGCCGCCCAGGCACTCCGGGAAGTGGATCGCCGTGCCGCCAAAGCGCGACTCCAGCACCTGCCGCTCCACGCCCACCCAGTCCGCGGAGATGCCGTTGTTGTCGCCGCCGCGCACCTCCGGGTGGCCCGACCAGTTGGTGAGCGTGAACACCACGCCCGCGTCGTCCTTGGCCTGGATGGCGAGCAGCTGGTTGGACGCGATCACCGGATCGCGGATGTCGTGGATCATGCCGTGCATCGTGTCGGTCGGGTTCACGCCGCCGAACACCGACCCGTTGTAATACGGGCTCACGTCCTCCATCTTCACCGCGCCGACGCGCAGCGTGACGGGCCTGGCCGCCGCGGCCGCCTCGCGCACCGCCTGCGCGATCGCGTTCGCCACGCGGTCCTGGTAGGCCGGGTCAAAGCCCGACAGCCCGTTGAGCGGGTCGCCCCACAGGCCCATGGTGTCGGGGCCCTGGTGGTTGTGCGTGCTGGCGACGATCAGGCGGTCCGGGTCAAAGCCGTCGACCTCGTGCAGCATGGCCGCGGCCGCGTTGATGCGCGGGTGCGCCAGGCCGACAAAGTCGAGCGCGACCATCGCGACGTACTCGCCGCCGTCCTCGATCACGACGGCGCGCGCGGTGATCGGATCGTGGATGTCCTGCGCGGGGCGGCCGGGGCCGTAGCCTCCGATGAACACCGCGTCGAAGTGGCCGTCGCCGTCCGCGTCGTCAAAGCCCTCGGTGCAGACCGCGGTGATCATCGGGCTGTCGTAGCAGCCGTTGAACTCGGCGTTGCCGTTCACGTCGGTGAAGGTCTCGGTGATCACCGGCGTCAGGTCGACCACCGCGATGCCCGCGACCGTCTGGCCGGCGGCCGTGCGCGGCAGGCCGAGCGGCAGCGCCTCGGGGCTGTCGGTGTCGCCGTCCGGCGTCCCCGAGCTGCAAGCGACGAGCGCGACCACGGTGGTCAGGAGGAGTTGCGAGCGCATGGCGACCTCAAGCTGGCGCGCAAGGATACCCCTGTGGCGGTCGCTCGCGCGACCGTTGGAGCGCACAATGGCGACGCCCCGCAAGAAGGCAGGAACCAAGACTCGTCCTGCCGCCCCCGCTCCGAGCGGATCGACCGCCGAGGGCGTACGGCGCCTCTACCTGGCCGCGCTCGGGCTGACGGCGGCCGTCGCGTTCGCGTCGCTGGCGGTGCAGATCGACGGGCTGATCGGCGTGCACGGCATCCTGCCGGTGCAGCACACCCTGCACGCCGAGGCCGCCGCGCGCGGCTGGACCGGCGTGCAGAAGTGGCTCCACCTGCCCACGCTCATGTGGATCCTGCCGTGGTCGTGGGGGCCCGCGCTGCTCTGCGCCGTGGGCTTCTTCGCGTCGCTCGCGGTGGCCACGGGCCGCTACGCCGCGCCTGCGCTGCTGGTCGCCTACCTGTCCTACCTGTCGCTGTGCACGGTCGGCTCCCCGTTCCTGGACTTTCAGTGGGACGCGCTGCTGTGCGAGGTGCTGGTCGCGTCCGTCCTGGTGGCGCCATGGGGCGCCAATCCGCGGCACCCCGCGCCCGCCGCTGGCTGGTGGCTGCTGCGCTGGATCCTGTTTCGACTGGTGTTCTTTGGCGGCCTAGTCAAGCTGACCAGCGGCGATGCGACCTGGCGGGACCTCTCCGCCCTCGGCTTTCACTTCTGGACCCAGCCGCTGCCCAACCCGGTCAGCCTGTGGGCCGCGACGCTGCCCGCGTGGGTGGGCATGATCGGCGTGGCGCTCACGTTCGTCGTCGAGTTGGTCCTGGTGTTCGGCGTGTTCGCTGGGCGCATCGGTCGCCGCGTGGCGTTTGGGTCGATCGCCCTGCTGATGGCGGGGCTGGCCGCCACCGGCAACTACGGCTTCTTCCAGCTGCTCACCGTGGTGCTGGCGCTGTCGATGCTCGACGACGCCGACCTGGCGCGCGTCCGCCTGCGCGTCCCGGCCCCGCCCACCGCCGCGATGACCCAGCCCAAGGTGGTGGCCGCCTGGGCGCTGGCCGCCCTGCCGATGGCCGCGAGCCTGGCGTGGATCCCCGCGTGGTACGGCCCGCGCAGCGTCCACTCGCCCGCGCCCGTGCTCGACGCGCTGCGCCGCGAGGCGCCCTTTCAAGTGGTGAACCGCTACGGCCTGTTCGCCACCATGACCACGTCGCGCCCGCTGCCCATGCTGGAGGCCAAGTGGGGCGACGGCGACTGGGTGGAGCTGACCTGGCGCTGGCAGACGAGCGACCTGGGCGCCCGCCCGGCCCAGGCCGCGCCCCACATGCCGCGCCTGGACTGGCAGCTGTGGTTCGCGGGCCTGTCCACCTGCGACGACAACCCCTGGCTGGTGCGCCTGGAGGACGCCGTGCTGCGCGGCGACAAGCCCGTCGATGCATTGATCGGCGACATGCGCTTGCTGACCGGCGCGCCGCCCGACGCGGTCCGTCTGACCCTGGTCGACGTTCGTCCTGCATCCAACGCCGATCCCTCGCGAGCGCGCTGGACGCGCACCGTCGTCGGGGCCTACTGCCCCGCGCGGACACGCGCCGAAGTCGTTGACGCGGCAGCCGAGACAAGGTAATGGGCGGCGGCCGATCGCAAGTCGGTGTGTGTGTGCGAGCCTGCGTAGCTCAGTTGGTTAGAGCGACGGACTGTTAATCCGTAGGTCACCGGTTCGAATCCAGTCGCAGGCGCCACACACCCCCTCAAGCCTCCCCCCAAGTCGTCCGATGCTGCCACGGGGCAAGCCAGACGACGCCGCGCTAGAGCGCACCGGGACGGAGGGGTGATGAGCAAGGTTGGTCGGAACGACGCGTGCCCGTGCGGCAGCGAGCTGAAGTACAAGCAGTGCTGCGCGCTGCGCGTCGACACCCTGACGGCGGACAAGGAGCGCGTCAGCCGCCTCAAGGGCCGCGACGTCGACCTGATCAAGGAGATGCTCGCGTGGGCCCCAGGGAACGTCGCCGGCTTCTCGGTGTACGCCAACGCCCCCATCCCCTGGACCAGCTACTCGAACGCCGCGGCGTCCATCCTGCTGCCGTGGGCGATCTTCCACAGCCGCCCCCTCGGCGGCGGCACCGTGGCCGAGGCCTACTTCGCCTCCGAGCCGCGCCCGCTCACCGCCATCGAGCGCACCGCCCTCGACATCCAGCGCCGAGCCTGGCTGGGCGCGTGGGCCATCGAGGCCAAGGGCCCCGGTCCGTGGCTGCACGTGCGCTGCGCGCTGACCGGTCAGCGCAAGGCCGTACTGGACACCATCGCCTCGCAGACCGTGCAGGTGGGCGACGTGCTGCTGGCCCGCGTGGTCGAGCTGCCGGACCTGGCGACGTTCGCGGGCATGTTCCCGCGCGTGCTGACGGCCGGCGACATGGACCGGATCGTGGCGGTCGCGCGCGAGGTGACGCGGACGGCGACGGGGGCGATCGCGCCGGCTGCGCTGCGCGACGACGCGACGGTGAGCGCGTTGATTCGCGAAGCGGACGCGGTGTGTGCGGCGGCGGATGCGGAGCAGGACGCGCCGAGCGCTTGATCGGGCGGGCCCGTACGGGCGCCAAAGGGCGCGGAGCGCGGGCAGTGCGACACGGCGCGGGCGGCACGACGCTTGCTTCCACGTGGTCCGAGGAGGCCGCGATGCGCCCAGCAATCTCGTGCTCCCGGATCCTGATCCGCGACGACCTCGCACGTCACAACCTGATCGCCGCGCGCGTGGCGGATCCGACCGCGGCGGATGTCGGCGTGGCGCGCACGCACGCCGGTTCCCTCACCGTCGAGACGTCGGGCAGGACACGCCAATGACCACACGTGGACTCACCGCGTCGATCGCGCTCGCTCTGGTGCTCCTCGCCGGAGGGTGCAAGGGTGGGACTAAGCCGCCCACCGACACGGACGTCGTCGTCGACACGGACACGGACACGGACACGGACACGGACACGGACACGGACACGGACACGGACACGGACACGGACACGGACACGGACACGGACACGGACACGGACACGGACACGGACACGGACACGTCTGACACC
>CAIOSP010000126.1 GCA_903861005.1 uncultured Pseudomonadota bacterium
GAGTTCGAGCTCGACCTGGAGAACGGGCCCCTCGGCGAGGCCGGCCTCTTCGCCATCTCCGGCCCCACCGGCGCGGGCAAGAGCACGCTGCTCGACGCGCTCTGTGTCGCGCTCTACAACGAGACCCCGCGGCTCAACAACCACGGCGGCGTACAGGTCGGCGCATCCGACGGCACGCTCCGGGGCACGGGCGCCAACGACCCGCGCAACCTGCTGCGCGACGGCACCAGCGAAGGCTTCGCCGAGGTTGATTTTACGGGGTCCGACGCGCGTAGGTGGCGCTCCCGATGGAGCGTGCAGCGCGCCTACAGACGGGTCGATGGCGCCCTGCAGGACTCCGAGCTCGTGCTGCGGGAGATCGACGGCGCGGCCGTCGGTGACGGCCTCAGAGACACCCTTAAAAAGATCCAGGAGATCATCGGGCTGGACTTTGATCAGTTCAAGCGGGCCGTGCTGCTCGCGCAGGGTGACTTCGCGGCGTTCCTGAAGTCTAAGGGCGAGGACCGCGCCTCGCTGCTGGAGCAGATGACCGGCACGCATATCTACGGCTTGCTTTCGATGGCGGCGCACCAGCGTGCGTCGACCGAGAGGGCAAAGCTTGAGGCGCTCACGACGAGATTGGCGGACGCACAGCCAGCCGACGCGGACACGCGTGCGGCATTTGAGAGCGCGGCGACGCAGGCCACGGCGGCGCGCGAGGCGGCGAAGCACGCGGCCGATCGATGCACAAGCGCCGTGGGCTGGCACGTGGAGGCCGAGCGACGCAACATCGAGCTCGGCGCGGCGACCGTCGAGCACGAGCGCGTCGTAGGCGTGCGGCGGAAGCTCGACGACGCGCAGGACGAGCTGACGCGGTCCGAGGCCGCGGAGCCGCACCGAGCCGCGGTCGTGGCGATGGACGCCGCGGCGTCGAGCGCCCTTTCCGCCGCCGAGGATGCCGCGAAGATGCTCTCCGAAGCGAACGCCTCTGAGGCCGAGGCGAAGGAAGCCACGACGCGCGGCGCGGCGGCCAGAGCGACGCGCGAGCACGCCGAACGCTCGCGCGCCGACGCGAGCCCGGCGCTCCAACAGGCGCGGGACGCCGACGTACGCCTGACGATGTTGCTCGAGCAAGCCACGACGGCGGCAGCGGCATCCCAGCACGCCGCCCGCGCCGCGGACGAAGCGAAGCGAGTCGCCGACGACAAGCTCGTCAAGCTCCAGGCGGTCGACGCTACCCTCACCGACCTTGAGTCCTGGGTGACGGAGCACGCGCCGACCAAGCCCCTGTTCGACGCCTGGGCCGGCATTCAGCTGCACTTGGACGTGGTGGCGGCGCAAGGGGCCCGCGCCGCTGCGGCCACGGCCGCCGCGCAGGGGCTCGAAGGTGCGGCCACGCGCGCGGGTGCGTCGTACGACGCTGCGACCGCCGCACAGGCCATGACAGACACCGCGGCCGAAGCCGCGCGGAGCGCCGCCGAGCAAGCCGCACAGGCCGCGCAGGCCCACGAGACGGGCACGGATCGGACGGCCGCGCGGGCCCAGCTCGTCGCGCGAGTCGATGCGCTGCGTCGCTGTCGCGAGCTGCTGGTCGAATCGACCCGGCTCGAAGGAGAGCTTGCGCGAGACCGCGAAGCCCACGCCGTGGCGGCCGCGCAGGTCGTCGAGGCCAAGGCTTCGGAAACCAACGCGACGACGACGCGCGCAGACCGCATCGCCCGCCTCGCGGAGGCCAAGGAAGCGTATCGTGCCGCTCAAGCGGCGGCGGACCTCACCGAGCACCGGCAGCACCTCGTCGAGCACACCCCCTGCCCCCTGTGCGGCTCCGAGGAGCACCCCTGGGCGGTCGATGCACCGCTCGCAGGGCTGGTGGGCGGCCTCGCGACCCGCGTGGCCTCGATCGAGCGCGAGATCGACACGCTCACAGCCCAGATCGCCGGGGCGAGCACGTTGGCGGAGACGAAGCACGCGGAGGCACGCGCGCTCGAGGCGCGGATCGGCGAGCACGCAGGACGCCACGATCACCTGGCGCGGGAGTGGGAGTCTGTCCGAGTTGAGCCGCTGCCTGTGGCTCTGACCGCTTCGGACCTCCCGTCTGCGTCCGCCATCGGTGAAGCCTCCGCTCGCGACGCGGAGCGCAACCTTCAGGAGCTGGACGCGCAGGAGGCCGAGGCCAAGCGACTCCGAGGCGACCAGGTGCGGGCGCTTCAGGCCGTGCAGCTCGCGGCCGAGCTCGCGGCGAGCTCCGCAACCGAGGCCCAGGCCAAGCGGGACGCGCGGGACCAGGCTGCGCGCGCTCTCCTCGAGAACACGGCCGTACAGACCGACGCGAACGAGCGCGTCAATGCCGCGCTCGACGCGGCGGCGCCGACCTTCTCCGACCGTGCCGGTTGGAGGCAGACAGCGACGAGCGCGCCAAACAGCTTCCGCGAAGCGTGCGCGCGCGAAGTCGAGGCCTGGAGCAAGGCACTCCAGGATCGAGATCGTGAGCATCAACGCCGCGTGAAGCTCCATCAGGAGCACTCCGACGCCGCGCTCCTCCAGCAGCAGCGTGTCCTCGACGGCGGCAAGAAGGAATCGGCTGCCACGGCCGCCCAGCAAGCCAGCGCCGCGGCGAGGGACGTTCGCGCGGCCCTGCTCAACAACGAAGACGCGAACACAGTCGAGCAGAGATTGGATGGCGCGGTCAGCGACGCCCGCGCGAAGGACGCAGCGGCCACGAGCGACGCGACCCTCGCCTCGGAGAAGGCCGTCGCGCGCCGAGCCGCAGCCAACGCCAAGGCGCTTGAGCGCGACCAGCGCAACGAGGATCACCTCAAGGCACGCGGCTTGGTTGATCAGGCCCTGACCGCGCTCGGACTCGACGACGTCGGCCTCCGCGACCGACTGAGCCGAGACGCCGCGTGGCGGAGCCGCACGCGCCAGCAGATCGGAGACGCGGACCGGACGGTGATCCAGTTCGAGGCTAGCGTCAGGGCCAAGCGAGACGCTGCGACGGAACACCGCGACAGGGGCGCGCCAGCCGAGGACCGGGCGACGCTTGAGGCTCAGCTCCCCACGCTGAAGGCGGAGGTGGTCCTCGCTGATGACGTGTGGACCGAAGCGCGGGCGAGGTTGCTCCAAGACGACGATCGCTGCGCCCGCGCTGCGGAGATCCTGCCCCAATTGGAGGCGCAGAACGTGGTCCTCCACCGCTGGAGCGTGATCAACACGCTGATCGGCTCGGCCAACGGGAAAGTATTCCGGGTCTTCGCGCAGTCGCTCACGCTCAACCTGCTGCTCGCCGAGTCCAACGC
>CAIOSP010000127.1 GCA_903861005.1 uncultured Pseudomonadota bacterium
GGCAGCACCGTGACGCGGCCCGCCCCGCGCGCGCTCTGGCCGCGATAGTCGGGCGGCCCATCCACGACCCGAGGCCCCCGATGTCCGCTCCGCTCACGCCCGCCCTGCTCGACCGCGCCGCCCACGCCTGCGAGCTCTGCGGCGCCACCGACGGTCTGGCGGGCCTGGCCGTCCCCCCCGGCGACGGCGCGGATCACACGGTCGTCGCCTGCCCCACCTGCGTGGCCCAGGTGGAGGGCGGCTCAGCACTCGACGCCAAGCACTGGTTCTGCCTGCAGGACGCCATCTGGAAGGACGTGCCCTCAGTGCAGGTGGTGGGCTGGCGCCTGCTCAAGCGCCTGGGCGGCGAGACCTGGGCGGCCGACCTGCTCGACCAGGTGTTCCTGGAGGACGACGTGATGGCCTGGGCCCAGGCTGGCCTGGTCGCCGAAGAGGCTGACGCTGGCCCCACGCGCGTGCTGGACAGCAACGGCGTCGAGCTCAAGGACGGCGACTCCGTCACCCTGATCAAGGACCTGGACGTGAAGGGCGCCGGCTTCACCGCCAAGCGCGGCACCCTGGTGAAGGGCATCCGCCTGGGCGACGTGGCCGAGCACGTCGAAGGCCGCGTGAACGGCACCGCGATCTACCTCAAGACCGCCTTCCTCAAGAAGGTGGTCTGACCGGCTACTTGCGCAGCTTCTTCTTGGCGCTCAGGTAGACGTCGAACACGCGCAGGTACCACATGGGCTTGCTGTTCTCGTCCTTGGGCGCGTAGGCGTCGCGCACGTAGGGGATGTACAGGCTGTGGCGCAGGCTCTTCCAGCCGGTGTGCGGCGACGTCTGCACGCGGTGCCAGGCGCGTCCGTCGTGCACGGTCAGATCGCCCGGCCAGGTCTCGACCGCGACCTCGTTCTTGTCGGGCTTGTGGGCCACGAAGTACGGCTTGCGGAAGGCCATCATCAGGAAGCTGTCGTGGTGGGTGCCGGGGAGCAGGCGCAGGCCGCCGTCCTCGGGGCGCACGCGGTCCGGGTGGATGCCCACGTTGAGCATGGGGCCGGGGACCTTCCAGTTGTAGAACAGGTCGCGCATGGCGTCGGTGTGCCAGCCCAGGTTGGGGCGCAGGCTGCCAGGCGCGTTGACGTAGCGGTTGACGACCACGCCGTCCTTCTCGCGCTCGCCGATGCGGGCGTCCTCGCCGATCAGCGCGCGCACCGCTTCAAAGCGCGAGCTGGTGAACAGGTCGTGGGCCCACTCGGACTGCACCGAGAACATGCCGGTGCGCTGCATGAACGGCTTGCCGTCCGGGTCCTCGCCCACCCACACCGGCACGCCGAACACGGACGTGGTGCCCGAGCTGAGCAGCTTGGTCTCGACCTCCTTGATCTCGGCGATCAGGCGCGGGACCTCTTCGGAGGTGAGCACGCGGTCGAACACCACAAAGCCGTGGATGTCCAGGTAGGCCTTCTGCAGCGGCGTGATCGCGTCGCGCAGCTTGAAGCGCACGGAGTACGGCATCTTCGCGGCGCGGGCGCGCGCATCGGCGTCCGACAGGTCGAGCAGCGTGGACTCGTCGACCGCGGGCGGCGGCAGATCAGCGGACACAGGCTCAGAGACGGCGGCGGTGGACATGGCGGACTCCCCGGTCGGCGCGAATAATCAAACAATCGTTTAAGTGCCAGCGGTCCTGCGCGCCTTGTCCATGCGGTCGAGCACCTTCTTGGGCCCGAGCCGCATCCGCTCGTAGCCGTCCGGGTAGCTCGGGTAGGCCTTGAAGAAGGCGGTGTCCCAGAAGCGCTGCTCGTTCCAAGGCGTGACGTGGCGCAGCGCGCGCTTGCGGGCCGCCAGCAGGCCCCCGACCGCCGCGCGCACGCCGAGCGACGGGCGACGCAGGCCAAGCGCCTCCACCACGCCATCGTCGAGGAGGATGGCCGACACGACGGGCACCACCGCGCCGCGCACCGGCTTGGGCAGGCGCTCGGCGATCGCCGACAGCAGGCCGCGGGCGACGGACTCGTTCTCGGGGGAGTACGCGCGAGCGCGCGCCTCGTAGGCCTCGCGCCAGGCCTGCAGGCCCTCAAAGTCCTCGGGCAGGTCGCGCATGCCCATCTCCTCGCCCATCGCCCGGTACAGGTTGAACAACGCGTCGCGCTCGTTCGTGCGCAGCGGTCGCCAGCCGTGGCGCGCGATCCACTGCGCCGGGTCGATCACAAACACCGACAGGGTCAGCAGGTAGTCGTCATTGGAGATCTTGTAGTGCCCGTGGATCTTCTGGAGGTGCGCGATCATCTCGCGGCCCTCGGGCGTGCGCGGGCCGGGGCCCACGATCTCCACCAGGATCGCCTTGGTGTCGTCCAAGCGCTTGGTGCCGTCGCGCTCGTACTGACCGGTGGCGTGCAGCAGCGCGGTGATCGACGGGATGGTGAACGTGCGCAGCTGGCCCAGCTCGGTCGCCACGAACACGTCGAGCGGGAACACGTGGTTGGCGAGCAGGTTGACGATCGCGTGCGCGTCGGATTTGGGATCGAGCGCGTCGATGGCGCGCTCCCAGCGGTCGTCGCGGCGCTGGATGACGTCAAAGGGCCATGCCATCGTGTCTTCCTCCCACTCTGGGGGTCGCACGCGCCGCGTGGCCTGTCGAGCCACTGCGAGGCGCCAGACCGTCCGCGCGATACGGGCTCACCTCGACGGACAAGCCATGAACGCCCCCCTCGACGCCCTCCGCTTTGCCCCCGAGCGCATCCTGATCGAGAGCCTCTCCGAGCGCTTCGGCCTGGACCTGCTGATCGACCACTTCATCTCGTCGGGGAGCGTGCGGTCCTCGTACGACGCCGTGCTGGCGTCGCAGCTGCGGCTGACGCGCCTGCTCGCCCCGCGCCTGCTCGGACTGCTCGACGACGTGTGCGGGCGGCTGGCCTTCACCGAGCCGCTCGAGCTGTTCGTGGCGCAGGACGCGAGCGTGAACGCGGGCGCCATGCACCGCCTGTCGCCGACCGAGCCGCACGTCCTGACGCTGACGAGCGCGCTGGTGGAGCGTATGTCGGACGACGAGCTGCGCTTCGTGCTCGGCCACGAGATCGGCCACCTCACCTACCGCCACTACCGGGCGCGCCTGGCCGTCCCGGCGTTCGGCGAGGACGAGCAGGGCCAGTCCAAGGCGCCGCCGCTGCTGGTGCGTCGCATTGAGAGCTGGGACCGCATGGCCGAGCTGAGCGCGGACCGCGCGGGCCTGCTGGTCGCGGACGGTCGGCTGGACGTGGCGGTGAGCGCGTTCTTCAAGATCCAGAGCGGGCTCGGCCCCGAGCACCTGCGCTTCGACGTGAGCGCGTTCATCGACCAGCTCGCCACGCTGCAGAACCTGGAGCGCCGCGAGCTGCTCGCGCAGTTCAGCCACCCGGCCACGCCCATTCGCGTGCGCGCGCTGCAGCTCTTCCAACAGGCGCGCGACGCGGGCCTGGGCATGGACGCTGTGGACCCGGCGGTGGAGTCGCTCGCCCGCCTGATGGACTACGCGCCCAGCCAGCCGATCGAGGTCCACGCGCACACGCTGCTGCTCACCGGCGGCCTACTGCTCGGCCACGCTGATGTCGACACCATGGAGGAGGCCGAGTGGACCACGCTCATGCACCTGCTCCTGCCGCTGTCGGCCGACCCGGAGGCGGACGTCACGCGCATCCGCTCCACCCAAGAGGCCGAGGCGGCGCTGGACTCAAGCGCCGCCTGGCTGCGCGAGAACGCCGGCGAGGAGCGCTACGACCTGTTCCGCGGCCTGGCGCACATCGCTTGCACCGACGGCAAGGTGCACCCCGACGAGCGCGGCCGCCTGTACGCGATCGCGGACAAGCTCGACATCCCGCGCCGCGCGGCGGACGAGATGCTCTACGAGGTGCTGGCGGACCACTTGCAGACGCAGACCATGCGTGGCCTGCCTCCGCCGCGGCTCACTCGCCCTGCAGGACCCGCTTGATGGCGGCGTAGTCCGTATCCGAGATCTGACCGCTGCGGACGCAGCGCGTGCGGCCCTGGCCGTCGATGAAGAAGTTCAGCGGGATGGCGACCGACGCGTCCAGGCCGTTGCTCGTGAGCCACGACTCCAGGTTCTTCACGTCGTCGATGCGCATGCCCACGGGCAGGTCCGGGTGCTCGGTGGCGAAGTGCGTCACCTTGCCGCCGTTGTCGTCGACCGACAGCAGCGTGAAGCCGGTCTTCACGCCGTCGGCGGCGAGCTTGCCCTGCCACTTCACGATGAGCGGCATCTCGGCCACGCACGGCTTGCACCAGGTGGCCCAGACGTTGAGCCAGCGCCACTCGCCGTTGGCGGGGACCGCCGCGGAGTCCGCGAGGCCCGGCCACACGAACGGCTTGGCGTCCGCCTCGGTGAAGTGCGAGTCGCAGAACGCGGCGACCGCCTTGGGGTCCTTCTCAGGCGGCGGCGGGGCCACCACGGCGTCCACGCGGCTAGGCGCGGGCGCAGAGGACGAGGCGGCGTCGCCGGTGCAGGCGACAGCGACCGTCAGCGCCGAGGCGACGACGGTCAGGCGAACGAGGGTACGGCGCATGTCCACTCCGATCACAGGCGGCAGTCGATCCACGCGACGAACGCGCTGCGGTTCAGATCATCGGGCGTGCACGACTCGGTGGCGCCGGAGCGCTCCCACGTGCAGAACTGGTCGTCGAGCTGCGCGAACTCCTCACCGAGCCACAGCAGGCCGACCTCACGATCCAGGTCCGGATCGTTGAACTTGGCCTTGAGGTGGTCGAGGACCGACTTGCCGCGGGCCTGGGACAGGTCGCGGTTGTGGATCTCGGAGCCTTCCGGCGACGAGCGCGCCACGACGAAGAAGTAGGACGCGCCCTTCTGGTCCGCGAACAGCTTATCGAGCAGGGCTTGATCGCCCTCGTCGAGCTCGGGCGAGTCCTTGTCGAACTGCAGGATGCCCGCGCGGCCCTGGAGCGGCTGGAACAGGGAGTTGAAGTCGCCGCCCGACAGCGTGGCGACCGACTTGGCCTCCAGCGGCTGACAGCCGCGAACCTCACCCGTCGTCAGCAGGCCGCAGGACTGCAGGACGCGCCGCAGGACCTTCTTGAGGTCCGCGGAGCAGTAGCCCTCGTCCGACGCCTGGGCGACGGCGACGGCGCTGGCCTCGTCGGCGGGCTTGGCCTCGTTCTCGATCAGGCGGGCTTCGGCCTGGTGCGTCCAGCTGCCCACGAGCGAGGGCGCCACCAGCAGGAACGCGAAGAAGAGCGCGCCGCGTGCGATGTTCTGGTTCAAGGCGTCACCTCCGTGGGGGTGGTCGGGGTCGGGGTCGGGGTCGAGGCGCCCGTGGCGGGAGCCCCCTCGCCCTTGGCGAGCAATCTGGTAAGCGCCCAGTCCATGCCCATGTCCGTGTCCTCGTCACAGAGCTTGGTGCCCTCGACGTAGACCTGCGGGGTGAGGACCTGGAGGTGGTTCGCGACCGCCCAGCGCAGGGAGCGGTTGAGCTTCTGCTTGGCCGCGGCGGTGCCGAGGCAGTCCTTCACTTCCGGGAAGGCGGCGGCGACCATGGTGGCGGCCGCGGTGGGGTCGGCGGTGGCCGCAGTGCGGACCTCTTCGCTGTGCTCAAACGCCCAGGCGATCACCTTGTCGGCGTTCTCGCCGGCGCAGAGGACGGCCTCGCTGACGGCGCAGGCGCCGGGGTGCAGCGCGCTGGAGATCATCCAGTTGCAGGTGTTGTCCAGCGGGAAGAGAACGGCCTTGCGGTCGAGCTCAGCGTCCAGGCCAGACGCGACCAGGCGCTTCTCGAAGCCGGCGCACGACGGGCAGAGCGGGTCGAGCACCTCGATCGTCGGCTTGCCAGTGTGGTGGGCGCCCAGCGACACCATGACGCCGTACGGATCCTCGGGCTTCTCGAGCGCGCCGCAGGTGCCGATGTACTTGTCGAAGTTGGGCACGAAGCTGAAGTACAGGCCGACGGCGACGCCAACGAACACCACACCTTCGACCACGCCGACGATGTGCTGGCCCCAAGGCGTGGGGCCGGGGCCCGCGGGCGCCTCGTCCTCAGCGACCTCCTCGCCCTCCTCCGTCTGGAGCGGGGCGGCGGCCTTGCCCGCGCCGACCGCGAGCGCGAGGGCGGCGCCGAAGCCGACCGCGCTCGACGTGTAGATGCCGATGCACAGCTTGCAGAACTCGGAGAGCTGCGTGGCGGCGATGTAGCCGAACACGGCCGACGTCAGCAGCGGCAACAGCCAGGCGGCCACGGCGAAGCGCGCCGCGTGGACGTCACGGTCCCGCTTGTTCACGATCAGCTCGACCGACCGGTAGAGCAGGTACGCGAACACCGCCATGCCGGGCAGCGCGACGGGCAGGCCGCCCCACAGCGCGTCACGGAAGACGGACGAGTACGGGCTCATCAGCGCGGCGTGGCAGCCGGACGCCGCGGACGGGTCTGAGGCCAGCAGCCCAGGAATGAACGAGCAGTGGATGTCATGGGTCTGACGATCCAGGTGCTCGACGAAGTCCGAGGTGAGGTAGCCGGAGAAGTACAGGCCAGCCGCGGATGCAGCGAGCATCACGAGCGTGGGGATCCGAGGACGCATGTGCGCCTCCGCGACGGGAGGTTGGAGGGACCCCCGTCGTGGCGACCTTCAGGTCTTGCCACGTCAAGGGCAGGTCTAAGTTAACCGATGAGCTTTCTGGCGTCCAGGCGAGAGGCCGCACGCACCCGACGAAATGGCCGCGCCGAGTAGCCTGTCCACCCACGGTGCGCCGCCCGTAGTTCGCCGATCACCGATCAAGGGGCCGGGCAGGTCGCGGTTCGCCAGAGCGTCGACCCGGCAACCGGCTCGGCGCGGCCGCAGCGGGCGGGCGGCTCAGGTGCGTCGATCGCCACCGCCAGCCATCGCCCCGCCTCCGGGAGCGGTTCGGTCGCGCGGGTCCAACGACGCCCCGCCGCCGTGAAGCAGGCCACGCCTGTGGCCCCGTCGGCGCACGTCCAGGTGTTGGAGGGGCCGATCGGCACGGCGCCGGTGGACTCGAACAGCCACATGTCCCACAGCGCGTTGGGGAAGAGCGCGACCGCCTCGCCGTCGACGGGCAGCCGCCACAGCGCGTCCGTCGCCTCCTGGTAGCGCGAGGGGCGCGGCGTCGCGCCGAGCGAGGCCAGCGCCAGCGCCACCACCGCCGCCCTCGCCACGCCGGTCCAGCCCCGGCCCACGACCGGCGCCGCGACCAGGGTCAGGCACGGCAACACCCACAAGATCTGCACCGGCTCCCGCGCCCGGGCGACGATCGCGACGATCGCCACGCCCGCGACCAGCGCGGTCACGCCCCGCCCGAGCGCGCGCCGCCCTGGCCCGCCACCCGCGACGCCCTGCGCGCCTGCGACGAGCACGACCACGGCCACACCGATCGCCTGCGCGCGTGGCGCGTCCACGAGCGTCCCGCTGAACCCAAGGCGGAGCATCCCCCACAGCCGGTCGGGGTCGTCGTCAACCGGGGGGTGGCTGCCCGACCCCAGCACGCCCAGCCCGATCCCGGCGAGCGCCGCGCCCAGCGCCAGCGCGGTCCGGCCTCGGGTGCGCGCAGGCACACACGCGCCGACCAGCACCAGCTCCAACACCAGCCCCGGCGCGGTGGCGTAGTGCAGCCAGGGCAGCAGCGCCGCCGTCAGCGTCCAGACCACGCCCGCCCGCGCGCTCCCCTCACCCGTCCGCACCAGCGCGTAGAGGTGCCAGGCCAACACGGCCGCCGCCGGCGCGTAAGCCCGGTACAGCGCCGCCTGCTGCACAAAGGCCGGGAGCACGGCGAGCGCCACCGCCGCCAGCGTCGCGCCCGCCCGACCCGCGCCCGCCGCCCGCGCGGTCGCGCCCACGCCCACGATCGCCGCCGCGGCCGCGACTGTCGACACCGCCCGGCCGAGCGTCACGACGGACTCCAGCGCCGCGAGCGCGTTGAAGATCCAGCTCAGGAGTGGCGGATTGGTCGCCCACTCCGACGGGCTGAACGGCCCGACGAGCGCGAGCTCCTCGGCGTCCGCAGGCCAGCCGAGCGCCGTCACCCGCAGCGCCGTCGCCAGGCCCGCGACCCCGATCAGCGCGATCCAGACCCGATCCGTCGTCCGCCGATCGACCGGGTCCTCCACGCTAGCAGCCGCTCGCCTGGACGCAGGCCGACACCTTGCCGGACTCGCCGGACGAGGCCGCGGCGCCGCTGTTCCCCGCGCTGGAGCCACCCGAGCCACCCGAGCCGCCCGAGCCCAACGTGAAGAACGAGTCGTCGCCCCAGTACACGGTGGAGAGCCGCGAGAACACACCCCAGGACATGCCGCCCGCGCCGCCCGCGCCGCCGCCGCCTGCGCCGCCGCTGCTGCCCGCGCCGCCGATGCCGCCGCCGGAACCCGTGCCCGCGGGGTCGCCGCCTGCGCC
>CAIOSP010000128.1 GCA_903861005.1 uncultured Pseudomonadota bacterium
GATGTCCGCCGACCCGAACTGGCGCACCAAGCCGAGCGCGCTTGACGTCGTGAAGGGCCGCACGTACAAGTTGGTAGCGACGCACGACTACGCCACCGACCCGGTCGCAACGCTGGCGAGGCTTAAGTGATCACGCATGGTCTTCGACCCAGTCGGCGTCGGAGAATGGACCGGCCTGCACTTCGTCAAGGGACCCAAAGTCTGACCCGACGATCCACGCCAAGCCCCATACCAATTCGGCCACTCCATCCACAGCGGTCTGGCCTAGCCGCACACGTTCCACGTGCTCATCGAGTGAATCGTGTGCGCCCTCCTGCCGCAGCAACTGCTCTGCGTCGGCATGCACCACGTCTAACAGTATGTTCGCACATCCGTCGGGAAGTGTGAGTTGATGGAGCACTCCGTCCGTCTCTGGGATGATCACCGTGGCGGGATACAGGGCGTCGGGCTGCACCTCACAGGCCGCACGTGCCTCAAACCATTGTTCATCCACCGAGGGCTGCTCACACGCCGTTCCGAGCACCGACAGTCCGGTCGCGACGCGAAGGCCGTGCCGAATGGTAGAACCGGTGTTAGCGCGCACGCTGCTCATGCTCCCCCAGATATGGCAAGACTACCACAGCTTTCGCAGTCTAGGCAAAGCCGATCGGTACGAATTGGGCCAAGGTTCTGCGGACAGAAAACTGGTCGACGCACCAGGCAAAACAAGCTCCTCCCCCCGCTTCCGAAGCTTCACCACAGCCAGTCGGCGACCGCGATCCCCTTCCGCACCCCCGGCTCACTGACGTGTGGAGCCCTCTGACACTTCCGCTCCGCGCCGACCGGGCTCGCAAACCCGACCGCCGACCCACGCGCGCACCTCGGCCTTCGCGGTCACCGCGCCGTAGCTGCCTGTCGATGTCCTCCCCCGCCCCGACCCGTCACCGAACCGACGACGTCGCCTGTGGGTCTCCGCGCGCACGCGCCCCAAGCAGAACCAAGCCGCCAAGGTTGGGCGGGCAGCTCAGCCAATGTGAGCAGTGACATGGCCTCGGCCCACCCGTGTGAAGCCGATGGCACTCGTCACGCCGCCGTCCAAGTTCGCGACGTTGACTCGGCCAATCGTGGGGACACCCACCACGCTCAAGGTGTCACCGGAACAGAATGACGCCCCGCCTACGCGCCTTGACACTTCGCCTACCAGCCTTGAGAAGTTCGCCACGACCCACATAGGCGGTGCCACATGTGCCGTAGGCACCGCCACATGTGCCGTAGGCCCCGCCACATGTGCCATAGGCACCGCCACACGTGCCATAGGCACCGCCACACCCGCCGTAGGTGACGCCACATGGGCCATAGGCTCCGCCACACCCGCCGTAGGCATCGCCACATGCCGAGTGGGCGGCGCACACCACCCACCCGCGCCGCAGGACGCCGCTACGCCCCGCCGAGCTGCGGGAGCGGCAGGTTCGGGAGCGGCGGCGACACCCGCCCCTTGGCGAGGTCCCACCGACGGATGGTCAACCGAAGCTGCCGTCGCAGCGCGTTGGCCAGCGCGGCGCGCGCCCGCGCCGTCGCCGCCGTCTCCAGGCGCCCGGCGTCGATCGCCGCCTGCCCCGCCTCAAGCCGTGTCAGCCACGCCTCAGCCTCACCCAACACGTCCGGCGTCCGCCCGGTTGCGCCCAGGGTCGGACCGTGGGTCTGCCCCAGCGCCACGAACGCCCGCATCACGCGCAGCGCGCCCTGCATGCGTGGGGCTTTGAACGGCGCCAGCACCCGCCGCAGCCCTACCGCGGCCACCGCCGCGTCCGGTCCCTCGACCAACGCCGCAAGACGGAGCTGCGCCCGTGCGGTGGTCGCCCACGCCAACGCGCCCGCGGCCAGCTCGCGACCGGTCGCCTGCGCGTCCGCGTGCCTCCCCTTCGCATCCAGCGCCGCGCCGGACGCGGGCCAGCCCGCGTCGATCAGGGCCCGCAGCTGGGCGGCCTCCGCCTCCATGTCGAAGTGCACACGCAAGGCCTCCTGGCGGCGGTCCGACACCGCCGCCAGGACGTCGATAAGCTCGCGTGCCTGCGTGAGCAGGACGTGGAAGGCGACCGACAGCTTGTCGTGCCGCGCACGGCGATCCGGCGCCGACGCCGGTGCCGGCGCCGGGGTCGGCGTGGGCGGCGGCGCGACCTCACTCACCCGGCGGCTGCGTCGCGGGCGCGGCGCCCAGCGGCTCCAGGGGCGGCAGCGACGGGCGCGCGCCGCCAGCCTTGCCCTCGGCGCCGCGGAGAAGCGCCAGCTCGAGGGCGGGCGCCGAGTCGCCGGTGACGGCCTCGATGTGCTCGGCGCCGAGCGCGATCTCCTCCAGTAGGCGGCCCACCTCGTCGAGCTGCACGTGCAGGACGCGCGTCAGGACCATGCGCGTGGTCGTCTTGGACTGGGTGGTGGTGTCGCCCTGGAACAGCTTGGACTGCAGGTCCAGGCCGCGCTGCGCGAAGCCCACCGGCAGGTAGGCCTTGGTCGGGTCGCCGAGCTGGCCGACCAGGAACAGCATGTGCGCCAGCACGTCCTCGGCCTCGCGCAGCGAGTCCACGCTGCCGTCGCCGACCTTGGCCAGACGCGCCAGCGTGACCGCGGCGGGGTGGCCCGCGGCGTGGGCCAGGCGGGCCGCCGACGCGAGCTGGCGCATCCAGGCGTCGACGTCCGCGACCACGCCGTGCACCTGGTCGGCGCCGGACTCCACCTCGCCCTCCGCGTTGTCGCGGCGCGCCCGCGTGGACGTGGCCGCCTCGCTCAGCACCTTCAGGCGGTCGAGCCGATCCTGGATGGGCCAGTGCACCCGAGCCGCGAGCTCGCGGATCGTCTGGAATTCCGGGGAGGCGGAGCGGCGGACGAGCTGCGTGGCTTGGCCGAGGACGGCGAGCTGCTCTTCTTCGAGGAGCGAAAGGATGGCCATATGACATACCCCAAGGTGCGGCGACGTTGCCGCGCGGAGAGCCTACGACACGCCGCCACCGCTCCTCAAACACGCGACGAAGGCTGTCCGCAACCATCCATGCATCGACGCCGACTTTGTGCGATCGGGCCATGTGTGGTCGCGCGGGGGGATCACACCACACCGGTTGCGCACCGGCAGATCAGGCGGACG
Organism: uncultured Pseudomonadota bacterium; assembly: GCA_903861005.1. Taxonomy (GTDB): domain Bacteria; phylum Myxococcota_A; class UBA796; order UBA796; genus CAIOSP01. Next base: position 3,116 of record CAIOSP010000128.1, read on the forward strand.
GGGCCGCCCCGGCGGCGCGCACCCACACCACGGCCGTCCAGCCGACCTTCACCCCGCCGCGCGCGGGGGCGACGTCGACGCCGGTGACCTTGTCGACCGCCTCGCCCACCCGCGCGGCGAACGACTCCGCGGACTCGCCCGGCAGGCTGACGTCGTCCGTGCCCGGGCGACGCCACATCCGCCCCCGCTGGCTGCGCGCGAGCTGGTCCACCACCGCCGCCTTCAGCTCCGTCACCTCGGTCGCCTGATCGATCCAGGTCGGCAGCAGCGCGTGCTCGCCGTCGTCGGGCGCGGCGGTCCGGAGCGCCGCGTCGGGCAGACCGAGCGCCACCGGGGGGTCGGCCAGCGACATGGTGGTCCACAGGCGGTGCACGACGCGCTCGTCCTCCCAACCCTTCTCCCGGAAGCGCACATCCACCCTTAGGTACAGCATGGGCCGCCACGCCGGGCCGTCCGCGTCGCCACCGGGCAGCGCCGACCGCGCCGCGTCGGGCAGCGCCGCCTCGTCCAGCCACCGGACCTCCACACCCGCAGGCGTGGGGGGCGGGCCGATGGTGCGCGTCGGGGCGGCCGCCACCGTCAACGGCACGGGCTCGCGCGGCTCGAGCGACGCCACCTCCACGCGCGTGAGCGGCCCGCGCAGGTAGGCCATGGTCTGGCGCGAACGCAGCTGCCCCACCCGCCCGAACGCGTCGCGCACCACGAACGTGCGCGGCGGCAGCGACCCCAGCGCGGCGTCCAGCGCCTTGCGATCCAGGTCGGCGCCGTGGGTCATCAGCCCCTCCAGCACGCGGTCGCGGTCGTTCTCGGTCTGCAGCCGCCCCACCAGCCACGTCCCGGCGTTCGACAGCGCCTTGTAGTCCACATCGACCGGGTTCTGCGTGGCCAACATGACACCCACGCCCACCGCGCGCGCCTGCTTCATCAAGGTCAGGATCGGCCCCTTGGACGGCGGCTCCTTGGGGTGTGGCGGCAGGAAGCCGAACACCTCATCGAAGTACACCAGCGCCCGCAGCTCCGACGTGCCGCGCAGACGCCGCGTCCAGGCGACCACCGCGTGCAGCATCATGGACACAAAGAACATACGCTCCGCGTCCGACAAGTGGGACAGCACCAGCACTCGCACGGGCGTGCGGCCGTCCACCGGCGCGGTCCACGCTGCAAGGTCCAGCGGCTCGCCGGTGCGCCAGGACGCAAACGCCGGGCTCGCGACCACGTTGTTGAGCTTGAGCGCCAACGCCGTGCGCGCCTTGGGCGGCATCACGTCGTCCATGGGGAAGTAGCCGAGCCGGTCGAACGGCGGGTCGATGATCTGCGGCAGCAGCGCGCCCAGCGGCAGCTCCTTGCCCGCCTCAAACGCGTCGCCGAGCAGGCGGGCCAACAGGATGGCGCCCGGGTCCGTGAGCGGGTTGGACGGCTCGCCCACCAGGCCCAGCAGCGCGCCCACCGCGCCGGTCACGTAGGCCCGCAGGCCCTCCGGGTCGAGCCCGGCGGGCGCGCGGGTCAGGGCGCTCAGCACGTCGATGGGCCGTCCGGACTCCGACCCGGGCGTCATCACGATCACCTCGACGCGGGCCTTCCACGCGGCCACGTCCGCCGGGGTCCGCCCCGCCGCCGCCAGCCCCTCGCGCCAGCGCGCGGCGGTCTGCTCGGCGTAGACGTCCGGCGTGACGCCCGCGCGCGCGGCCTCGGCGGGGTCGATCCACGGCCGGAACGACGCGGCGTTCAGGTCGGGGAAGACCAGGGCGAGGTTGGTCAGGTCGCCCTTGGGGTCCAGCGCGACGATCGGCACGCCAGCGCCCGCGAGGTCTTCCAAGATGGAGAGGCACAGCCCGGTCTTGCCGGAGCCGGTCATGCCCACGCACACGGCGTGGCGGGTGAGGCTGGTGGGTTCGAGCATGCGGGTCTCCGAGGGCGCCGGAGCGTACAACAACTCCCGTGTCGACGGAAGGAGCCAAGGCGTCTCGACCATACGAGCCGTCGCCGTCGACCACACGGTCGACGGTGCGCGCGCACGCGTGAGCGGTCGCAGGGGGCCCTTCCCGAGTTGCGGCGGCAAGCCGCCCCGGCGACGCGGTGCTAACCCGCCCCGCGCCCACTCGAACCGCCACGCGACCATGACGGTCAACACACGGTGGGGCGGATGTGCATCGACGCCTCCCCGGCGCGGGTCGAGTCAGCTGGCGCCCACCGCGCCACGTGACGGGCGTCGTTCGAGCCCCGCCACAGCGCGCGCTCAGGCACGTTACCGCGCCGACAACTCGTGACATCATTCTTACCGGGGCCTGATCATCATCGGATAACGTCGACCAAGAACACTGAACGACGCCCGCAGGGCTCAACCGAACGGGGGGCACACATGTGCAAGGGAACCACAACGTCACTTCGCCTGGCGTTGGCCAGCAAGGACGCCGAGGATGCGAACGGAATGATCCACTTGCTTCCCGGCATTTGGGAAGAGGCCAGCAGCTTCGACACCGCCAGGGTGAGTTGGCGACTGTTCGACTCGACAGGCGATCTCAACGTACATGCGATCGCGGCCTATTCCAACGACGGCCTGCACATCGCCGCCTTTGAGACGGTCGGTACAGCGAGCGCCGCTGCGGGCATCCATGCGCAGCCGCTTTTCACCCCGAACGCCGACTACAAGTACGTCGCGTTCGGCCTTGAAGCCGGGAGAGTCGGTGGCACAGAAGGCGACGTTGCAAGCGGCGCCGCATGGTTCACCGTCGAGTACCACTAGCACCCGTTTTTCCAACTGCGTGTTCGTTCCGTACGCACTGCGTCGGGGGGTTCTATGTCCAATTCCAAGCGCGAGCCGCGAAGCCGCGCAAAAGCAAGCGCCGTTGCGAGGACAGAAACCGCGACCTACGCCGGTGGACTTTCATCAATCTACGACGGCGTCCCGTGGACGACCCAGGGCGAGCCCCAGAGCGTGTGCTGCACGCCTGATGAGCCGGGTCTTCATCCGCTCGTTCCGCATGAACGTCGTTACGTGCGCATGGGTCTGAGGGTGACCCGAACGGGATGAAGTCGTTCTTTCAGTTCCACCAATTCCAGGGGGGTAGTTGATGAGGCAGAACCTAAATCCGGTCCAGATCGTGTCGTCGGGCAGCACCACTGGCGATGGCGTGTTCACGCCAGTCACGGGCCCCATGCCCACCGGCGGGTGGGATGCGCTGCGCATGCGCTGTTCGCTGTTGTCCGGCAACGTCGCGGCGGTTCGGCCTGGGCTGCAATATTCGAACGAAGGCAAGGACTGGAGCGAGCCCGTCCCACTGGCCGCCGACCCCGATGAATGGTGGACACCTGACTACCCCAACTTCGCCGGCCTCGGGTACACCGAGCTACCGCCCACCGGTGCGACCGAGAAGCGGTTCGTTCGATTCGGGTTCTTCGCGCGCAGAGACACCAGCGGCGCCGTGCCGCTGCTCGTCGAGATCGTCTTCGAGTTCGTGCCCGCGGGACGTCAGACCACCCGCGCGATGATTCCGCCTACCTCGGCCGCGACCAAGAAGAGCCACACGGAGCCGATGTTCCTGCCGGTCTCCGAGCCGGTGTCCATCGGCGATTGGACCGAGGTCCGCTCAACGATGGAGCTCCTGGCGCTTAGCGGCGGACAGGCCACCCTCGGATACTGGCTGTCGGACGACGGCCTGGGTTGGGGAACGTACGACTCGGAGTCACCGCACGATTGGCAGGCAGGGGTGGCGAAAATGATTCCCGGCATGGCGTTCGAAGACGAGCTCACGACGCACTACTCGCCGTGGACCACGGTCGTTGGCGCGGGGCAGCCGCTCGCACGACCGAAGTTGTTGGTGCAGTTTGGCATCTTCGTACGGGACGATGCTAGTCCGACGCATCCGAACTTTGTCAGGGTCGCGGGAATGGTGGAGATGCGGTAATTTGTTCTGTCGTGGACCTTCAAATGACCCCTTCAACGGACATAAAACACGTTTGACCTGAGGCGCGGACAAAAATGCTATCCGATGATATTTCTATGTCCCTGCCTTGGTACTTTTATCGTGCTAGTTCACTGTCTACGGATATTGCTGACACCGATCACACTTCGGTTAACGTCCGTGGGGGAGGGGGAGTCGGCGCTGCTGCGTCGCCAGCGCCACCTAGTCCAAACCCACTATCGCTCGGCTTGTGGTGGTTGTGTGGAGGCAGCGGCGACAACAGAAATCCCAATCCGATCATTCAGTTGATCCCGCCCCCGAACACGCCTTGGTGGGTCGGGTTCCTCCGGGCCCGCAGGAATTGTTTGTATAATATTATTGATTTTGACAGCGTAGATTTTCTCCTCCTCGTCGACGCGATCGCTCGATCATCTGTCATTGATCAGGCGACAATTATTAGAAATGTTTGGGCATCCTTCCCTAGTCCAGAAATCCGGCCTGCTGGAGCATGTCTTCTGAGTAGTCTGCAGCCGACCGGGACTCCCTGGATACCCCAAACACATCGGCGTTTCGTCATTGTTTCATCTTCGCTGTCCTCGCCTGGTGCCATAGAGATCCTAGACAAGGCTGTTGACATTCTCGAAAACAACGTGGATCTAGCGTTGTGGTGTGCGTCGCTCGCGGGTGGGCCAGCCTTGCGTCGCAGTGTGGACTTGATGTTGAACCCAAACCTTCCCGGAAACAGGGTCACAATATCATTCGGCGAGTGTCCGAGTAACCAGTTCGCTGCGTTTACACCATTGACGCGGGCGCGATTGCCGATAGTAACTTCAGTTCAAAATCCGCAAATCGTCGTTTGTAACAACACCGCCGTTTCAGGCGGACACTTCTTCCTTGAAGAGTCATACTCGCTCATACGCCCGGGATACGAACTTGTTGATTCGATATTGCTGGCTACTATGTGGACCGGACTAATCTTTCACGAGTTGATCCATACCGCGTTTGATGGTCGCGCCCCCTCGCGGGATTCCGACAAAATGTATTGGATGTCGCATATCCCATGGGCGCAGGGGACGACGCCGCCATTTCCGATCCCCTTCCAATTTAATTGTTCTCGCAATCGCAACGAAGACAACGCAAAGTGCTGCGCCCTCTCCTACATGATGGCGAGCGCGTTCAAGTGGGCGTTGACGAATAGATATCCGGAGCTCATCACGCAGTTCGGCGCAAATCCGGGCTGGGCTAGGCCCTGTGGTTTTTATTCGGACGGAGGAGGTGCTCTTACGGAGAGCCCGTGGACATGCTAACGACGCTCGGTCTCAAACGTCTCAACTGGACCACGCCTGCCAAATCGCAAAGTCGGCGTAAACCGGACGTTGCGTGCGTGACGTTTTCGAAACTCGCATGGTTCACTCTCCTATCCGCTGGATGCATACGCGCTGGCGTGAAGGTGGAGGACAAAATACCCGAAGGCGGACCGGGGGAAACGGACATCACGGCGGCGGATACTGACACCGCCGAAGTCACCGGCCCAGACACTGATGCGCCGCCTGATACCGCACTGCCATGCGTGGCCGAGTCATTTGAGCCGCGCGCGATCTTGGTCGACGATCAGGGCTTCCTAGTGGGCGGCGATGTTTGGCAGGGAGGGAGCAACTGGCGGGCCGTCGTCGCGCGAGTGGGCTTCGATGGACACCTGGACCGCAGCTTCGGAAGCGACGGACTCGCTCTGGTCGCGTTTCCGCAATCCGGCGCAGAGTCCACGTACGACACAGTCAGGTCGTTGGCGCGTGATTCGGGCGGCGGGATCATGGTCGGCGCCGAGGCAAACTGGTCTTACCCGGCGAACCTACATGCCGCAGACGGCATGGCGCTCATCGACGCAACCGGGATGCCGGATGCCAGGTTCGGGGATGGAGGCGTAGTGGTCACCGAATGGCCGGATCAACCTTTGGAGCCATCGTACAGGCTCAGCGCTGTTTCGCACTTGTTTCAACGCCCGGAGGGCTGGCTCACTCTCTCGATCGATGGAATTGGGCCGCCCACATACCATGCGGTCAGGGCGTCTAGGCACAGCGTGTCTGGCGCTCTGGATACAACGTTCGCTGACGGCTCCCAGGTTGGTGCGGTCCAAATGCTTGACGATGGCATCGTGCCGGACTTCGCGATCGCAGACGAGGACGGGGTGGTCTTCGGAGGAAGCGGGGGCGCTGGCGGCTGGCCAGTGATGCGCATGACCTGGAATGGACTGCTTGACGCCGGGTTCGGGGAAGGCGGGAGACTCACGCGGCCCGAGTCGCGCGTCACGGGTCGGCGGGTGGACCTAACCGCCGGAATTGAAGACAATGACGCCTTCATCCTGGGGGGCATCGCGGTCACGCCGAATGGAACTACCCTCCTGTTCGAACGGCGTGACCGCCATTCTGGAGCGGTAGACCGGTCGTTCGGGACGGCCGGATCGCTGTCGGTGGACGTGCCGTTGTCGGAACACGGGCTGACCTCAATTCACGGGCTTGGACGGGGGTCAGACGGCGCGTTGTACGTCTACCTCGGATATCCTCGACCGGATTCCAGCGATCAATTCTACGGGTGGAAGACGATGATCGTGAAGATCCAGCCGAACGGGCGGCTGGATCCGAACTGGAACGACGGCGGGGTGCTGCGCCTGATCGGCGTAGACCCGGACTGGAATCCGCGCAATGTCAGCCAGTCGGGACGCCTCGTCATGGCAGCGGGCTCAGTGTGGGTCGCCGACTACAGGGCCTTCCCGTACGTCGGGCCTGGGTGCTTCGTCCTGGATCGCGTCGCACCATAGCGCGCGAATGCTAGGATGAACGGCGCCAAACTCTGGGGCGATAGCGCCGATCACGCGGGCCGAACCTTGGGGCGGCAGTGCTTCACCCAAGCTGCGGCTTGGCTCGTTCGGATGTTCGTATCCGCCAGACGCTTCCAGCACGACGCGGCGCGGGTCCACCGTGGTCAACTTCGACACGAGCTGGTCGAGCCCGGCCGTCGTCTGGAGGAAGGTCGCATGCCAGGTCCCATCGCTGACGGCGACGTCTACCTTGTCCTTCGAAACATCGATGCCGACTCCCAATACGCTTGCCATGCCGGGCCTCCTGAGCGATGTTGGTGTTGCCGGGAGGTCGCGCTCGGGCTCATCCTTGTGCGTTCGCGCTCGCGGTGCAGGTCAGCATGTCGAGGCCCCATCGACCGTTCGAGCTGTAGGCGCGACCGATGGGAAGCACTGGTTCATGCTCATTTACGGCCTCGACGATGTCGGGACTAAGGGAAATCGAACCCGTGCTTCCCGCCGGCACTCGGCAAGTACCAACTGCCCAACACACAAGGGGATCGGTCAGGTCGCGCGCGCCAATGTTGTTTGGCCTCGTGCTCGGCAACGGCGCGTCAGACTGCAACAATGCCCCCGAGCCGCTCTGGTGTGTCGGAGCGCCGCCGACCAACTCCGCGCTGGACGAACCTGTTGACCTAGACATTCGGGGGTGGCCAAAGGTCTCAAACTCACGCTTCGCCCGAAGCACTCGACTACACGACTTGCAGACCGGATCGGACCTCGATTTTTCGCTCGCGCTCGACCAGGAAGGATTCGTGTCGGCCCTCGTTCCGAGTCTTCCCTTCGTACCCGGTCGGACGGTGGTCGTTGAACTCGGGGTCGACGACGCGGCACTTCCGCACGTTCGGCGGGAGATTGATCTTGTCGAGTCGCCCAGGCTCGTCGCCGCCGTCGAGACCGATGACCTGAGACGACCGACCCTGTATCTCCTGTTCAGCGAGGCCGTTGACGTCGCGACCGCGCGCGCCGTCACGGTCACATCCACATCTGGCAGCGTCGACCTCTCGCCCGAGCAGGTCCATACCGACGCGTGGATTTGGAGCGTCGCTCTCCCCGCGCCCGTCCAAACTATTTCCGTCGGCGACGGGCTGCGGACCCTGACGGGCGCCCCTGTCGATCACGCGCAGGCCATGACCGTGACATCCTTGGAGGACTCCGAGAACCGGGTGGCGGACATGGTCGTTCGGTGGCGGAACACCTGCGGAGCGCGTTGAATAGGCGGCCCAGCGGCGGCGACAGCTGCGCAGGGGGAAGTCTGACGGAGTGTCGACACGCATCGCGCAGCTCGGAGGTCTTGTCGGCCGATGAGTGCGTCGAACCGGACCGACTTGCGCGCCGCCACGATCTCCTTCTTCGCCGCCAGGCCCGTGTTCCGAGCGCCTTTCGCGCACCGCGTCCCGAGAACGCCGTTCAGATCGGCGTCGCCATTTCCTGAGCTTCACCGATCCTTTGTGGATCCCCGCTTGTTCGGGCTTGCCGCGGACGGGTAGCCTCCGGTCCACGGAGGCTGCGTGCACATCCGTCGGAACAAGAAGAAGCGCAAGGACGGCTCCGAACGCACGGAGATCGCGATCGCCCACAACGTCCGCGTCACAGCGGGCGACGGCACGTCGGTCACCAAGCCTGTCGTGATCGCGCGACTCGGACACGAAGACGACGTCGACCTCGAGGCCGTCGACGACATGATCGCTGCGCTCACGCGCTACCGAGCGAAGCGCGCCAGCGAGCGCGCTGAGACTGGCCAGGCCAAGGAAGCGCCGGCACAGGAGGCGGTGGCGATCCGCGAGTCGATCACGCCGCGCGCAGGCGTGCTCAAGGTCGTGGCCTCTCGTCAGCTCGGCGTGCGTGTGATCATCGAGGAGGTCTGGCGCGATCTCGGGCTGCGCCAGCTCTTCCGCGACATCGAGCAGGCGTCGAGCAGCGCGCTGGACTTCGAACGCTTGGTGTTCGCCATGGTCGTGAACCGCCTGACCGACCCGATGTCGAAGCGAGCCTGCGACGCGTGGGTGCGCGACGCTGCCTACTTCCCGGAGGCCAGCGAGTGGTCGGTCGACCACTTCTACGCCGCCATGGACGTGCTCGACGCGAACGGGAAGTCGATCTCCGACCACGTCTTGCGCATGGTGATGGCGCGCGTGCCCGAGGCCGAGCGCAAGCGCCTGTTGCTGGACACGACGAACCTGTTCACCGAGTCGTCCATGGACGACGTCGAGCGCGCGGAGGTCGCCGCGAGCTGGGAAGCGTACCTGGACGGCAAGAGCAGCATGAAGCCTGTCGACCCCAAGCCGCAGGTGGTGAACGAGCCGCCGCTGCGGATGCGCGGCCACTCCAAGGAAGGCAAGTCTGGCGCTCCGCTGGTCACCATCGGACTGCTGACGACGCAGAAGGGAACGGTGTTGTGGCACGACGTGCAGAGCGGCAACGCGTCCGAGAAGAAGGTGACGCGCGACCTGGTGACGGAGGTGATCACGCGCCATCCGGACCAAGAGGTCGTGTGCGTCATGGACAGCGGCATGTCGAGCCGGCCGAACCTCAAGTGGCTGTCGGAGCAGAACCAGGGGCGAGTGGGTTGGCTTGTCGGCGTGCCCGTTCGGCAGAGCCCGGCCGTGGACGAGCTGCTGAAGAAGCGTGGCGCGTGGAAGCGCCTGTCGCGGCGCGCGCCGGAGGGTCCGTGGTTGGCGCGCGTGGTCGAGATCCCAGAGGACGAGCGCATCGATCCCACCCGCCCCGAGCGCTTGATCGTACTGCGGAATCCATCCCGTGCACGTCGGGACTGGCGCAAGCTGGACCGCGACCTGACCCAGGTGAAGACGCAGCTCTCGCGTGATTCCGCGCCCGCCCCGAAGGGCGCAGTGGCGCGACGCCTCGGCAACGCGAACCGGTCGCGCCTGCTGAAATGGAACGGCGAGAAGCGGGAACTGGGCCTCGATCGCGAGGCGGTGAAGATGGAGCATCGCCGCCTCGGCGTACGTGCGATGCGCACGACGATCATGGACCTGTCCGCGGACGAGACGATCTCCGCGTACGACGAACTGCTGCGACTGGAGGACGACTTCAGGACGTTCAAGTCGCCGCTGAAGATCCGCCCGATGCACCACCGCGCGTCGCGACGCATTCGGGCGCACGCGATGCTGATCTTCCTGGCGGTGGCGTGCATGCAGGAGGTGACGCGCCGGACCGGCCGTCGATGGTCCGAGGTGAAGGAGTCGGTGCGCGCGATCGACGCCGTGCAGATGTCGCAGTCGGGCGGTCTGTGGTGGCAGCGCACCGGCTGGGATCCGGAAGTGGACGAGATCCTCGCCGCGCTTGGCATCGCAGAGGTGCCAGAGCGATGGGCGTCGAACGCTGGCTTTCGCGTGCGCCGCGTCGCGCCGAACAAGAGTGGATCCCCGCCGATTTCGGCGACGAACGGCCGATGACGTCGGCCACGACGGCATCAGCTACCGTTAGGCGGTCCGAACACGGGCC
>CAIOSP010000129.1 GCA_903861005.1 uncultured Pseudomonadota bacterium
CACCAACCAGCTGGCCAGCCAGGTGCAGGACGCGCTGGCGGTGCAGCTCGATGGCGTCGACACGGCCGACGCGCGCTTGGACGGCGCGCTGCTTCGCGAGGTGGACAACACCGCGCTCTACGACGGCCTGACCACCATCCTGCTCCGCCTGGTCTTCCTGCTCTACGCGGAGGACCGCGGCCTGCTGCCGATGGGCCACCCCGTCTACCAGGAGCACTACAGCGTCGCGTCGCTCGGCGAGCAGCTCGCCGCCGAGGCCGTCGCCCACGGCGAGGCGCAGAGCCGGCGCTTTGGCGCGTGGGCCCGCCTGCTGTCGCTGTTCCGCATGGTGTGGAGCGGCGCGCACCACCGCGACCTGATCCTGCCCCCGCGCCAGGGCGACCTGTTCCACCCGGACGTGCACCCGTTCCTGGAGGGGCGCGCCCCGGGCAGCCAGCACACGACCGACGCGGTGCGCGTGCCGCCGATCGACGACGCGGTGGTGCACGGCGTGCTGGAGCGCCTGCTCCACCTCGACGGGCAGCGGGTGTCGTACCGAAACCTGGAGGTCGAGCAGCTGGGCAGCGTCTACGAGAACCTGATGGGCTTCGAGATCCAGAGCGCCTCTACGGAGGCCGTGCAGCTCAAGAGCGGTTGCTGGGTGGAGCTGGGCGCGTTGGTCGAGTCAGAGCAGCCCTACCTATTGCTGCAGGACGTGACCGGAGAGCGCAACGCCAAGCTCCGCACGCTGGTTCCGGAGATCGGCGCGCTGACGGCGACCGGCGACGCCGAGAAGGACCGCGCCGCCGTCGCGACCGCGCTCACGCCACTGCTGCGCAAGCCCGCGCGTCGCACAGCCACCGGACGCCACTTCCTGCAGCCCGGCGCGGAGCGTCGCAACAGCGGCAGCCACTACACGCCGCGCTCGTTGACCGAGCCGATCGTGCGGCGGACGCTGGAGCCGCTGCTGGGGGACGCTCCGACGCCGGAGCAGATCCTTGCGCTACGCGTGTGCGATCCGGCGATGGGATCCGGGGCGTTCCTCGCGGAGGTCGTGCGTCAGCTCGCGGACGCGCTCGTGCGGGCCTGGACGCGGACCGGCACCATGCCCAAGAGCGAGCATGACCCACTGCTGACGGCACGCAGGCAGGTGGCCGAGCGGTGCGTGTACGGCGTGGATAAGAACCCGCGCGCCGTGCAGCTCGCGCGGTTGTCGCTGTGGTTGATCACCTCGGCCGCGGACCTGCCGTTCACGTTCGTGGACCACAACCTCAAGGCGGGCGACGCGCTGGTCGGCATGACCCTAGAGCAGGTCGCGGCGTTCGCGTTCGACCCGGGCAAGAACCCGCCGCTGCACACCGGCACATTCAAGGCCGCGATGGCGTCCGCCACCCGGATGCGCGCGGAGATCACCGCGACGCAGCGCACGATGCAGTTCGCGCGTGACGAACATGGGCGGAAGAAGTCGATGCTCCGCATGGCCGAAGACGAGGTGTGGGACGAGCGACGGGTCGCGGATCTGCTCGTCGCGTGCGCCTGGGACGTGGGGAGCAAGAAGTGGTTCGACGAGCGCCTGCTGCGCATGGGGGACATCGCATGGGGTTGGTACCCGAATGACACCAAAGAATCCCTACCAACCGAGGCGCAGGCGCTGGTGGATGCTCTACCGCTGCGCCCCTTCCACTGGTGGCTCGAGTTCCCCGAGGTGTTTGGGAGGAAGGAGGCAGGCTTTGATGCCGTTTTGGGGAATCCGCCCTATGGCGGCAAGAACACGCTCGCGGAAAGCAGCGGGATGTCCTACATACCGCTCCTAAAAGCGCTTTTTCCGCATTCGCATGGCCGGGCCGACCTGTCCGCGTATTTCATAGCCAAGTTGGCCGAGGTTGTTCGGCGGGGCGGGTACTGGGGCATCGTCGCAACAAATTCGATCGCCGAGGGTGAGAGCAGGAATACGGGCCTAAACTTCCTTGTCGAATCCGGCCAAGAAATCTACGCGGCGCAGAAGGACGCAGCGTGGCCAACCGCGGGTGTCGGCGTTGACGTGTCGGTCGTTCACGGAGCAAATGGGCTTTGGTCTGGAGCGCGGCTTCTAAATGACGTGGAGGTCCCATGGATCAACAGCGCCCTCGCGCCCGCGCACGAAACTGCGGTACCTGATCCGCTTGCCGCCAACGAGAATTTCAGTTTCACAGGGGCGATGCTAGGTAACGATGGGTTTGTCATCTCAGCGGCCGAGGCCGACACCATTGTGTCCGCCCGGCCAGGTAGTAAACGTCGAATTCGGCCGCTCGTGAACGCGAGCCATCTCTATGCAAGTCCCGACCTGGGATGCGAAGGTCTGGCGATCGACCTTGACGACCTCTCTCTAGAGGAGGCCGAGGTTCAGCATCCCGAACTGCTCGCGATTTTGCGCGATCGAGTGAAGCCGGAACGAGATCAACTGAAAGACAACCCGGACGGGCGACACCGCAAGGCGAATTGGTGGCGTTTCGGAAGAAATACTCCTGGGCTCGCACAAGCTATTGGGAACCTTGACCGTTGTTTGGTTTGTGCAATTTCAGGCGCGCACCTGCTGTTCGCGTTCCAGCCAACAGACCGACTTTTTTCCGTCAGTTTGGCCGTCTTTCCGTTCGATGACGCCAGTAGGTTTGCCATTCTTCAGTCGCGCCTGCACTTGGCGTGGGCACGGCAGCCCGGCATAACCACGAGCCTTCGTACTGCTCCTCGCTACATCGCGTCTGCGTGTTTTAGAACATTCCCATTCCCCACTTTGTCCGCCGCGTCACACGAACAGACGACCGCGGCCGGCCAGAACCTGTACGATATGCGAGCCAAAATCATGGCCGCCGAGCAACTTGGGATGACAGCAGTCTGGAACCGGGTCCTAGATCCGCACGAGTCCGCGCACGCCGTCCTAGAACTGCGTGCACTGCGCGACGCCATGGACCGCGCGGTCCTCGACGCCTACGGCTGGAGCGATCTGGACCCCGACGACAGCGTCGAGATCGTCGCGCGGCTCCGCAGGTTGAACGCCGAGCGCGCCGCCGAAGAAGCCGCCCAGGCTGCCGAGGCGGCGAAGCCCCCGCGAGCGAGGAAGACGAATTGACGGGCACGGACTTCAGCAGGTCGCCGGATCAAGGGCTCCATGACTTCATCGAGGGCCTCCTCCCCGTGCTCGCGCGAACCCGCGAGACGCTCTCCGTCTCGCTGCGCACCTACTGGCCGTCGAACACCTGGCAGGTGGCGGAAGCCACCCTCGTCACCCACCTTGGAGCCGCGCTGCTCAGCCACGGGTGGCGGGTCTACACCGAGGTCCCCGACCATCCGAAAAGCGCAGAGGCGCCCGTTCGGCGTCGCCTCGACCTGCTCGCCCTGCACGGACAGACCAAAGACCCGAACGCCACACGCCTGCTTGTCGAGGCCAAGCAGATTCAGGGCGAGAACAAGGCGTCCAGCGCCGCAAGCGACTTCAAAAAGATGTCCGAGGCGATCCTGCGTCCCGGATCTGGGGCGAGCGTGTTTCCCGACGGCCCCGCGTTCCGTCTGCTTGTGGGGCTTACGACGTGGCCTGATCCCAAGACATGGTGGGACGGGAACACCCAGACCCCGTTCACGGAGGGCGCCGGCTGGGACGCCCTCCGCGACGCGCTGACTGGCACTGTCCGGGGTTCGGCTCCGCTCTATGTGGATCCGATGACGCCGACGCCCGAGGCCGGATGGGCTGCCAACCACTTGATCTGGGCCGTCCAACACTTGAAGAACGCACCTGCCGAGTCGAGTCCTGCCGCGCCACCGGAGCCACACTCATGAAGCGCAACGCCCTCACCCGCGAACGCATCACCGCCCTCTACGCGACCTTCAAACCGGAAGACTGGGGCTGGAACAGCTGGTTCCGCGACTACACCCGCGAGCTGGAGTGGGTGAAGTCCTGCTCGGACGACGCGCTTAAGCTCCCCGCCGCGCAGAAGCGGATCTGGGGCATGGAGCAGCTGGGCGGCTCCGGCCCCTCCCGCAGCATCGACGCCATGCCGATGATCCAAGACGCGGACTTTGTCCGAACGCTGGTCGATCTTCGCAAGCGCGGTGTCGATCCCATGCCGTCGCGGCGGGCCAAGGAGTTGGACGCGGTTCACAAGGCGCTTTCCGATCGCATGCAAGAGCTGACCGGGGACGGGCGTACGCCCCACGCGCGTCTCATGCGCGCGATGCACGCCGTACTCCCTGGCGACTTCCACTGCGTCTGGAACCAGCAGGCCCAGATCGTGGTGCGTGACTTCCTGTTCGGCGAGCGCGGCGGCTCCACGGTCGAGAACCACGTGCACGTACGTGCCCGCTTGCGGGACGTACTGGGAGCGGAGCCGGATCTGGCGGAGCACGCCAAGCGCGCGATGTTCTGCTGGTGGCTCAGCGAGCACGCAGAGGAGATCGAAGGCGGCGGCATCCCGGTGCCCACAGGCGTCCCCGAGCCGCCCCCGCACGAAGAGGCGGCGCTCGAGCGACTGCAGCTGCGCCCTCTTTCTCGACAGTACCTCTGGCTCGATGTCTACAAGTCCGGCCTGGACTCGGTGCGCCTGGCGCTGCGCGAGTGCCTGGAGCCTCAGACCGTCGAAACGTTGACCACGGCGCTGGGCGACGAGCTTGAGCTGGCCGTGATGAACAAGCGGTACCTGCCCACGCTGCTACGTGACCTGCAGCACCTTGGCCTCGTGTCGCGCAAGGGCGAGGAGTACACCACGACCGACGCGGGCGAGGCCCTGTTGGACGCCGGCGGCGAGGAGATCCTCGGCGAGGCGTTGGTCACGCGGGTCAAGGGCTTCGCGCTCATCCTGCGCGCACTGTCGAAGGCCGCAAAGACCGGACCGCAGGTGGCCGACCTGCTGGAGCCGTTCACAACGGCCATCAGCAAGGGGCACTTGGCGCAGCGTCACCTATGGTGGGCGCGCGCCGCGCGATTGGTGACCATCGTGGGCGACACCCGCGAGATCACCGAGCAGGGCCGAGAGCTGGTACGCCGCCTCCCCGACTCGCTCACCACACCCGAGCCCGCCGCGCCGGTCGAGGAAGAGGTCTTCGACGACGTGGAGGTCGTCGCGGTTGACGCCAAGCCTCACCCCGAGCTGCCCGCGCTCTGGACCGCGTTCCAGGCCCTCGCCACCTCCAAGGGGATCGTGTTCTCCAAGTCGCAGGTGCGCGCGCTCCACGCCGCGTGGGCGTTCGGTGAGCGCAAACTCAACGGCGCCGACGCGGTCAAGCGGTTCGCGATCCTCTCAGGGCTGTCCGGCACCGGCAAGACGCAGCTGCTCATCTGCTACGCCAACGCGGTGTGCCAGGCGATGGGCCTGGACCCCAAGGCGCACATCGCGCTGGTGCCCGTGCGTCCTGACTGGCGCGACCCATCCGGCCTGCTCGGGTACTTCAACGCGCTGCACGCTGAGCCCACCTTCCAGGCAGAGCCTGCGCTGCGCTTGGTGATCCGGGCGTCCAAGCACCCGCACCTGCCCTTCTTCCTGCTGCTCGACGAGATGAACCTGGCGCGCGTAGAACGGTACTTCGCGCCCTTCCTCTCCGCGATGGAGGTCGGCGGGTCCATCGACCTGCACGCGTTCGACGAGCCTGTGAACGGCGTGCCGTCGACCGTGCGCTGGCCGAGCAACCTGCGCATCGGCGGCACGGTCAACATGGACGAGACCACCCACGCCTTCTCCGACAAGGTGCTCGACCGCGCCTTCACGCTCGAGTTCTGGGACGTGGACATCGAGGGGTTCTTCGCGGCCCGCCCCACGCGTCAGAGCGCGGATGCGCCGGTCGAGCAGACCCTCCGCGCCGTGCAGGCGTGCCTGCGCCCCATCCGGCGGCACGTCGGCTACCGGACGCTGGGCGAGGTGCTCGACTGGGTCGCCACCGCCCGTGAGGCCGACCCCGACGCCACGGCGCAGGACCTTATGGATCAGGCGCTGTTCAGCAAGGTCCTGCCCCGCCTGCGCGGGCACGAGACCGCAGGGCTGCACGAGGCGCTTGAGGCCTTGGCGAAGCTGACCAAGGAGCAGGCGCTCCCCATCTGCTACGAGAAGGTCACTACGATGCACGCGCGACTGCGGGACACCGGCGTCACCGGCTTCTGGTCTTGAACCAGCTCGCCCCACCCGTGGTCCGCGTCGTCGAGGACGACGGCACGGCCGCGCAGCGCGTGGACGGGGTGTGGCACGTGGTGGAGGCGCGGACCTGGTGGGTCCACGTGGAAGGTGGTCCTTGGGAGGCGAGCCTGGAAGGGCGCCGGCTGGCGTGGGACGGCGCGCGCTCGGCGGTCGCCCTCAACCTGCCGTTTGCCGTGGGCCGGGTGGCGCTCACCATGTCGCGCCCGGGCCAGCAGCACCGCCTGCACCTGGAGGTGCGCCCGCACGAGGCCAAGCTCGGCGCGAACCTGTGGATGACGCTGCTCGAAGACCTGGAGCACTGGCTGACGGGCATCACCGCAGGCGTCGAGGGCCCACGCCAGGCCGGCTTGAGCCTGGACGGTCTGGACCTTCCCGTCGCCGTGGAGGCCACGCTCCCGCTGCTGCCGGACTTCGAGCGCGCGCTGCGCGAGGTCCTGCGCGACCCGCGCACGCGCGCGTCCTCGCACCTGGAGACGCTGCCGGTCCACATGGCGCGGCACGCCGACCGCGAGTCGATCCAGTGGCTGTCGCGCCACCCGGAGGCCGCCGCGTGGTTCTTGCCGGACGCCGACCCGGACGCCTCCGGCCCGCCCCCGCAGCTCCCGATCCGCACCACGCGTGAGGTCGTCGACCACCCGGCCAACCGTCACCTCGTGTGGCTCGTGCATGCGGTGGCGCGACGCCTCGACGCCGCCGCGGTCGCGCTCGACGCGGCACTCAAGAGCGAGCTGAACGACACCGAGGTGTGGTGCGCCGCCCGCGCCCGCGCGATGCGCGCCGCCGCAGACCGGCTCCGGCGGCTCCTGCGGACCAGCGCGCTCGCGGACGTGCCCACGCAGCCTGCGTCAGAGGCCGCGCTGCTCGTCATCCTGGACGCGCCTGCCTACGCGCGCGCCCATCGCCTCGGCCGCCAGGTGCTCAAGCTCGGCTTCACCGCGGAGTCCAAGAGCGAGGTCGCGACGCGCCCGAGCTACCACCTGTACGAGTTGTGGTGCTTCATGGCGATCCAGCGCGCGGTGGCGGCGCGGGTGCCCCGGGACTGGAAATCGAGCTGGCGCGACCGCCAGCACCTGATGGACCTGGCCAGCACGGGCTCTGGCGCGCGGTGGGTCGCCACGTCGCCGAATGAAGATTCGGCGGTCGGCGTGTGGTTCAATCCGCTGTTTCGAAGCCGCCTCACGTTCCCCGAGGAGCCCGAGCCGATCAAGCGCCACGCGCTCACCGGCGAACGCCGCCCCGACGTGGCGATCACCATCCGGCACAACGGTCGCGTGTCGTGGCTGTCGTTCGATGCCAAGTACCGGGTGGGGCGTTCGTCGCTCACGGATGCCTTCACCAGCGCCCACCTGTACCGCGACGCGCTGCGGTGGCCCGAGCACGCGGGCGCGCCCGCCGCGAGCGTGCTGCTCTGCCCCGACCGCACGGCCGACACCGACATGTGGTACGCACCGTGGTTCCATGCGCGCCACCACCTCGGCGCGCTCGTGGTGCGCCCTGGAAACCCCTCAGCCGCCGGCTTCGCCGCGTGGCTAGACACGTACCTGCCCAACCTGCACGAGAGCCCCACGACATGAGCGATCAGACCGCTGCAAGCCAGGTCGAGATCCGTGAACTGCTGGCGCACGCGCTGCACGCGGACCTGGTCGGCCCGATGGCCGACCGCGAGATCATCGAGTCTCCGCCGTCCCGCTGGTACCTCACCGGTTTCCTGGTGCCGTCTGGCGCGCCGGAGGAGCAGCGCACCGATGGTCTGGGCGACGAGGCGCTGGCCAACGAGATGGACAGCGAGCCCGAAGAGTCCGCGGACGACGTGCGCGCCGCGCGCCCCTTCCTCCCCTCCTCCATGGGCCTGTCCTTCCTGGTCCCGCCAGGCGCCCACGCGCTCGAGGTCGAGGTGTCCTGGGGTGAGTACGAGGAGCTGGACGAGCAGACCACGCTGTCCCTGCGAGATCGGGAGCGCGCGCGGTGGAGCGAGCGGCGCGCCCCGGAGCGCGACGACGATGACGGAACGAAGGGCGTCCGCTTCCGCTACTGGCGGCGCGTGGGCACCGTGAGCGCGCCGGTCACGGTGGACCTCACGGGGTCGCAGGACGATGTGGTGAGCGTCCCCGGATCTTCAGGCGCGGTCCTGCGCATCGTCCGCGGGACGGTGGACGCGGAAGGTGTCCCGGCCGGTACGCAGGCCGTCAGCCTGTTCCTGGTCAACATGCGCACCCCGATCGAGGGCTCTGGTGCGGACGAGCGGTTCATGTTCCACGCGCGGGTCGGCGTGACCTGCAGCGTCGGGTTCACCCCGCGCCGCCGCCTCGCCGTCCACGACCACCCGGACGATCTCCGCAACGATGTCCAGTTCCGCGACCACTGCGAGTGGGCAGTCGGGCACGGCGTGTCCACGATTGCGCAGGCGACCGGCCGCACCTGCACGCGCGTCGAAACGACCTGGCTCCCCCGCGCCGAGGTGTACCGCATGCGCGCCAACTCCATCGACGGCGTCTTGCTGTCCATGGACGACCTGGCCGGGCTGCAGTCGGTCGAGCCGCTACGGCGCGGGGTGGAGCCGCTGCTCATCGCCTACACCGCATGGATCGCCACGCAGCGCCGCAAGGTCCCCACGCTGTCGCCGGCGCGCCGCGTGACGGCCGAGTCGCTCCTGCTGGAGGCCGAGCGGGCCCTGGCGCGCATCCAGGAGGGCGTGGAGACGCTCGGGAGCGACCCGGTCGCCCTGGAGGCCTTCCGCATCGCGAACAAGGCCATGGCGATGGCCGCCCGCAAGGCGCGCCCGAACGACGCGCCCAAGTGGCGCCTGTTCCAGTTCGCCTTCGTCATGCTGAACCTCGCGGGCACCACGGACCCGAAGCACCAGGACCGCGACCGCGTCGACCTGCTGTTCTTCCCCACCGGCGGCGGCAAGACCGAGGCCTACTTGGGCGTGGCCGCGTACGTCATGGCGCTGCGACGCCTACGGGGTCAGGGGCGGCCGGACAAGGGCGCCGGCGTGGCCGTGCTGCTGCGCTACACGCTGCGCCTGCTTACCCTCGACCAGCTCCGTCGCGCGTCGCAGCTGATCTGCGCGCTGGAGCTGCAGCGTCGACAGCAGCCCGAGCGCCTGGGGCCGCATCGGTTCAGCATCGGCCTGTGGGTCGGACGCAAGGCCACCGCCAACCGCCTGGAGGACGTGGCGAAGTCGCTGCGCCAGCTGCGTGGAACGGGCCGCGTGTTCACCGGCCCGCCGCCCGTCCCGCTGGCGACCTGTCCGTGGTGCAACACGCCGCTGGTGCCAGACAGCTTCGAGCTGGTCCCGGACGGCAAGAACGCCAAGGCCCTGCTGGTCGGCTGTGCGAACGACGCCTGCGAGTTCGCATTCCGCGCGGACCCGAACGCGCCAGAGCATCGTGACGGGCTGCCGCTGGTGGTGGTCGACGAGCACCTGTACCAGGAGCTGCCCACCATCGTCGTCGGCACGGTCGACAAGTTCGCGTCGCTCCCGTGGCGGGGCGCGGTCGGCATGCTGTTCGGCCACGCCAAGGCCGAGGACACCTGGGGGTTCCTGGGCGAGCACGAACGCATCCCCAAGGAGGCCACCCCACTCCCGGACGGGCTGCTGCCGCCCGAGCTCATCATCCAGGACGAGCTGCACCTCATCAGCGGCCCGCTCGGCACCATGGTGGGACTGTACGAGACCGCGATCGACGCGCTGTGCCGGGACCGCGTCGGCTACGGCCCCAAGATCATGGCCTCGACCGCCACCGCCCGCCGCGCGACCGAGCAGATCCGCGCGGTATTCGGACGACCGATCGTCCACCTCTTTCCGCCCCAGGGCCTCGACGACGGCGACACGTTCTTCGCCGAGATGGACACGTCGCCGGAGAAGACGCGCGTATACATCGGCGTGGCCGCGCCGGGTCGCAACGTGAAGGTGCTCGCCGCGCGCACGTACACCGCGCTCCTGGCGGCCTCGCAGAAGCACTGGAGCGCCGCTGGGGCCGCTGGGGCCAAGAACCCAGGCGACACCTACATGACGTTGGTGGCGTACTTCAACGCGCTCAAGGAGCTTGGCGGCGCTCAGCGACTCGTGCTCGAGGACGTGGCGCAGCGCACCGACCGGATGGCCCGTCGCAGACCGCTCGACGAGGAGCGCAGCGCCCACTTCGCCGATCGCCGACTGGGCTTCGACGTACTGGAGCTGACGAGTCGTCAGACCACCGACGAGATCGCGCAGGCCATCGATCGGCTCAACGGTCCCTTCGGTGTGGGCAAGAACTCCAAGAACGATGTGCTGCTCGCTAGCTCGATGATCTCGGTCGGCGTGGACATCGGCCGCCTCGGACTGATGGTGGTGAACGGCCAGCCCCGCACCACCGCCGAGTACATCCAGGCGTCGTCTCGTGTGGGCCGCGAGACGCCGGGCCTGGTGGTCACCGCGTACAACCTGTTCAAGCCGCGCGACCGCTCCCACTACGAGCGGTTCACCGCCTACCACGAGAGCTTTTACCGCGAGGTGGAGGCGTCGAGCGTCACGCCTTTCAGCACGCGCGCGGTGGACCGTGGACTGGCCGGCGTGGTGGTGTCGTTGATCCGGCACCTGGGTCCGCGCATGGCACCCAGCGAGAGCGTGCAGCGCATCCGCGCGACCGAGCTTGAGCCGCTGGAGGCACGGGTGATCGAGCTGCTCACACAGCGCGCCCTCGGCCACCGAGACAATGTGCCCGCGAGCGTGGCGGCCAGCCTGCGCAGCCGCGTTGAGGCGCTAATCCGAGACTGGAAGCTGCTGGTGGAGCGCATGGAGGAGGCCGCGGGTTCGCTGAAGTACTCACCCTGGGAGACGCCCAAGAACTTCCGCGCGCTGCTCTCGACGGCTGTCGACACGCTCGAAGGCGAAGACTCCGACCTGCTCGACCACTTCCGCGCGCCCACGTCAATGCGTGACGTGGAGCCGGGCGTTCACGTATGGGTCGACACCAAGCGCAAGGAGGCCCAGGCATGAGCCGCCCCACACAGAACTCGAACTGGCGGCCGGACGGCAGCATTCGTCGCAGTCAGATGCTCACCGGCGCCGGTCCCGGCGCGATCGTGGATCTCGTGGATCACGCGGTGGTGATCAAGGGCTTGGACAGCTGGCGCTACACGGATGAGCGCGAGGGCTTTCTGGAAGAGCCGCGCCTGGAGAAGCAGGCGCTCGCCATGCTGAAGGGCGCTGGCGCGTGGCCCCGCAACCACGTCCGCCTGCGCCTGCCTCCCCGGTGCGAGGACGACGACGCCGGGCCGTGGCGCGGTGTTCACGCGCGCGAGTTCCCGGCCTGGTACCTGTGCCGGTCGTGCCGTTCGTTGGTCCAGCGAAGCGCGCTGGACGACAACCGTCGGCACACCTGCCACGCGGGGATCAAGAAGCCGCAGCAGACGGTGCCCGTGCGGTTCGTCTCGGCCTGTCCGAAGGGCCACCTCATGGACATCAATTGGCGCGGCTACGTGCACGGCAACCAGGTCGAGGAGGGCATGGAGTCCACCGACGACCGGAAGCAGACATACTACTGCCACGTACACGCAGAGAAGTCGTCGTTGGTCGCTGACGAAGGTCACGAGCACATCGCCGACCTCGCCATGCTGACCACCGGCACCAGCGGCGAGCTGACTGACTTGATCGTGTTGTGTCGGCGGTGCGGTCGCACCCGAGGCCTGCAGGACCTTCGGCTCCCCCACTCGCTCGGCAAGTGCTCCGCGTGGCGACCGTGGCTCCAGACCAACGACGAGAGCTGCGACCAGCAAGCGAAGCTGGTGATCCGCACCGGCTCCAACGTGTGGTTCCCGCAGCGCCTGAGCGTGCTGTCGATCCCTGACGTGGGCGAGGACCTGCGCCGCAAGGTGTCCAAGCACTGGGCGATGCTGGAGCGAGTCGAGACGATCAACGAGTTCCATCAGATGCTGCGGATGATCCGCGTGCTCGAAGAGGCCTTCGAGGACGAGGACGCTGCCGAGGTGTTGGAGGCGATCCGCGCCAAGCGCGCGGGCACTGACAAGAAGGCCGTGCCCATCCGCGAGGCGGAGTGGAGCGCGCTCATGGCTGCACCGTACGGCTACGCCGACGACCTGCCGCCCAAGGGCGAGCGGTGGTTCGCGCGTCGGCTCGATCAGAAGCTGCCAGTCTTCCTGGACCGGGTCGTGCTCGTGCACGCGCTGCGCGAGGTCCGCGCCATGGTCGGCTTCACGCGCATCGAAGGCGTGAACGTCGGCCCGGAGGGCGAGCTGGAGCTGGCGGGCCAGAAGACCGCGCCGCTGTCCGAGCACCAGGACTGGATCCCTGCAGTCGAGGTGCTCGGCGAGGGTGTGTTCCTGGCCTTCAGCGAGGAGGCCCTGCGCGCGTGGGAAGGACTAGACGCGGTGAAGGCGCGTGAGAAGCAGTTCCGTGAGGGCCTGCGGATCGAGAACGAACTGAAGCCGTCCGACACGTCGATGGACCGCTTCACCAGCGCGCGGATGATCATGCTCCACAGCCTGGCGCACATGCTGATCACCCAGATCAGCCTGGAGTGCGGCTACTCGGCGAGCGCGATCCGCGAGCGAATCTACTGCTACCGGCACCCCGAAGACCCCGAGCGGTCTCGTGCGGGGATCCTGTTGTACACGGGCACCCCGGGCAGCGAGGGCACACTCGGCGGACTCGTGGAGGTCGGCCGGGAGATCGTGCGCCACATCGAGCAGGCGGTGGAGCGGAACCTGATCTGCTCGAACGACCCGGTGTGTGCGCAGCACGCGCCGGACGGGCCGGAGGACGGGCGCGGCCGCGAAGGCGCGGCGTGTCATGGGTGCCTGCTAATCGCAGAGCCGAGCTGCGAGCGGATGAACCGGGATCTGGACCGAGCGTTCGTGGTGCCGACGTTGGAGGATGGGGACGCGGCGTTTCTCGGTCGCTGAGCGCGGCAACACACGCCGCGAAGAGTTCCGCGCGCTCGTTGTAAAGCGCCGTGGTGACAGTCTCGTCGGTGCCCCGGACGCGCGCGTGAGAGACCGCGCGTGCAGCGTCCGTGGGCCGCCCCCCCGTGAGCGGCCGCGGCGTCCGTTCGCGCGAGACCCGCTCAGATCAAGGCGCAGTGCCAAGGGTCATTCGGGGTGACCAAGGCACGCGGACCCAACGACATGCGTTCCGAACTGGTCGTCGTTCTCGCGGCCGCAAAGTCCTCGATTATCTACGAACTGGCGATGATTTCGACCCGTCACGGAAGCGGCGGATCCACGCTGCGCCCCATGGAAGGGCTCGGCGGACGAGCACGAGGCGCGTGTTGCCCGTCCGGCCCGATCGCGCCGCGTGTCGCCAACACGGCGTCCGACGCGCGTCGCATTTGCGGAGGGTACGGACGCACCCGATCACCCCACCTTAGGGGTTGATCAGTCAAAGGGTGATCGACAATCGATCACCCAAATGGAAGCGCGCTGCCAGACTCCATCCTCCGGCAGGTGCCAGGCGAACCGCCTCCGGCTTTCCAACGATCAACATCGCCCTCGGATCCGGGACCAGCACTGGCGTCCGAGCTGGCATCGCCTGCCCCGTCACGCGGCCGCCCAACCAGGCGGGCGCCCTGCCCATCGCCGGACGCCCCGAGGCCTGCCACGTGGCGCGGGAGTGCGGACGGCTTCGAGGAGCGGCCGAGTTGCTACTCCTGCCCGCCGTCGGTCCCACCGGCCTGCTCCGGAATGAGCAGAAACGGCTCCAGCGCGCGGAGCA
Source organism: uncultured Pseudomonadota bacterium (assembly GCA_903861005.1). Lineage (GTDB taxonomy): Bacteria > Myxococcota_A > UBA796 > UBA796 > CAIOSP01. Next base: position 13,852 of record CAIOSP010000129.1, read on the forward strand.
AGGTCCTGCTCGGGCGATCCGAGTGGTACAGGCACCTCACGAGCCACGACTCCGTCGCGAGCCAGCCCGTGGCCCCCTTCACGATCTCGAGAAGTTCATCGTGCTCAACGAGGCCCCCTCCCGCGCCAACGGGAACGCCAGACAGTTGATCCTCAGGCACCGCGTCGCCCGAACTCCTTGGTGGTCGGGTCCAACGGCCCCCCTGGGTCCGCCGAGACGCCGATGACGCTGACGGCCCCTCTAGTTCGAGGGCCAGTGTCTGGGGTCGCCGTAGACGAACCGCACACGCTGCACCTCGAGCGCCTTAGCGAGCGGCTCTTCAAAATGCTGCCCGCAGTACGTGGCGTAGTAGTCGCCGGCAAACCACACGGTCGCGACGGAGTCGTCCACGCCGACGAGCACGCCCTTCGTGACCCAGCTCTGCATCGACTCCGCGTCCGGATGTCGACCCAAGCGTTCAAGAGCCCTCGCCCACCGCTCGCAGTGCTCCGCCGGCGTCTGAATCGTCAGGGACTCCTCCCGGCCTTCCGGGGCTCGGACAGGCGCGCTGGGCCCGAACGACCTGCCGGGACGGTCGCGCCATCCAGGTTCGGTGGGGCGAGCGTCCGGCGCCCGCCTCGCCGCTTCGTCGAGGGCCTCGGCCATTTTTCCGCCTCGCAGCAGCTCGCCGATGCACTGAATTGGCGTCCCACCTGTAAGACCGCGCGCCGCTCGAGCGTGCCAACACGAGCCGCGCGCGGCCTGCCGCAGGCGAGCGATCACCAGTTCGCTCCCGTCTCGTCGCATGGCCGTCAGGAGCAGAGCACCATCGGCGTTGTCGTCGATTGCCAGACGAGGGGCGTCCTTTGGGTCGATCTCGGCCCACGCGCCAACCGCGTGCTCCCAGGCCGCTCGCTCCTCCTCGTCGGGTGGCGCCAAGAGGGCGGCGCGCCTGCTCGCTCTCTTGCTCATCGTGGATCGTGGATCGTGGATCGTGAGATCAACGCCCGTGAGGCGGTTGCTGGGCGCGGCGCTGGCGTCGTTCTGGCGTTTTTCTCCAAATTGAGCTGGTTCATCCTTGTGCTGCCGGGTGACTTCCTGGTGCCCGTTGGGCGGAATCTGGGCGACACCATCCGCACGCTCGTCTCGTGCGGCCGACTCCGAGCGAGCGTCCATTCGCGCCGGTTCCGACGGTACGGCGAACTTCGGGTCCTGCCACAGCTCCGGCCGCTGCAGCAGGCGCCGAACGGCATGGTCGGTCCAGCCGTAGCGGGCCGCGAGCGTCCGACGGCTTGGCCGACGCCCGACGTTGAACCGCTCCATGTCGGCCCACCAGCGAAGGTCCACAACTACCGCCGCCTCCGGCCACGGCAGTGGTAGCGCCGTCACGAGCTCGGCCCAGAGGGAGGACTCGAGGCGTATCCAGCCGGTGGCGTTGCGCCGCCCAACCGCCTTCGCTCTCGAACGCGCCGCGTCCCCGACCTCTGTCGACGAAGCTCGCAACACCCGCAGCGGCAGAGGTTCACGAGCCATTGGACACCTCGACAGCACCCGACGCCCGCGCGCACACCCACTTATCCAGGACCTCCTCGTCGAAGCGCACGCTCCGCGCGCCGAACCGAAAGTACGGCACCCTGCCTTCGCTCACCCACCCGTAGAGCGTCCCAACGGGGACGTTGAGCCGCTTCGCGGCTTCGTTATACTTGAGCAGCTTCATGGACCTCTCCCATCCTGGTCAGCTCAGCGGCCTTGCTGAGCACGGCAGGTGGAAGCACTTCGCGCGGGCCTGGGCCGCCGTTTCCGCTTCAATCACGACCATTTCGGCGGCCCCCATGCCCTCCACCGTCCTGGACCACCGAATCGAGCCGGTAGAGAACACCCACATCGACCTCGGCGTGCTCCGGGAACAGCGCGGAGCGTGGAGGGTGAGCTGCATCTTGGTGCTCGACTCGACGGGCGCGGAGTGGCGAACCATGCCCGCCCTCCTCCTGCGGCCGTTGGTAGAGCCACGCATCGACCCGAAGCGTCTCGTCCGAGCGTTCCGAGAGTGGCGTCGGGGACTGCAAGGACACGAGACGCGTAAACCTGCACCGCCTCTCGACGCCGTCTTGCGGGAGCGCGGACCGAGACACGTCCAGTGGAACGATCACCGCCGCGACGATCTCTGGGCGCAGACTGCGTCGTTCCTCCGCAACCTCCCCGACCGTGACGAACCGTACCCGTACTCGCGAGGCACGCTGAAGCGTCTGTTGAACGCCTACCCGTTCCTGGTGCTGTTCCCTGAGCTGCTCGAGGTGGCGTGGGGCGATCGCGCCACCTCGGGCACCGAAGCCCCCGACCGAGCATGGGCCGCCGTGACTGCCGCCTGCGACAAAGGGAGCGTCTTCCTTGGGACAGACACCGGCCGGCCCTACGTCACGCTGATCGACGAGGATCTGGACGTGGTCCGACACGCGCTGCGCGACGAGGACCCAAAGGCGGACGCGGCGCAGCGCGCGGAGTTCGTCACCCTCGTGCACGCGAGCACCCAGGCGCGCGTGACAGGGGCGCCACTGACCGTCCGGCCCGCCAAGGTCGACGCCCTGAAGAAGGCTGGCGACAAGCTCCGAAAGAAACGGGAGAGAGCGAACCTCTCCGCTCTCGTCATCCCCGACTTCGGCGCCGCATCGCCCGTCGTGCCCGAACGCCTCGGCGGACCGCCGATCACGGCCCACAACGCCGATGAGTGGCGTGGGTCACTCCGCCGCGCCGAGGTGGGTGAGTCGGACGCGGTGATGGTGCACTGGCTTCGGTCTGACCGTGCGGTGAAGATCTTGCTCGCCGCGTCGGGCGCTCGTCCGGACCGCTACGTGTTCCATGGCGCACGCGACTTCGACGCGTTCCTGGCGGCACGCCATACACCTTTCCACCGCGTCCTGATCGGCGTGAAGGAGGGCTCGGAGGCGGCGCGACAGCTTCCCCGAACGCAGGGAGACCAACCGCACGTGTTCCCAGATCGGTACGGAGTGTGGGCCACGCCGCTAAGCGATCCCCAAGACCTCTCCGACGAGGAGCTGGCGGAGCTGCAGGACGGCTTTGAGCTGCGAATGAGCAACTACGGCTTCGACATCGCCCCGGAGACGCTTCGAAAGCAGCTACCCTCTGGCAAAGGCGCCCGTCAGTACGCCACAAGGACCGTTGACGCCGAGCCTTCCGCTCGAGGATGACGGGCGTCACCGCGCGCCCCCACCGCCCTCCAAAGCGATGACCGCGCCGTCCCTGGGCATCATGTCCCCGAGCCGCCCCCAGTCGCTCTGGAACGCGTCCGGAGCGAGGTGGGCGTACCGCGTGGTCATCTGCGGCGTCGTGTGCCCGAGGATGCGCTGCAGCCGGAACAGGTCGCCACCCTGCATCACCCAGTGCGACGCGAACGTGTGCCGTAGATCGTGGAACGTGAGCCCTGCGTAGACTCCTGCGCGGCTCCTGGCGCCACCGAGCCCCTTGGGCACACCCTTCACCACCGCAGTCAGCTCGGCGCGCAGCAGGCACCGTTGGAGCACCTCCTGCAGCACGCGCGCGGACGGCCCCTGCCGCTCGAGCGTCGCACCGGGGAACACCCACGCGGTCGAGCACTCCATTCGCCAGGCACGCAGCACCGGCAGCAGCGGGTCGAGGATGGGCACGTGTCGGATCGCGCCGGTCTTCGTCGGCTTGTCGTAGCTCCGGCCGACGGTGATCAGTCGCCGACCGGGGTCGAGGTCGACATCCTCCCACCGCAGCCCGAGCAGCTCGCCGGCGCGCATCCCCGTGTAGATGGCCGCGGCGTACAGCTCCATCACGCCGGCGACCTCATGCGTCGCCGCGTCGAGCAGTCGGCGCACGTCGTCCTGCGTGCGCAGCCACGTGTAGTCCTGCTCCACCAGCTTGGGCTTGCGGATCCGTGGCGCGATCCCGAGCCAGCCCAGCTCGACGGCGAGCTTGAGCATCGCGCCGAGCAGGTTCAGGTGGTTGGTCTGCGTCTTGGGCGACAGCGACCGCCGCGTCGCGACGTACCGGTCCACGCGCTGCAGCGTGATCTCTGTCAGCATCATCCGGCCGAACGACGGGCGCAGGTGCCGTGTCAGGATGCTGCGATCATCCTTGGGGCTGCGCTTCTGGGTCGTCCGGTGCTCCAGCCAGTAGTCGGCCAGCTCGTCGAAGGTGTGCGGGTCCGGCGGACGCGCCGCCGCGCCACTTCGCACCGCCTCAGCCTCCGTGTTCCGCCGGTTCAGCCCGTCGCGCGCCTCCTGGAAGGTCGCGAAGGTCTCGAACCTGCGCTTCGCGTCCATGTCCCGGTACGTGATCCGCCACCGGTTCCCATGGCGTTGCGGCTTCGCGATCTTGGGCATCTGGATCCTCGCTCTGAATCGAATGATCCAGGATGGAGCCAGGAACGTCAAGAAGCCCGGTTACGCTTGCGCGAAAACCGGGCTTCAATGAGGATTGCGGGGGCAGGATTTGAACCTACGACCTTCGGGTTATGAGCCCGACGAGCTACCTGACTGCTCCACCCCGCGCCGCCCTCTTAGTAGCTCTGGGCCTTGCTGTCAACGCTCCCGCCGACGATCACCGCATCTGCCGCTTCTTCGCCTCACGCGCCTTGCGGTTCTGCGGGCGGATCTTCGGCTTGGGACGGGCGTGACCCGTGCCGTAGCGGACGCGGCCGGCCTTCGACGGGTTCTTGCCCTCGGCCAGGTCGTGCAGGCGGCGGATCTCCTCGCCGGTCAGGGGGCGGACGTCGCCGCGCTCCATGCCACGGATGGAGATGGTGGCGAACGACTCGCGGCGCAGCTTGGACACCGGGTGGTGCAGCTGCTGGAACAGGCGGCGGATCAGGCGGTTGCGGCCCTCGGTGACGGTGATCTCCACCCAGGAGTTCTCCGTGTCCGTAGACGCGATGACGCGGACCTTGGACGGCGGCACGGGGCCGTCCTCCAGGTAGACCTTGCCGGTGCGGATAGCCTCGAGCTTCTCCGGCCCGGGCTTGCGGTACACCTTGGCGTGGTAGCGCTTGGGGACCTCCGTCGACGGGTGCGCGAGCTTGTGCGCGGTCTCGCCGTCGTTGGTGAACAGCAGCGCGCCCTCGGTGTCAAAGTCCAGGCGGCCGACAGGCTCCATGCGGATCTGCAGGTGCTCGACCAGCTCCATCACGGAATTGCGGCCCTCCGGGTCCTCGCGTCCGGTGATGTAGCCCTTGGGCTTGTACAGCACGAACCACACGGTGGGCGGGGGCGTGGGCAGCGCGCGGCCGTCGACCTTGACGTGGTCCTTCGGATCCACGCCGACCGGCTTGAGCACCACCTGCCCGTTCACCGTGACGCGGCCCTCGGCGATCATCGACTCCGCTTCACGCCGGCTGGCGACGCCTCGCGACGCGATCAGCTTGGCCAGGCGAACGGAATTGCTGTCATCATGCTCTTGCGACATGTCATCCTCCGACGTGGCCACCTCCCGGCGGGCACGCAGATGCGGAGCGACTTGGCTCCGTCGTGCGGTGTGCACTGCCGCGCCGTTTAACGGGGATCGGGCCGATCGGCACGTTTGAGCGTGGAGGACACGGCGGGCCCTACGCTTTGGCGTGGTCCGTTCGCGGTCGAGAGGCGCGCCGCGTCCTGGCTCGTGGGCCACAGGGACCGTTAGTCGACCGGGAACTCCGGCGGCAGCTCGCTGTCCAAGAGCGGCACCACCAGATCGCCGGGGGGCTGGTCGATCACCAGCTCGGCGCGCTCGGCGAGGGTCGGCAGGTCGTCCAGGCCCGACAGCTCGAACATCTCCAGGAACGTGGGCGTCGTGCCGTACTCCAGCGGGCGGCCCGGCTCCTCGCGGCGGCCGATCACGCGCAGGTAGCCCTTGTCGATCAGCGTCTTCACCACGCCGCCCGAGCTGACGCCGCGGATGTCGTCGATCTCCTGGCGCGTCACAGGCTGGCGGTACGCGACCACCGACAGGGTCTCCAGCGCGGCGCGCGACATCATGAGCGGGCGACCGCCGCGCAGGCGCACGATGGCGTCGGCGAAGCGCGCGTCCGTGCGCATCTGCCAGCCGCCGGAGATCTGAACCACGCGCACGCCGCGATCGGAGGTCGTCTTCTCGAGCTCGCGCAACGCGTCGCGGACGGCGATCGCGTCGACCTCACCCAGCGCGGACGCCAGCTCCGTGGCGGTGACCGGCTCACCCGCCGAGAAGAGCAGCGCCTCCAGCGCCATCAGCAGCTCGTCGGGCTTGGGCGGCTCGCCGGGGCCTTCGGGCTCCGGCGGCGTGGCGCCCGGGAAGGGAAGGACGTTGTCGCTCATGCGGTCGCCTCCACCACCACCTCGCCCCGAATGGCCGACAGGTCCTGATCCATGGGCACGTTGGCCGTCACGTGCACGGCGCCCAGGTGGGTCTCCTGCTCCAGGAACAGCCACTGCAGCCGCGTCATCTCCAAGATGGAGAGGAACGCGACGACGCGCTCGGAGCGCTCCGTGAACACGTACAGCACGTCGGTCAGGTTGCGGCGACCGCCCTGCCCGCCCAGCGCCACCAGCACGCGGCGGCAGCAGTCCGACAGATCGATCTCGGACTTGAAGACCGTGTGGGTGGGCTCCACCTTCTCCGGACGCGTGAGCATCTGGTAGTACAGGTCGAGCAGGCCGAACGCGTCCACGCCGGGGACCAGCGGGCGGTCGACCTCGCCGATGTCGAGCGGCTTGCGGACGAACACGTCGCGGCCCAGGATGGGGCGGGCGGCGAGCGCCTCGGCCGCGGCCTTGAAGCGCTCGTAGGTCTCCAGGCGACGGGCCAGCGCCTCGCGCGGGTCGACCTCCTCCTCCGCCATGATGGACGGCAGGCGCGGCAGCAGCTCCAGGCTCTTGAGGTGGCAGAGCGTGGCGGCCATCACCAGGTAGTCGGAGGCCACGGCGATGTTGAGCTCGTCGAGCTTCTCCAGGTACTCCAGGTAGCTGTCGGTCACCCGCGCGATCTTCACCGTGCGCAGATCAATCCCGTCCCGCTTCACCAGGTACAGGAGCAGATCCAGCGGTCCGTCGAACACTTCCGTGTGGACGGTCCAGGTCCATTGGACTTGGGCGGCGAGCAAGGGCAGCTCTCAGGTCGGCGGGGAGCCGGGCGTGGGGAGCACGAGGGGGGCTTTGGATCGGGGAGATCCAGAGGCGAGGCAGGGCTGTTCTACCAGACGGGGCCGCTTGCGTCCATCGCCAACGGGGCCCAGATCGCGCGGATCTTGCTACTCCCGGACGGAGAACCGGCGCATGAGCCGCCGGAAGTTGGGGCCGTGCAGCCCCGCCACGCGCGCCGCCGCCGACACGTTCCCGCCAGATTGCTCCAGCAAGGCCGTCAGGTATGCGCCGACGTGGTCCTGCAGCACACGCTCCTTGAACTCCGCGTAGGGCAAGCCCGCATAGGCTGACACCGCCACCCCCGGATCCGGCGAGGGCTTCGCTGGATCCGGCGGCAGGTCGCGCACCTCCAGCGCGGATCCGCTGGCGAACACGGCCATGCGCTCCACGGCGTTGCGCAGGCCGCGCAGGTTGTCGCGCGACCAGTCCATGGCCATCAGGCGGTCGAGCACGTCGGACGGCACGCTGCGCACGTCGAGCTTCTCGCGGGCGACGGCGTCCTTGAGGAAGGTGTAGACCAGCTGCGGGATGTCGTCGCGGCGGTCGGCCAGGCCCGGCACGGTGATGCGAATGCCCAGGCGGTTCGCCAGATCCGCGCGGAAGGTCCCCTGCCGCACCAGCTCCTCGATGTCGCGGTGGGTGGCGGCGATCACGCGCGCCGACATGGGGATCATCGCGTCGCCGCGCATGCGGGTGAACGAGCGCTCCTCCAGCACCTGAAGCAGCTTGCGCTGCAGGTCGGGCGCCAGGTCGCCGATCTCGTCGAGCAGGATGGTGCCGTCCTTGGCCCGCTCGAACGCGCCCAGGTAGCGATCGTCCGCGCCGGTGAAGGCGCCCTTCTCATGTCCGAACAGCTCTGACGTCATCGTCGCGCCGTCCAGGCGGCCCACGTCGACGTGCTCGAACCGCCCCAGGCGCCCGCCCGCCGCGTGCAGCGCCTTGGCGACGCTGGTCTTCCCGGCGCCCGACGGCCCCAGCAACAAGAGCGTGGTGTTGCGCGGGGCGAGCCGCTCGATCATGCCGCGCAGCTCCTCCATGGCCTTGGAGTTGCCGACCAACAGCTTGCGAACCACGCCCTGGGCGCCGTCGCGCGCGGCCGGGTCACCGTGCTCCAGGCGCTCGCGGGTCAGGCGCGACAGGCGGATCGCGCGGCGCATCACCTGCTGGAAGCGGTTCCAGTCGGTGATCGGCTTCTCGAAGAACTCGACCGCGCCGGCGGCGTAGGCCTCCACCGCCATGGGGGCGGACGCGTCGCCGGTGAACACGATGCACTCGATCGCCGGGTCGTGGAGCTTGAGCGCGCGCAGCACGTCCAGACCGGAGCGGCCGTCGGGCAGGCCCACGTCCAGCAGCGCCACGTCGAACTGCCCCTCGCGCGCGGCCTCCATCGCCTCGTCGGCGTCGGGCACGTCCACCACCTCGCAGCCCTGGCGACGCAACGCCCGCGCCACGGATCCGCGCACCGTCGGATCGTCCTCCACCAGCAACAGGCGGGCGTTCAGGTTGGTTTCCAGGACCACCTCCAGCCCCATGCTATCAAAATGGATACACCCGTGACAAGGCCTGGATCACAGGCTCAGCCGCGCGGACCGACAAAGCCGCGACGGTCGCCGCATTCGGCATTGGCGCACAGGCGATGCATCGGCTAAGAGGCGCGACCATCGCCGACCGGACTGAAGTCCCGCCGAGCGAATGCTTGGCTTGCACCCCTGTCCCCCGGCACCCGGGCCCACTTTTCCAAGGACTACCGCACGTGATCCTGGTCACCGTCCGCGACAACGAGCCGTTCGAGAAGGCACTCCGCCGCTTCCGCCGCAAGGTTGAGCGCGAGGGCATCCGCAAGGACATCAAGAAGAACAGCTTCTACCTCAAGCCTGGTGAGCGCCGCCGCCTCAAGCAGCGCCTGGCCGAGAAGCGCCGCCGGAAGGCGATCCGCCGCGCCGCGCGCCGTGCCACCAAGGGCACCTCGCGTCCCACGCTGCGCTGAGTTGACCGGGGGGCCGCTCGCGGTCCCCTTCGTCCCGACTTCGGACACCCGCTAGGGCTTGTCCGTTGTCTCGGAGAGCCGCGCGTACGCCACACGTTCCTCTGGCGCGCGCGGGCCCCGATCCGGGATCAGCAGACCTGATGCAGACGGCAGCCAACGCTGCACGTCGGCCCACCACACCCACGCGTCGTCGTCATCACGGCGGTGCGCGTCGAGCAGCAACTTGCTGGGGCTGCCCTGCACGGCCTCGACGATGGCGCGGCCCCAGACGGTGATCTCCAGGCGCTCCTTCTCGGGCTCGGCGGCGCCGCGGTCGAGCAGCGCCAGCACGGCCGGCACGTCCACCGCGCCCGCGCCCGGCTCCAGCGTCGAGAGCCAGCGCGACCACGCGTACCCGGCCCACGCCGCGCAGCCCAGGCGATCGTAGGGCAGGTCGTGGATGGCGTCGGCGTCGCGCTGGATCTCCCAGGCGTGCGACAGGGTCGGCGCGCTGAGCACACACGACATCGCCGCCCCGCGGGCATCCGCGAAGTCGCGCCGCTGCATGCGCGCGTCGGGCGCCATGATGCCGCGCGCCACGCCCAGCCGCGCGCGGCGCCACGCGACCTCAGGGCTGGTCTGGTCGGGCACGTCGTCGAGCGCGGAAGCGACGGCGTCGAGCCCGCCGGCGTCGCGCCCGACCCACGCGCGATCGACCGCGCCGAGCGCCGCCGCCATGGCCTCGGCCGCGGCGTCGACGTGCCGCTTGGGGCAGCCCGACAGGATCAGCACGATCGACAAGGCCAGACGCCGCACCACGCCCCCAAGGCAGGGCGTCTCGGTATCGCATTCGGTCGAAGCGCGTCACGGATCCACGTCGCGGGCGCCACATCGACCGTGGATCCGATACCGTGGGTGCAGGGGCGGTCCAATCGCCACCCCGATGACGTGCGCGACGGAGGGGCGATGCTGCGCTGGGGCCTGCTGTGGATCGGGTGTGTGACGGGTGGGCAAGCGTGGGCCGCGCCGAACGACGCGCCGCCCCCGGCCACCGAGCCGCCCGCACCCGCCACGACGCCCCCCGTGCTGGTCGACGGCCCCGCGCTGGCGGCCCACCTGACCGAGCCGAGCGGTCACGTGCGCGTCGTGAACTTCTGGGCCACCTGGTGCCAGCCCTGCGTGACCGAGCTGCCCACGCTCAAGGCGTTCGCCAAGGCGCACCCGGACGTCGAGCTGGTGCTGGTGAACGTGGACGCGCAGAGCTCGCACGCGTCGCGTGTCACGCGCGCCCTCACCACCTACAAGCTCGACGGACTACACCACTGGTGGCTGTCCACGGACGACCCGGAGCGCCTGCTCAAGGCCCACGTGCCGCGCTGGGCGTCCGAGATCCCGTTTACGTTGGTGATCGACGGCGACGGCGTCCTGCGCGACCACTTCGTCGACGCGATCACGTCGGCGATGCTCGACCACGCGGTCACAGCGGCGCGGCTCAAGCCATGAGGCCCCTGCCGGGGTTAAGTGGGACGGACGCCCGGATGGTGGAACTGGTAGACACAGGGGACTTAAAATCCCCTTCCCCTTGGGGAGTGTGGGTTCAAGCCCCGCTCCGGGCAGCTCGCCCCCCTCACGGGGCAGCACAGGTGCCGTGATGACGTCGTCGATCGACAAGCCCAAGCCCCCCTCGCCGCTCGCCGACGTGCTGCAGGATGCGCTGCGTCGTCTGCTCGGCGAGAGCCAGCGTCGCCTGACCCGCGCCAAGGACGACGGTCGCGTGATGCTGCGCGTGCGTCAGGTCCAGCGCGACCGGGACGCGCTGTGGATCCGCATGGGCAAGACCGCGTACCACCTGATGGACGACGGCGAGATCCGCCACGTCTCGCTCGACAAGGTGCGAGAGAAGATCGACGAGCTGGACGGCGAGCTGCGCCATCTGCGCGCCTCGCTTCGCGACCCGGCCGACCCATCCTTCGATGACGCATCTTCGTCGTCCGCCGAAGCCGTTGGACCGACCGACGATACCGCGCACAGGCCCTGAAACATCGCCCCCGGCCTGTCGATCACGCTTGCAGGAGCGGCCTAGGCGCATTATTAGCCGCCCGCTTTCGGGGTTGACCTCGCCGAGAGTTTGTTCGGGGCTGTAGCTCAATTGGTAGAGCGCCAGAATGGCATTCTGGAGGTCGTGGGTTCGATTCCCATCAGCTCCACTCGCGCCGCCCCTCGTGGGCGGCGCACCTACTTTCTGGGTCTGTGATCGAGCGCCACGCGCCCGCGGCCCGACGGACGCGCGAGCGGGAGCCGCTTCGCGGGACCAGGCCGCGAGTCGCGTCTGCGCGCGCGGAGATCGTCCCGCAGCGTGTCCAAAGCGCCTAAGACACGCAGGTCCGGCGCCAACGACGCCGGGGACCCACAGATGTCAAGACCGCGTCGGCGCCGCGTGAGGCGCCGAGCAACCGTCCCTACTCGTTGCCTTCGTTGCTGGCGGAGAACGTGCCGGCGAACGAGGTGTACGGGGGGCGGACCACGTCGTCGAGGACGGCCTGGTCGAAGCAACGCGCGCGCACGTTGAACGACCCTTCGAGGGTCGAGAACGTGGACTTGGTGATGGTGACGGTGCCTTCCGGCAGGTCCGAGCAGTAGGTCGGGTTGCCGTTGCGGGCGTCCGTGTAGCCGAACTCGAAGCCGCCGTTGGTCAGCGCGTCGGGGCCAACGTCGTACTTGCCCTTGTCCACGCGCGTGGCGCCGAAGAAGTTGAAGTCGAGTAGCTGCGGGAGGGGGCCTTTGGCGCCGCAGACGCGCAGCACGATGGACGTGCGCTGGTCCGGGATGGAGCGGTACTCGTAGGTGCCGATGCCCTTGAGCTTGTCCTCGATGTAGCCCGTGGCCTGAGCCTCGAACTTGTCGGTGCGGGTGTCGCAGTCGTTCGGGACAGGGATCAGGCCCGTCTCGTCGGCACCGCTCGGGTAGTCGAACGGGTCGACACGATCAGGGCGCTGGGAGCAAGCCGCGAGCACGATGCACAGGCCGAGGGAGCGCGTCACGAACACCTCTTTCCAACCGACCGGACGGGCTAAAGCGCCTGGATCCAGCGCGGCCAGCATACCCGAGTCCTCGGCGACGATCACGACGTCCGCGCGGAAAAGCGAAGAGGATCACCGACCTTGGGGCTGCTAGGCCCACCCAGCAACAAAAAAGGCCGCCCGAGGGGAACCCTCGAGCGGCCTCTTGATGGCCCGAAGGCCGACCCGACTAGGGGAACTCGTACAGAGCGCCCGCGTCAGGACCGAACGGAACAGGATTCTGCACGGGGCCGGTCAGGGGCACGCCCGAGCCGCCGCCGCCGCCGCCGCCAGAGCCGCCGCCGCCAGGGAAGCCGCCGCCGGAGCCGCCGCCGCCAGGGAAGCCGCCGCCAGAGCCGCCGCCGCCAGGGAAGCCGCCGCCGCCCGAACCGCCGCCGCCGCCGCCGCCGCCGG